>CAZXXH010000085.1:245-8399 GCA_964644645.1 uncultured Dehalococcoidales bacterium
GATCCCATCCATCAGGTATGCGCTTTTTAACCTCAGCTGCGATCGGATTTGTAGCTTCAACTAAGCAGAGTATTTGCGGCAATGTAGGCCTCCTGTTGAAGACGTGACCACATGTTTTTTGGGGAAGTACAATTCTTTCGGAAATTGGAAAGGGGATAGGTTGATCATTTTAGATAACCGAGTATGTGGTAGAACAATTTGCAGGTACATATCGGGATCCTTCCCGCAACCTATGCATGCCTTATTCGTCGGGAAGTGAAACATATCACGCTCAACAGGAGTCTTACTTGAACCTATGGGAATCTGACTGTCAATACGCACTAGTCATGCTGGAGAAGCTGGGGTCTGCGCCGGCGGCCCCGTATTTTGAGGAGCAGGTACTAGCCCTCATTTCTCAAGAGTGTGACGACCTTGGACTAAAACTTACGCATGACCCTTTTGGAAATATTATCGTGGAACGTCCTGGTTTGGATAAAGCTGCAACTGGGATGGCCTTCGTTGCACACTTGGATCATCCGGGATTTGAGGTGATAGGCCGAAAACATAATGTACTTATAGCACGTACGCTTGGCGGAGTGCCCAAGAAGTCTCTTGATGCGGGCGTCGGGGTAAGTGTCATTTGTGCTGATGGTAGTAGGGTTTCTGGTGTAGTCACAGGACCTCATGGTGATCCAGGAGCTCGAGAGGTTACTATCGAGATCGACACCGATCCCGTAGGTGAATTACCGCTCCCCGTAGTTTTTGATTTACCGGATTACGTTCTAGATGAAAAAACAATCTATATGCGAGCGTTAGATGATCTGGCTGGCTGTGCCGCAGCGCTTACAGTGATGCGGTCTGCCGTGGAATCCAACTCTCCTGGGGCCGTATTCGGCTTGT
This sequence comes from uncultured Dehalococcoidales bacterium, assembly GCA_964644645.1. Taxonomy (GTDB): domain Bacteria; phylum Chloroflexota; class Dehalococcoidia; order Lucifugimonadales; family Lucifugimonadaceae; genus CAZXXH01. Next base: position 1,125 of record CAZXXH010000085.1, read on the forward strand.
TCACACGAGCTGAGGAGTTGGGTTTGATAGGGGCTAGGCTTATCGCAGATCAACGTCTGATCCCGAAGGACACGATAATTATTTCTATTGAGTCCAGCAGATCGTTACCGGGTGCCGAGATAGGACGAGGGCCTGTTATTCGAGTAGGTGATGCTCAGCGTACTTTTGATCAATCTGCAGAGGCCTACCTTATATCTGCTCGGGATCGCCTTATTGATCGTAGCTGTGGTGGTTTTTATGCCCAACGTCAATTGATGAGTGGTGGAACGTGCGAGGCAAGCGCGTTCGGCGCATATGGTTATCCAGTCACCGGACTTGCTTTTCCGCTCGGCAATTACCACAACGAGGCGCCTGACGGCGATATTGCCTGCGAGTATATAGATAAAAAAGATTTCGAATTTGGCGTAGCGCTGCTGCTGGAAACGGCAACGTTGGCTGGGACGTTGGCAACAGTTGCTAAAATTGACCGGCTTGTTACGCTGCCCGTACCTGAGGCTAATCGTTTGAAAGCTAGAGCATTGGACGAACATGCCGGTCGTAGATAAAGGTGGCCTGATGCTGTGTTGGGCTGACTCGTTACATGTTTTCTCGGTATGTACGGTTCAGAAATCTGGCACGTGAAACGAGGATCAAGCAATCGTGCTGAGAACATGGCCGAGCCCATATTTTTCAATCCACAATTTATTCATGTGGTTGATGGGGCCGCTACCCTGCCCGATAGGGAGCGCGGCATTAATTGCACCTGTTACGTAAGATTTCGCTGTCTTCACCGATATCTCGACTGATTGAAGATGAGCTAAACCTGCAGCGATGGCAGAAGCTAGAGTACAACCGGTCCCGTGGGTACTTTTAGTATGTAGGCGTGTCTCGCTGAAAATCTTGAAAGATTGTCCATCAAAAAGCACGTCACTAGCATTGGGCCCATCGATGTGCCCCCCCTTAACCAATACATATGCGGGTCCCAGAGCATGGATGTGTTCTGCTGCTTTTTGCATGGTTTTCTGGTCGGTGACCTTCAGGCCAGTTAACGCTTCAGCTTCTGGGGCGTTGGGTGTGACAACTGTCGCCAATGGCAGCAGCAAAGAACGATACGCTTCAATGGCGTCCTCGCGCAGTAGACGATCCCCGCTAGCAGAGATCATTACTGGATCAATGATCATTGGCTGGCCTCCGAATTCATTAGCCTTTGCTGCAACCGCTCTGACGATCTGCGCGTTTGCCAACATTCCCGTCTTTACTACGGAGAAACCAATGTCGTCCGAAATGGAATCGATTTGCGCTTCCACTAAATCTGTTGGCAATTCCATGACGCTCTGCACCCCCTGAGTGTTTTGAGCCGTCACAGCAGTGATAGCTGAAGTGCCATAGACACCAAATGCCGCAAATGTTTTCAAGTCCGCTTGTATACCCGCTCCACCGCCGGAATCTGAGCCGGCGATTGTCAAGGCAATAGGGACGTTATGGAGGGTCACGTTTTGGCCTCCGTGACTGGCGTGCTAACGTTCGACGTCAGGATAAGAATGCGTTTGTGAGTTTCGGTAGCCCTTGTTAGGTATCTCAGCCGTTCTTAGATGTGCTGCTCTGCTTATAAGCAGGACGTGGCACAAGCTAGGAGCGGTTGAAAATCGTAATGTTCCTTATCTGTCCTGAGTTTACTTGTTGCCAGACATGCTCACCAAGTGACTGAATGGAAGAGCCTACTACATTCTCAGTGTTACCGCGGAGCGATCCACGTTCTTTGATTTGATATCTTGAGTCTACGTACAACAAACCCAAGCTGAAACGTCGAGTCTATTGATTGTCTATCCATGAGGCTTGTGATGTTATGGTTGCCGCGCCGTGGATAGCAGACAGTCCTTCATCAGCTGACATTAGCACCGTAGTAGTGACGTCACTTACACTCTGGCGCGTAGCAGCAGCGATAGCAAATGATGCCATGGCTTGGTTATTTGTTGCGTCGCACAGTATGAAAAAATCGGACTCCCCGAAGGCGTACCAAAACTCTTTAATCTCGACTTCGGAGTCTTTGGCCATGGCCCGGACCTGTTTGACACGACTTTTTGGATTCGATAACTGGTTTTTCCATGATTCAGGAGTGTACGAACCCTGTAGCATATAGAGAGGCATGTTTTATCCGTCCTTAGCGTTACTGTTGGTGAATGGAACGAGCATAGCACTCTCCTGTTCATCTACAAACGGACAGTAATGACCACGATGATAGGGCGATACAATCCGTTTGTTTGATAAGAGATCTATACATAGTCAACCACAGGGAGACATTGATTGTCGCGAGTTAGTGGAAGTTACCTGATAGCTCGAACCCTAAGGCAAGAGGGCGTTGACACCCTGTTCTATCTCATGGGTGGGCCAAACTATGAGATCGTCAACAATGCAGCGGATCTTGGCATACGCACAGTCGATTTCCGCCATGAACAGGCAGCTGCTATGGCAGCACATGGCTATTCTAGAGTTACCGGTAAACCTGGGGTTACCACTGCCGCGTCCGGACCTGGGACATTGAACTTGCTGACCGGACAGTACAACGCGTATGTGGATTGTGCGCCCATGGTTACGCTTGGAGGCGCGGGGCCAATCTCTGATTTTGGTAAGGGAGGTTTCCAAGAGATCGATCAAGTCAGCATATTTCGACCAGTCAGCAAGCTTGCAATCAGGCCAACAGAACCCATTATGTATCCAGAACAAGTGGCAGCTGCTTTTCGAGCAGCAACAAATGGTCGACCGGGACCCGTCTACATCGACTGCAATGAGGATGTACTTTACGCCGAGATTGATGAAGACGATGTTCCATTCCAGGCGAGGCCTCCCGTAATACCACGAGTTGAGGCTGATCCGGAAGCAGTTAGTGAGGCTGTGGATTTGTTAGAAGCAGCAAATCGACCACTTGTTATCGCAGGGGGAGGAGTTTTCTGGTCCACAGCGTGGACCGAATTGCGGGAACTTGTAGAGCGGCTTGGGGTCCCGTTTTATACGACGCCGATCTCAAGAGGCCTAATTCCGGATGATCATCCACTGTCGTTCCCGGCGGCCCGCTCAGCGGCCATGCGGGAAGCGGACCTTGTGTTAGTTGTGGGAACCAGGCTCAACTGGATCTTAACTTTCGGTAGACGTTTTGCAAATGATGCGCGGGTTATCCAAATTGACATCCACTCCGACGAGATCGGTCGTAACCGCGCCGTAAATGTCGGATTAGTGGGTGACGCCAAGGCTGTCTTGCGACAGTTGATTGACGCAGTTGATCAAACTGGTCGTAAGTACACGGGCAGGAAATTATCGCAGTGGGTTAACTTTTTACTAGAAAAGCACCAAGAACGTGAAGAGCGGGTCGCCCCGTTAATGAACTCGAATCAGGTTCCGATTCATCCTCTTCGACTTTGCAAAGAGATTCGCGAAGTGATGGACCGCGATGCGATTCTGACCGTGGATGGCAATGAAATCCTGCACTATGGTCGACAATCATTGCCGACGTACATGCCAGGCCACCGTCTTAACTCTGGTGTTACTGGTTGTATGGGGGTGGGCTTGCCTTACGCGATAGGAGCCCAGTTGGCAAAAACCGACAAGCAGGTGATTTCGTTGCATGGTGATGGTTCACTTGGTATGAACGTGATGGATTTTGATACGGCGGTAAGGTACAAGCTTCCAATTCTTGTTGTTGTGTCTAATAACGAGGGGTGGACAGCCAGGGTAGAGAATGTTCGGAAACCCGGGCGCGAATTGGGATTCACGCGTTATGAGAAAATTGCGGAGGCGCTGGGTGGCCATGGGGAGTGCGTGGAAAAACCGGGGGATATAAGGCCAGCGCTTGAGCGAGCGTTGGCGTCTGGCGTGCCAGCGATAGTTAACGTTCGTACTGATCCGACCGCCCGTGCGATCTCTAAGTTCGTTGGATCTAAGATGGAGTGATATCAACCGTTATGGACATGGCTGGCCTGTTAGCCCGCGCCTAGATCTGTGTGAATTGGTTGTTGCGCCTCGTGTAGACGGTTCACTTCGGTCTTGGACGATATCTGCCTACTCTTGGCAAGTAGTTGCCAAAGTACTAGTGTGTGTTACATCGACGGATAAATTCCCGATATCGCGCAGGTTGTTCGCCACCCGAAACTGGCTAGCAAACATGCATACGTACACGTTCGGCAACGTTTCAGGTCAGTTGCAAGACCTGAAACTGGTAGCACAAGTAACGGTGGAGGTTGATTTGCAATTGGGCCTACCAACTCAGCCATTAGTTTAGGAGAGTGTAATTTTGACCAATGATGAACTGGCATTTGAACCTGCGCACAGTTTAAAAAAGATGATCGTAAACAAACAGGTTTCTCCGGTTGAAGTTACCGAAGCCGCTCTCTCACGTATTGAACGTTTGAACCCCGATCTGAATGCTTTTTTGACGATTACTCCTGAGCGGGCCATGGATCGGGCTAGATTGGCAGAGCAGGCGGTGATGGATGGTCGGGATCTAGGAGCGCTCCATGGTGTCCCAACTTCGATCAAGGATCTAGAGGACCTGGATGGGGTGAGGATCACGCATGGTTCAGCGGTTAATCCACAAGAAGTGTCTGTGGGTAATGCGCTTTGTACAGAGCGTTTGGAATTGGCAGGAGCGATCCTTTTGGGCAAGACCAACACGCCTGAATACGGACATGCCGGGACTTGTGACAACCGGGTGGGCGAATCGTGCTTTAATCCTTGGAACCCCACTCACACTAGTGGTGGATCATCTGGAGGAGCCGCCTCTTCAGTAGCTGCTGGGATGACTGCCATAGCTCAGGGAAGTGACGGGGGGGGATCCATTCGTATCCCCGCCAGTTTTTGTGGAGTTTACGGTATCAAAGCGAGCCAAGGTCGCGTACCACGCAGAATTGCAGGGCCGTCCAGTTGGCATCCGGTGAACACCTCGTGTGTGGGACCCATAACCCGTACAGTGAGGGATGCAGCTCTCATGCTCAACGTTCTTTCTGGACCAAGTGCTGATAGTGAAGTGAACACGATTCAAGAACCTGCACCTGATTTTGAACAGGCAGTAGGGCGTGGGGTTCGAGGTCTTAGATTGGCTTGGAGTCCTGACTTAGGTGGGGCGTCTGTTGAGAGCACCGTGGCCTCTAACGTACGTTCTGCAGCGATGGAGTTCGACGAATTGGGGGCGCAAGTGGATGAAACAGAGTTCAAGCTCGGGGCATACGAAGAAGTGCTTGAGACCTTCTTAACATTCTTCAACGTACGAGGATACTCAAGTTACGGTCACCTATTGGAAAATCACGCTGACTTACTAACGCCATATTTCCGAGACAACCTTGAAGCTGGCCGCGAAATCGCTGGATCACGCTTCTACTCTGCTTTATCGGATATCAACAGGTATAGAACTTATACGGCGGAGTTTTTCAAACGTTATGACTTGTTGCTTACTCCTACAGTGGCAACAACGGCTTTCGAGGTGGGTAATGAGCCAGATACGATTAATGGGCGAAGCGTAAAACCTCGCTGGGGATTTCTTCCATTTACCTACACGTTCAATATGACCGGTAATCCTGCTGCGACTGTGCCTTGTGGGTTCTCTGATGACGGCATGCCAATGGGGCTTCACATTGTAGGTCGGATGGGTGATGAGGAGGCCGTGCTTGCTGCCTCAGCTGCATTTGAACAGGCTAGGCCTTGGATTGACAATCAACCTCCAATTTTCTGAAATCTAACCGATGGGATGGATTGTTTGCCGTGATCAAAAAACATGAGGCGTATCTATGCGATAGTTTCAACGATCGTATCGCCGTCCATCGATCGGCAAGCGCGGCCATGTGCCTGCAAAGGATACGAGCTCTCTAATTGGCGATATGCCCTGAGAATTGTTAGTTAACGGGGCGCTCTAAGGGTCAGCCGCACTTCAGGATTTACTAGTCGGCTGGGCCATTGTCCTCGTAACACAGCAGCGGCCTGTTCACTTGCGACTCTGTTAGAGTCATGTCCAGACGCTGTTGATTCACCGCCAGCATGTGGCGTCGCTATGACATTGTCCATGCTCAGCAGTGGGTTATCTGGAGGGGTTGGTTCTTGCTCGAATACGTCGAGTCCGGCCCCTGCGATCAGGTTTTGTTTCAGGACCTTTATGAGAGCAGTTTCATCTACTACCCCACCACGGCAGCAATTGACGAAATAGGCTGTTTTCTTCATAACCCTAAACTGCGATTCTCCTATCATGTGATGCGTTTGATCATTGAACGGTACCTGTATAGATACGTAGTCAGAAAGTGCAAGTAGCTTTTCCAGTGACGAAGATCGCGTCACCCCATATTCTCTCCAGGCCCATTCATCGGTATAGGGGTCGTACGCGTGCACCGAAAGACCAAAAGCATTGAGACGTCGCGCGAGTGAACGTCCGATGGCACCAAATCCGATGAGACCGGCCACCTCGCCATCTAGTGGTCCAATCGGACGTAAACTGGGGCGATCCCATATCCCGTCACGCATGGCTCTATCTGCTTGGACAAGCTTGCGGTTAAGAGCCAATATCATAGCCGCTCAATGATTGGCGACTTCTTGATTGCTGATGTAGGCGGAGTTGGTGACCATTATGCCTGCGCGTGTTTCCGCGTTGACATCTACGCTTTCGAAGCCGTGTCCAAAAATTGCGATTGACTGGGCACGATCCATTGCCGCTATCAGCGTGGCGTCTACGGGAACTCCCGCTGACATCACGACGTCTGCTCCATTAACGGCTAGGAGGGCATCTTCAGGTTTCCCGGCGGTCACCGACTCGAATTCGACATCAAGTCCTTCCCACGCTGGGTCGTAGAGTCGGTAAGGGAGACTTTTTTTCGCTTCGGAGCGCAGGATCGTAACGCGATACGTTGCCAATAGGTACTCCTTCGAAACGTTCAGTTAGAAAACAGCTCGTTTATATTCATCAAACTATCAGTTTATCTTTATAAATCGTACATGTTGTTTTAGTTTTCCGCTTGATCTTAGTTTTTGGGTCAACATGCGTTCGCAAAGGGGTTTCAGTGTCGAAATCGGTGCACAAATAGGAAATTGGATAATGAATGGTATGGGGCAAAATTATTGGGACGCTCTGATATGTGTGGGGTATAGAAGCTCAGATACCTAATAAACGGGGGTAACCGATTTATACAATCGGATGACTACTGATCTCACTCTGTGAATCGGAATCGCGAGAGTTTTCGCATCAGGGCCTAGGCTCGCTGGCAGTGAATCGGCCAAAGGTTTTGGTTGGCCGCTTCACGTTGGAACGTTTTGGTAGCCCCTGCG
>CAZXXH010000086.1:0-3044 GCA_964644645.1 uncultured Dehalococcoidales bacterium
AGAGGCTGGATTACCGATACGTATAGCAGTCGCCAATGTCTGTGGGTCTTCAAGCCTCCTGCGGTTTACGATAGGCGCCGCACCAGCAGCTTGGAACCCCATCATACGCGGCAATTTAGAACAGTAGTTTGCCTGACGATACTCCTGAAATCCTTGCCAATATGCAGTGATGTTGCCAGCATTGCCCACCGGAATACACACGATATCGGGTGAATCTTCAAGATCATCTACTATCTCGAATGCAGCCGTTTTCTGACCTTCACTGAATTGCCCAACTCTATATCAAGATTTTCGACCAATTCACGTCCCAATTTGAGTGCTACATCGAACCCTTCCACTGCAAAAATACGTGCCCCGTAAGCCATGGCCTGTGCAAGCTTGCCGATAGCCACTTCGCCCGCTGGCACGACGACAATCGTTTCCAAACCATAACGAGCGCCGTACGCGGCTGCAGACGCGCTGGTGTTCCCTGTCGAAGCGCAGATGATACGCGCACGTCCGGATTCGAGTGCCTTTGCTATAGCGACAACCATGCCACGATCTTTAAATGAACCGGTAGGGTTGGATCCCTCAAGTTTGAAGTAGAGGGCCTTGCAACCAAGTTCGGACACGAGCCTTTGTGAGGCGACAAGAGGTGTGCCACCCTCACCTAGGGAGACTCCCGGTGCATACCCCCCAAATGGCATGAAGGACTTATAACGTTCAATTACGCCGCTTCGTATCCCCAATTCGGGGCACCTCTAATGCTATAACTCCGCAAAAATAACTAGGTCAATCTGCTAAGCGTTCGATCGGTTATAGCCGATCGAACCGTAGCTTTCTACTCGTAATGGATTTGCTAACGAGGTCACTACATCCAAACCACGGATACGGGCGATTGCCGCTTGCATTTTCTCTTCGCACGCGGGATGCGTCGTTATGACAAGGTCGGCCGTCCCTTGTTCACCATCTGAGTCCATCTGCATAACAGAGTGGATACTAATTTCTAGCTCGCCAAGAATCCCAGCTATCCTAGCCAAAACACCAGGCTGATCCAAAGCCTCAATGCACATATAATATTGGCTCACATGCTTGTCCATGGTAACAATGGGGAGTCCGTTATCGTTGAGCGCATTGTGCGCTTGGGAATTCCCTGCCCGGCAAGAGCGAGCGATTCGCATGACGTCCCCTATTACCGCACTTGCTGTCGGATCTGCCCCGGCACCACGACCCTGGAACCAAAGTGAGCCCACCAAATCACCCTCTACTTCGATCGCATTGAGTACACCACTGACGGTCGCCATAGGTACGTTTAGAGGAACTAATGCCGGGTGAACTCTAGCAAGTAGACCACCTTCACCGTGCCTAGCTAGCGCAAGTAGTTTGATGGTATATCCGAGCCTCTTTGCATATCGGAAATCCTTCGCGTTAACATCCCTTATGCCTTCGCAGTGAATTGAAGACAATGGCACCTCAGTGCGAAAAGCAATACGGGCAAGTATGGCAATCTTATATAGAGCATCCAACCCATCAACATCGGACGACGGATCTGCTTCAGCGTAGCCAAGTTCTTGTGCCTCGTTCAGTGCGTCAGCAAAGCTAACCCCATCCGATTCCATGCGGGTTAAGATGTAATTGGAAGTACCATTGATGATACCCCGGAGACTAGTGACCTCATTAGCCTGAAGGTCATTGGAAAGCGGTCCGATGATTGGGACCCCCCCGGCTACACTTGCCTCATACTCAAGGTGAACCCCGTGCTCAGCCGCCATGTTCAACAACTCTTTACCACGCGTTGCAAGCAACTCTTTATTCGCTGTAACAACATGTTTCCCGGCGCGTATCGCCTGCTCGATGTACGCGAAAGCTGGATCCGTGCCACCCATCAGTTCTACGACGATCGACACCTGTGGATCATTAAGGATAGCGGAAGGGTCACTGTGAATTACCTTGGGGTCTATAGGGACATCCCGTATTTTGTCTGGATCACGCACCAGGCCACTGATTAATTGGAGGCACGATCCGGACGGACTGTCAACGCGTCGACCAAGCGCCCTCGCGACTGCAGAACCGACAAGACCCAAACCAAGGAATCCGACACCAACACCAGTATCATTCATCTCTGAGTTGGCCACGCTACTGTACCGAAATCCCCCCTAGATTGCCCGAGAGCCCCTCAAGCCCTGGGATCCCGGAGGCCGGAGTGGCCGTGGGTAAAAGAGAACCTATACGCACTTGGGAGTTCACCCAGTTATATATACGGTCGTTCAACTCCATATATACATACATGTCCTTCCGCTCTTGATTGAGAAAATCGGTGAGCGCCTGATCCACAAGTATTTCATACGATTGAGCGTCTACTTCCCGCGCCTCCGCTATCTCAGCGACGTAGTAGAAGTTAAGAAATTGGGTTTCGCGATTCAGAATTCCATTACTTAAATTACCAACAGGCAACATTCTTTCACCATCAGAATTTTCGCCCCATATTAGGTAGTTAAGCTCGGCATTCACACCTTCTGGAAACCACCCAACCTCGCCTTGATTTCTTCCGACATCTGGATCGACCGAGATATCCTTGGCCACGGATTCGATCGACTCTCCAGCCGAAAGACAACGATGAAACTGAGAATCAAGACCTGTATCCAAACCGTACATGGCAATCTTATATACATGGACCTGAGGTTGAATCCTAGGTACGTCAGCACCTACAGCATCACGCACCCCTCTGCGGAACAACTCCTTGCGGACTATGTCCGTGTAGACTTCTTCAGCCAAGCCAACGTTATTTAAGAATTGCCTCTTCTTTTCCTCTAAGTTTGCCCGTGTTTCCTCGTCCGCTGAGGCATCTATGGGGAGACCGAGCAAAGCCGTAATCTGATTGTCTACTTCATCGTGCTCTACCGTTACTCCGAGGCGGGGGGCAGCCTGAAACGCTATCTCGTTTTCGGATATGGTTTGGAGAGCCTCGAATAGTGATGACCCAATCTGGAACGGGACGCCCAACTCTTCAGATAGACGTTGATTGAATCTTATGAAATTATCTACATCCCCACGCGTGTAGATTT
>CAZXXH010000086.1:3054-4828 GCA_964644645.1 uncultured Dehalococcoidales bacterium
ACAAAATAATTCCTGAAATAGTTCATAAGCACGGGACAGTGCGTACTTTTCTTCCCACAACGCGAAACGAAAAACCTTCAAAAATGCTAAAAGAATCAGAAGGAGATAGTAATGACAAGGGGGAGTCTTATGAAATTAACTACATCCCCACGCGTGTAGATTTTGTCCTCAACCTGCACCGCTAGCCGACTCGGTGGAAGAACAAAGTTTAGAACAAACGCTACGGTCGGTATTATGAGTATTAGGACAAGTAGCACTAGCCCGCCTATCAAGTACGGCTGGGCCTTTTTTCTATTCTCTTGCTGCGAACGGATTATCTGGTGCCGGCTCGGCGGGCTGACCTCGCGTTCTGATGCATGGTCATCTTGCTCAAGCACTGGTTGCGTTTCGTCAATTGGCACGCTAATTGCTCCAACTTTCAGAAGTCACTCTCCACCTAGGGTGACCAGCCAGCCGATCGGAAAGTAATCAAATTTTATACTGACTTATCGTTCTTCGTTCTCAACATCGTTTACACCAGAACCTGACCGGTTTGTCGGCGAGTCATCCGGTGTTTCAGTGTCGGAGGAATCTTCCACAGATAAGGCCACCTCAGAAGAGGCCAGAGGCGTGTTTGTCGGATCCTGTTCTGGGATTGTTTTTGTTTCCTCTTTGTCAACTGAAACAGCAAGATCCGTGCCCTCATCAGTTACTTGCTCAGAATCCTGAATGGACCCGTTCACGTCGTCCGAACTTGCCTCAGAATCCACTTGGTCCACTTTCTCGTCGTTATCGGTATTGCGCTCATGCTCTGGGCCAGCGGTTGCAGCGCTCTCAACAGTTTCACCTTTAGACACGGAGGATGTCACGCTCACATGGTTTTGATCATACGGAATCAGGGCTAGATAGCGAGCACGCTTAAGCGCTGTCCTCACCATACGTTGGTGTCTGGCACAGTTGCCAGATTTCTTCCCTGAATCTATACGGGACCGATCCGACACGAAGCGTCGCAAGCGTCCCGCCGCTTTATAGTCAATGTGATTTACTTTCTGGACGCAAAACCAACAGGCCTTGCGACCTCTGCTGAATCGGCGGCCTTGCGGACGAATTGCGCCTGTGGTCATAAGTAAGTCAGTCCTTAACTAAAATCAATCGATGTGGCGAAAAACGCTACCATGGAAGCTCTTCCACGTCATCCACATCAGCTACACCTTGTTTCTCAACTTGGTTTGGTGAGGCGTCTTTGTTGCCGCCCGATTGCTGCATCGCTTCAACATCGGCACGACGGTCCAGAAAGCGGACCGTGTCCGCCGTAACATCCAAGGAAGCGCGTGCTTCACCATCTCGGCCTATGAACGCGCTGCTATTTAGACGCCCTTCCACAAACACACGTTGACCCTTCGTCAAATACTGGTTCACAGTTTCCGCCTGTCTTCCCCAGGACGTTACACGGAACCATTGCGTTTCTTCCTGCTGGTTGCCATCTGATCCCGTATAACGCCGGGTAACAGCCATACGAAAATCTGTTACTGCTTGTCCGTTTGGTGTATATCGCATCTCTGGATCAGATCCAACATTGCCAATCAACGTTATTCGGCTGAATCCAACCATCGCTGATTACCTGCGCGGTCCCGATCGCTGTCGCCCCTGATCGGCTGGTACCGCATCTATATCCTCGGGCGCTGTATGCGTCACATTAGCTTCAACGCCAGTCAGAAGATGACGAATGATCTTCTGATCAGCTTGAACAGCCTGTTCCATCTTGACGACCGAAGACGGCTCCATCGTAAACCGA
>CAZXXH010000086.1:4838-8391 GCA_964644645.1 uncultured Dehalococcoidales bacterium
ACCCTCGACGTTCTGCTTGATTTTATAGGCGAGTGAGCGGTGACCCCATGACTCAGTGTGTATGACTTGCCCCCCGCCTTGCTCTACCAGATCGGACATGGCCGAGACGGATGACACAGCCTCATCGTCAGTGGAATCGCCACCGATAATCCAGACTAGCTCGTAATTCCTCAACTTAACCTTAAAATTTCCTCTGTAAGTTCACCCAAACGGCAACCAATTATAGCACGAGACCCTTCTAAATCGTGTTTGGACGAGTCCCTAGTGCGACAGCGCTTTGATTATAAGGGTCAATAATCTAGCACCGATTCGTAATTCTTATGTGTGAATCTCAAGGATTTCAATAATCGTCCAAACCTGGCATATAGAACGGCATTGCAAAAGCCTTCACACGTGCTCTCAGAGTTTCAAGTGCATGGACATCATCCTTCGATCCGAGAGCCTCCAAAATAAACGACGCTATCCCCTCCATGTTTTTGGTATTCATACCCCGGGACGTTACAGCGGCCGTCCCTATTCTAAGGCCACTCGTCACGCGCGGCGGGCGTGGATCGAAAGGGATCGCATTTTTATTTGTCACTATGCCCGCCAACCGGAGTGTCGCTTCAGCATCTGATCCAGTCAATCCTACGGGCCTAAGATCCACCAGCATAAGGTGATTATCGGTCCCACCAGATACGATCCTTAGCCCTCCCGCGGCCAAGGATGAAGCCAGGGCTCTGGCATTTTCAACAATCGCGTTAGCATAGGCTCGGAAATCCGGACGCAGCGCTTCACCAAATGCAACAGCCTTAGCCGCTATTACATTAACAAAAGGTCCACCTTGCACATTAGGAAATACAGCTCTATCGACTGACTGTGACAGATCTTGGGTGCTAAGAATGAAGGCTCCCCTTGGACCTCTCAGTGTTTTGTGGGTGGTACTCGTCACAACATCAGCATGGGGTAGCGGGGACGGATGCGCCCCCCCTGCAATAAGACCCGAAATATGGGCTATATCGGCGACCAAACGAGCGCCACATTGTTCGGCGATCTGTCGGAACCGAAGAAAGTCTATGGTCCTCGGATATGCTGTCGCGCCGGCGACTATCACATGGGGGCGAAACTTATAAGCGACCTGCTCGAGTGCGGCGAAATCGATTTGCTCTGTTTCACGATCAACGCCATAGAAATCGTTCTCATAAAGCTTGCCGGAAAAGTTAACGGAAGAGCCGTGGCTGAGATGTCCGCCTTGGTCCAAACGCATCCCAAGAATGCGATCTCCTGGTTTGAGTATAGCCGCGTAGGCTGCCATATTGGCCTGGGTACCCGAATGCGACTGCACATTGGCGTGCGCAGCTGCGAACAACTGGAGTAATCGGTTACGCGCCAAATTTTCAACCTCATCAGCATAATCTCATCCCGCATAGTATCGACGACCTGGATAACCCTCCGCGTACTTGTTAGTGAAGACCGAGCTAGTCGCATCACGCACAGATCCGGAAACATAATTCTCTGAAGCGATGAGAACTATGTCCTCACGCTGACGACGCTCCTCGGCCTGAGTAGCTGCTAAGACTTCGTGATCGAGAATTGTAGTTGATCTAGGCATATTTTCCGTTCAACCGCTGTCGAGTTGTTATAGATTCAGGTTAAGCCTAATCTAAAGTCCAAATCTTTTGTACACCCCTTGGTATGAGCGCCAAGCTCAATGCTCAATCTAGTGATCAAACCCGGAGCAGTGCGGGGTAAAATTACCTATAGGCTGCGCTAGACTTATTCTAGCCATATATAAGGTTACAGATTTGGAGAAATTGTAAATTCAATGGGTAGATTTGACATCCACGCCCATCTATTACCGGCGGTAGACGATGGGCCGTCATCGTTTGAGGACTCGGTTGCCATGGTGCAGATAGCCGTCTCCGACGGAACCGAAACAATTCTAGCCACCCCACATCAACGAGACGTAGCCATGAAATCGTCAGTTGACGACATCCGCCAATCACTTAACAAACTGAATGACGCGGTTTACGCAAGCATCCCCTCAGGAACACATCCTATTCGCATACTTTTAGGTATGGAGAACCACATCGAACCTAGTCTCATAGAATCGGTCAACGAGGGACGAGCAATAACCATGAACGACAGTAAGTTCATACTGTCAGAACCACCGTTCACTGCTTACCCCGCGTATGTCGAAGAGACTCTGTTCCGGCTGCAGATAACCGGCTTAGTACCGGTAATCGCGCACCCAGAGCGCAATTCGATTCTACAACGGAACCCCAAGCGGCTACGCAAATTGATCGAGCGTGGCATGTTGACGCAAATCACAGCCGGTAGTTTCCTTGGTCTGTTTGGAGCTGATGCCAAACGTGCCGCAGAGACGTTTCTAGCAAGCGGGCTCGTCCATACAGTTGCGTCAGACATGCACAGGCCCACAGGTCCCCGTACACCACATTTGAGTGAAGCTCATAAACGAGTAGCCACCCTCTCTGGCGAAGAGACAGCCCGACGGGTATTTGAAGAGACCCCCTCAATGATCCTACAAAATCATGATCCATTGGTAGAACCGCCTTTGGAGAAACCCCGTCGCAAGTGGTGGTTTCAGCGAAGGAGTTAGTGGAACGCAGATTCAGACCCGCAAGATTACCCGTCAAGCCAGACGCACGGCCCTGCCGATCCTGATTACCAGCGACGGTAAAGGTTCTATCGCTCGACGGATTCGTTCGGTCCCATAGCTCACGGCTAAACCCAGACCAGCACCAGCAATAATGTCAGTGAGGTAGAAAACACCGACGTACATACGGGCGAGAGCAAATAAGACCGATAGGACCAGCATTGTTCCAGCAATCCCTCGATGTACTAACCAAACAGCTCCTGCGGCAGCGAATACTACAGCCACTGGGTTTGCCGGAAATGAAGGATCTGTTGACTGGTAAAAGAGCAAGTTTATGTCGTCGCCCAGAACATTAAACGGACGCTGCCTGTGCCACATTAGATTGAGCAAAAGTACCGAAAGATTGGCGAGACCGATTGAAGCAACTCCAACTATCACGGCCTTCTGACGTCGCTCTCGCAACTTTGGCACGTGGCCACTAAACCACAACCATAAAAATATAAGAACGAACCCCAATGGAACCAAATAATCGCCAGCAAGTAATTGAGCCACCCAGTCCAAGACTTTTAAATTCCCACTAAGACCGTTAAACCAAATCAAAAAATCTTGGTCTAATTGGTTCAAACTTTCTTCTCCAATTCATCATCTAGCCTCTGCGAGGCACTTGACGTGTCACCTATAGAATTATCGGTTTTGGTCGAGTCCGAATGGTTAACATAAGCCCTAACCATAAAGTTCCAAAAATCCCTTAAGCCCCCCTGGTGAACGCCGGTGCTAAACTGGCGCGATAGTTCCTTGACAGCCATGCTCCGCCAGTACTCCAGCGCCGATGGCAACGATCGTGCATAAGCTTCGGTTTTAAGTGCCTCGACTCCATCATTCCCTCGCAATTGACGTCCCGATAAGCGCAAGTTGATTAGGCTTGTCGCCGCCAACGTTATTAACACAGCCGCCATC
>CAZXXH010000087.1:0-4137 GCA_964644645.1 uncultured Dehalococcoidales bacterium
CCCAGCACTGGAAACGAATGTTCGATAAAGCCTGGAGGTTTGGGGGACCCGGTGCCGATGCTATGAGTTCAATATCCAGCATAGATATTGCACTTTGGGACTTGCTAGGACAGGCTGCTGGTCTACCCGTGTGGCGGTTGTTGGGAGGTTATAGCAAGACCGTTCCTGTCTATGCTGACGGGATTGGCTATGAAAATGAGAACGTGGACCGGATGGCAGAGAAAGTCGCAGTTCACGCCAATCTAGGTTTCGACCACGTAAAAATCCATTTAACAGGACCAGATCCTGACGAGAATGTCGAGAAGGTGCGCCGGTCTAGACAAGCTCTTGGGCCAGACAAAAATCTGCTTGTAGATGTTTTCCGTCACTGGGAAGGTAGAACTGCGGCTTTGGTTGTAAGGAAGCTTCTCGATTACGACCTTTTTTTGGTAGAGGAGCCCGTACGTATGAACGACGAAGTTGGCTACCTGCGCATGGTACGGGACATGATGATCGGCACCGGTACAGAATGCTATTTGGCAGCTGGAGAAAGCGAAAACACATTAGCAGGTGTGGTGCGTCTTATTGCGCAAGGCGGGGTCCAGGTAATACAAACGAACCCTGGCTCTGTTGGAGGCTATACGGGACTGATGCGGGTAGCATCCGTATGCAACGCATATAACGCGTTGCTAGCGCCTCACGGGAGTCAAATTCCAGAGATCAATTGCCAGCTTGGAGCAGCGATACCAAATCTGCTTATGATCCCAGCCACACCCGCGACAGAGCCTTTCCAGATCTGGAGCCGGCTCTATGACCCTCCATTCACGGTTGACGGTCCAACCATAAAGCTCACAGAGAGCCCAGGGACAGGCTTGTCTATTAACGAAGATTTTGTTCTGGAACACCAAATCAATCTGTAATCGATTATCTTTGATTCGAGTCGTGGTTGTGCCTAGGTCTTCTTCATAGGATTTGTAGATCTCACGATAAACTACATTGACGATTCCATTACCGCCAGTTGACCGTTGCCTGACAAATCTCTAGCCTTGATTAACTGCTTGCCCAAGAATGATCAGGATGGTGTCGAATGGTCGTCGATTGGCGGTGGGAATCGGCGATTCCCAAACTGAGCGGAATGACTGAAGGGCCTGCTTGGGACGGACGATATTTGTGGTTTGTGTACCCAAAAATTGACGGGATCATGCGGTTTGATCCCGAGATTGAGGAATGCACCGTAGCTTACTACCACTCCAACGGATGTAACGGCCTCACCTTCGATTCCGACGGCAGGCTGATCGGCGCCGAGGGATGAACTTTCCCGCCACTAATAGACCATGCCGGAGTCAGACGAATCGCTAGATACGAAAATGATGGGAGCCGGTCAACGATTGTTGATAGGCTTGGAGGTCGTCGCCTCAATGGTCCGAATGATCTAATCGTAGACTCAAAGAACCGAGTGTGGTTCTCTGATCCTATCTCGAATATCCAGGAAACACCCCGCCGCCTGGGGAAAAACCCCAAGCCCCAACAATTAACTCACTCTTCTCTGCTCCGCGCTGACCCACAGCCTGACGGTTCATACGTCTGCACTCGTGCAACCGTTGACATGACTGGACCAAATGGTCTGGTCTTTTCGAAAGACGAAAAGACACTTTATGCAACGCAGTTGGACTACACAGGCTATGCCAGGCGAGAGTTACGCTCATATCCGGTAAATGACGACGGGAGCCTTGAACCTCATACAGTGCTTCACGACTTCGGGCCGCACCGAGGCATAGACGGTATGTGTCTTACTACTGAAGGCAACATTGTGGGCATTGCCGGATGGGCATCAAGTGGACCTGGGGGAATGGTTTACATCTTCGATCCTAAGGGACGGATACTGGAAACACAGCCGACCCCATCCGCACGCCCAACGAATGCTTGCTTTGGTGGCCCAAACATGGACGAGCTCTACGTTACGAGTATTCAAGGAACTATCGACAGGGTGCGCAGTACAGGCCACCATGGTTACATGCGATTCCCAAAGGTTTGAACTCAACGACAATAAACGGACGAAAAAGGAATTAGTGGATGTCTCCAGATCGCTGGGACGACTGGGAGTGGGAACAAATCTCCGGCCATAGTGACCTGACTGAAGGCCCCGCCTGGGATGGCTCGGGCCTGCTCTACAGTGAATGCGCTGCTAACAAAATTTGGCGCTTTGACCCTGATACAAGCCGGAGTGAGGTATGGCGCGATGGTACCAATGGTGCTAACGGCCTAGCGTTCGACCGCTATGGCTCGCTCTTCGCCTGCGAAGGGCAAGCGAGACGGGTTGTCCGATACGGTGGAAACGGTGTCACTAAGATCATAGTTGATCTGTTCGAAGGCAAGAGATTCAATGAGCCGAACGACCTGGCTATCGACACGGAAGGTCGGATTTGGTTCTCAGATCCCAACTACAATATGTACGGCAATAGGCCTATGGATCTGGACCATGAATCAGTTTACAGGGCCGATCCCCAACCCAATGGATCATCGTACTCGACCACACGAGTAACTCGCGACACTGAGCGCCCTAATGGAGTGCTGTTGTCGGAATCCAACAATACACTCTATGTGGCAGACAGCCCACGCGCTCCTGGTAACTACTACGGTGGGATAGCGAGAGACGCTCCTCGCCAACTCTACTCCTATCAAATCTTTGCAGACGGCACGCTAGACGACTTTAATGTTTGGCATGATTTCGGACCCGGCAGAGGCATCGATGGAATGTGCATTGACCAAAGGGGCCATATAGTCGCTACAGCCGGCCATCACGCGTCCGGCCCTGGACCGATGATCTACGTGTTCGGAGCACGTGGCCGCGTAATGTCAACGCACCCTACTCCTGCCGATCGTCCAACCAACTGCGCGTTCGGAGGGCAGAAACTAGATGTTCTCTTCGTTACGTTTGGCGGTGGCGAAGTTTACCGGGTGGTAAACACGGGCTTGAGTGGCACTGCAGCATTCTAAATCGTTAGCAAAGTAGTGGTGCCGTGAGGCGATTCTCAATTAATCAGTAGCTGACGTGCTCTATTGCTTTCTGCCTGGCAGCTCTTGTGATCCAAGCATAAGCCCGTTAACCGTTCAATGACAAAATGCCCGTTGCCAACTGCTTAACAAGCCAAAATAGGATAAGGGTGGTGCAGAATATTCGTCGAATATCGGTGGGAAACGATGGTTCCTGAACTACCATCCAGTAAATGAAGGTCCAGCCTACAACGACAGCTTCTCATTGCTGGTTGATCCGTGCATACATCCAATTCAATAGATACTCTGCACGTAGATCTCTGTCCGTCAAGTGCCATCGTATTGCAATCGCGACGCTGCCAACGGAGCCGTCGAAACGCTAACGCCTGGCAACCCTTGAAGAATGTTAATTCTTAGGACGGGAACATCGCATAGTTACAGCCCAGAAGGTCTTCCATTCGAAGCCTCAACCGTCAGAAGGGGTGATTTGAGTGCTCGCTAGGTGGAGCGAGCACTCAAATCACAACTCGGCAAAACGAACGACCTAAATCTTGTATCTAGACAAGAACTCCTGATCAAATGCAACCCCCAATCCTGGCCCCTCACCCAAGTGAATCGTCCCATTTACAAGCTTAATGGGCTCCTGGTAAAGGCGTGACCAAATCTCGGGCACTTGACCGGCGGGAAAAGCCGAAACGATCAATCCATTCGGTAACGCGGCTAACAGTGGAGCTGCTAGCTCAGGGTAAGATGCCCCGTGCGGCGAAATCGTTGCGTGGAACGCCTCGGCAAGGGCTGCCATCTTCAACCAAGCAGTGTAGCCCCCTGAACTCAGAATGTCCGTCTGAAGCACCTTTATGCCACCGCGTTGCAAGAGGTCGCGACATCGATAGATATTGACCTCACTCTCTCCGGCTGCAATCGTGATTCGTGTATTTGCTGCAAGGTATCCCATACCCCACACCATATCGTCCCAAACAATCGGCTCCTCAAGCCAATAGACGTCATATTCTTCAAGATTATGGGCAATCTTTACGGCCTCGTGTGGCTGCCAAGCCTTGTGCACGTCAACCATTATGTTGATCTCGGACCCCACTGCAACACGGATCTGACGAACGGTCTCCACCACTTCTTCTGGCCCTTCGTGCATCACGTGGTAGTTTG
>CAZXXH010000087.1:4147-7495 GCA_964644645.1 uncultured Dehalococcoidales bacterium
TCATCGAAAAAGCGTTTTGCCCACTCAGCCATTCCTTGAGGGCCTCGACGAAACATCGCCCCATCTGCATACGCGGGTATTTCATCCCTGTGGCCCCCAAGAAGCCTATGCAAGGGAACCCCTAAAATTTTCCCTTTCAGGTCCCACAGAGCGATATCTAGAGCCCCGATCGCCGTAACCGTGCCGCGGTCCGTATCGCTGTTACTGACAGAACGATACATAGATTGCCACAGCGATTCTGTATTTATCGGGTCCCTATCAACAAGTAAAGGCATCAACCGTTCTTCAATGATCTGTCCAGAACTGGCAGGACAGCGGCTTATGCCAGTGAGCCCTTCGTCGGTGTGCAATTCAATCACACCAGATTGCGCTCGCCACTGCGCATACTTTTCTCCAAGATCAAGAACATGAAATTTGACGTTTTTTATCTTCACTTTGCAAGGCCCTCCGTTTGCAGTTGGCCTACTTATTGCGTGATGCCCAACACAAGACGCGAGGCATTGTATGGGAACAGGGCGCTGAGGTCACTGAGCACATTCAATAAGCTCATGAACGCTCGACTGACCGGGAAGTCAAGCGTAGAATCGATTCTGGAACCGACTTTATGCCTAGTCCTGTAGGCGTTGCTACTGTGACTAAGGAGGGGGCGTCATGACCATACCGAGCGATTCCATCGGTCAGGCTATTCTCGATCGCCTAGGTGTTGAACCAGTCATTCAAGCCGGCGGGCCAAACACTAAACACTCGGGATCTAGACCGCATCCAGAATCGCTCTCTGCCATGCAATTTGCATCCCAGCATTTCTTCCAGATGGACGAATTGCTAGTCGCAGCTGGGAAGGACATCGCGAGGATGATCGGGGTACCTGCCGCTACAATTACCGCAGGAGCAGGCGCAGGCCTTGTGGTCCAAGCAGCCGCAGCGGTCGCTCGGGGTGATCAACAACGAATAGCACAGCTGCCCGACACGGATGGATTGCCCAACGAACTCATTTTGCAACGTGGGCACCGTTTTGGCTATGAACGACTTTACCTGGTTGCAGGCACTAAATTCATACCAGTGGGCACACAAGACCTATGTACCCCTGAAGACGTTAAGAAGGCTATAAATAGTCGAACTGCGGTCATCATACACCTAGAGTCGCCATTCCTTTCAGACGGGATGGTTCCGCTTCCTGAATTGGCCAAAATTGCTCATTCCCATAACCTCCCGGTACTGTGTGATGCAGCATCGGACCTGCCTCCGAGATCCAACTTGACTCGATTTGTTAACGAGGGCGCTGACCTTGTGAGTTTCAGCGGTGGCAAGACGATCCGCGGTCTGCAAAGCTCGGGACTCCTTCTGGGCACAGAAGAATGGGTTGAGTACGCCCGGCTCAACAATTTTCCGAACAGTGGAATTGCTCGCGGCCAGAAAGTATCGCGAGAACAGATCTTTGGGCTTATCGCGGCCTTAGAGGTCTTTCTGGCAGGGAACGAAGAACACGACAGCATCTAATATAAAGAACAAATGGTTCACATTGTGGACCGTATCGCTGGGATATCAGGTATCTACGCCAGAGTAGAGCACGATCCTCCCAATCATCGCATACCGAGCGCAGTCATCTATTTCACTGATGATTGGCGGGGACCAGATAGGATGGAAATTCAACGTCGTCTCCTTGCGGGTAATCCACGCGTGTACGTTCAGATACTCGGTTTGTCCGGGGAATTATATGTAGACCCAATGAACCTAGAAGAAGGACAACATGAGATCGTAGCGGAACGGCTCAATGAAACTCTGCTTGAGGCCTCTATGGGAAGCCGTACAAAACATTCAAGCTAAATCCAGCGCAACGCTACTTCTCAAGCTGACGTGCAAGCGAGGCCAGAGTTTAGCCTTTTTCATGCTCCCATTATCTTGTTCCCAATACATCACAAAATAGTACGTTGAGAGATTTTTAAATGGGATTATCTGAGCTGCGACGCCAAGAGTCGGAACGGCGGCTGGAAGAGCGCCATCATCGATTCGCTTTCATATTCTCGGTCGCGCCTATGTGCGGTGCGATGGCGCTTGCTGTTCTCTATATTATCGTCCCTGCCACATTTGAGGAACGTCATGTTTATTCAGAAATAACCCGACCTCACTTAGGGGAATTCATTCGCTCCACATTAATTGTCCCGATCGTTGGGGCCGCTTTAGGTTCGCTATTAGCCTTTCTAACAATCGAGCTTGTAGGCACCCCCTACCGTGTAGGAAAGCTGCTACTTACACTGCTGGTCACAGGAACGTTGTTTGGCATGCTCATACCGATTGCAGCTGCAATCACATTACCGGTAAACCTGTTCTTGGTTGCTGCGATAACCAATGTAGACAGTGCGCACGTACTTATAGACGATCTCCTCGTCGCAGTTTTCAGTACCACTAGCCAGTTACTTATGTACTGGGCAGAGAGCCTTTATGCCTCGTGTGTATCCGGCCTTTTAGTAGGCTTGGTGTCTTTTGTATCTTTACTTACTATGCGAACTCGAAATTCTCTAGATCTTAGGCCTGCGGCTGTGTCGTTGTGCATTGGGATCATATCGCTGGGCATACTCGTCTTAGGTCCGTTTGGCATTTATGAATACTTGGTCAGGCAGCTGGCAGCGAGATGAACGGTCCAGATTGCAGTTTGACACTAGTTTACGGCCTAACTTAGGATCTCGGCGCCGCTGAGAGAAACGTTAATCATCCACGTGGAGGACAAATTTGATGGCAAAAGCAGGGAATATTTCGGAGATAGTGGACGGCGACGTTGAACTTGTAGCGACAGGATTTGTTTTCACGGAGGGGCCTATATGGCACCCAGATGGCTTCCTAGTCTTCTCGGACCCCGGTGACAACCGACAATATCGGATAACGCCGGGAGAAATGCCGATATTGATTCGTCAAGGAGAGAGCCCTGATGGTTCTACACTTGATATTAATGGCCGGCTAATCACTTGTGATCAAGCCGGGCGCAAAGTAGTTATCGTTGATCCTTGGAACGGGGATATTGAAACCCTCGTGGATAATTACCAAGGCAAGAAGATGAACATGTGCAACGATATCGTAGGCAAATCGGACGGAACCCTATATTTCTCTGACCCCGAGGCATTGCTCACCGATGAGCAAAAGGAGATCGGAACTAGCGCTCTGTATAAGATAGACACCGATCGCAACATTACTATGATCGCCGACGATGTATCGTCACCTAATGGAGTTGCCTTCTGTCCCGATGAATCCCTTCTTTACGCAGTTGACACACGCCCTGATCCCCACATAAAGGTTTACGACGTGCTAACAGATGGCACACTAGCCAATAGTCGTCGCTTTGCTGAAATGCCATAC
>CAZXXH010000087.1:7505-8118 GCA_964644645.1 uncultured Dehalococcoidales bacterium
GCCCATGAAGCCAGTGGAGTTCCAGACGGCATCAAAGTGGACGTGGAAGGCCGCGTCTATTGCACAGGAACAGGCGGAACTCTAGTGTGGGAAGCTGATGGAAGATTTCTGGGTGTAATCAACACGCCAGAACTACCAGCAAATTGTGGCTTCGGCGACAGTGATAATCGTACGCTGTATCTCTGCTCACGCACATCAGTATACCGGGTTCGTATGACCACTCCAGGCTGTCCCATCCCGCTTCGTGCGGGTTCGTGACAAAAAATAATCACATCAGGGGCTTCTCATCCCAGATTGTGAAGTCCTCTAACGAAGCGCTCTCTCTTGTGGGTCGTTAACAATGAGGGGCGGAATGGCAATGAACGGTGCCGACACTAGGGCTATTGATCGCAAACAAACTAGGCTTCCACTGTGGGAGTTCACCCAAAAGTGGCCACGAATTATCGCTGGTTTCTCGTAGCACCGGGTCAAAATACTTTTCGTGATCCGTAACGCCGAACTGTTAGCTAGACTCCCAGAAACGGAAACGCCCAGTCCTAGATGATAGAGCGAGGGGCGATGGCAATGAAACTGATAGACGAACAGGCCATGTAACGAGTGTATTGTCTAACCG
>CAZXXH010000088.1:0-5808 GCA_964644645.1 uncultured Dehalococcoidales bacterium
TTGCCAGTTTCTAGGAACAGCTGGCACTTCCCAAGTGATTGCCGAAGCTTTGGGTATGGCTCTAACCCATACAGCGTTGGCTCCATCAGGCTTACCTATATGGTTAAATAGCGCTCGTCGATCTGCACAAGCGGTGGTCGCCTTGGAAAAGGATGGTAGGAATTCATCGAACATCCTGACCGATGCTGCGATTCAAAATGCGATGGTAGTGTATGCGGCTGTGGGTGGGTCGACCAATTTACTGCTTCACCTCCCTGCTATCGCTCACGCTGCCGGATTGAACAGACCAAAAGCTGATGACTGGAGTGTTGTTAACAAGTCGGTTCCACGCATCGTAGACGTGCTACCAAACGGTCCAGTCGGCCATCCCACGTCACAGTTTTTCGCCGCTGGTGGAGTCCCTGAAGTAATGCTGCACCTTCGGCGTCTGGGCCTTCTCAACACGTCAGCATTTACCGCAACCGGGCAAACTCTGGAAGAAAACCTGGATTGGTGGAAAGATTCGAAGCGGAGACAAAGCGTTCGGTCTCACCTGAGCGAGAACGGATCTGTAGATCCTGATGATGTAATCATGTCTCCTGAGAAGGCTAGAGAACGGGGCCTCACCAGTACGATCACATTCCCCACCGGGAATCTTGCCCCCGAGGGTTCCGTGATTAAGAGTACAGCCTTAGATCCTTAAGTGCTGGATATGGAAGGTGTCTATCGTCGTACTGGAATTGCGCGTGTTTTCCATCGTGTGCGAGATGCAATCCGAGCAATTAAGAGCAAAGGACCAGACAGTATTAATCCTGGAGACATAATGGTGCTCACCTGTGGAGGTCCAATGGGAACAGGGATGGAAGAAGTTTTCCAAATCACAGCAGCACTGAAATATTTATCCTACGGTAACCAAGTAACACTCATAACAGATGCCAGATTCTCTGGTGTCTCAACCGGGGCATGTATTGGCCATGTGGGTCCCGAAGCGCTTGCAGGTGGGCCTATCGGACGAGTCCGAGATGGTGACTTAATCCAGGTGGTCGTCGACACTCGCAATCTTGAAGGATCGATAGACTTAGTCGGTGAAAATGGTAAGCAGATGGATAAGTCTTGGGGCGTGCGTGCGCTAACAAGCCGTAACCAGACCGCTGATTTATCACATCATCCAGACCTACCCGATGACACACGCCTTTGGGCCGGACTTCAGGCGGCTAGTGGAGGTACATGGGGTGGATGCGTTTTTGACGTCGATAAGATACTGCAGACACTCGACGCAGGTCGACGTGCCACGAGTGGCAGCGCCAATCACTCGCCATCTGTATCAACAGAACGCACCTGACTCAGACCCTTAATTCGGAATCAAAAACAACTAGGGGTTAACTTCGAGACTACGGGTGAAAATAGCACTTTCCAAGTTGGGGTCATAGATTATGTTGTCCAGTGTCGTTAACAATTTGAAGATGTAGTTAAAGGTCGCTGATAAGTCACCCGATATGGCTATATGAGAGAACGGCCAGCTAGTTTGACAAGTGAGCCATTCTGAATCACTGAACTGGCATCGTTAAGATCTCGTATATTAGTGGCTGGATCACCTGTATAGGCAGCCATGTCAGCTATATATCCACGCTCAATCCTACCTAATTCAGAACCGAATCTTAGCGCCTCAGCGGTATCAACCGTAGCGGAACGGATAGCGCGCCATTGATCCCAACCGAGCCACTCATGATAGGCCCAAGCACTAGCGCTTGATTGACCATGGTCTGCGTAGCTCATGCCCATATCCAGACCGGTCGTAAAGCGTACCCCCGCTTCAGTCATCTTTATCAGAGTTTCCAGGTGTTCTTCCTCTGTGACAGGCCTGTCACCAACGGACCAATGAGCTATGCGCCCTCCATTTTTGCCGCGAGCCTCAATGCCCAACAAGTGGTGCCCTATCGTGGCGTCTACCCAAAGACCCTTGTCGGCGATCATTGACGCTGTGTCTGGATCATATTTGAGGCCCTCGTTTGGATTAGCACTAAGCCACCGAGCGTGAATAAGATGGTGTATACCCGCTTCAGCACAGCGCCGGACACCTTCAGCAGATAGAGTGTGCGCGACTATTTGTACGTTCAGACGTTCGGCCTCTTGCACGGCGGCCTTGAGCGTTTCAACTGAGTACTGGGGCATCCGAGGGTTGGCCGTGGGTGTCAGCATGCCGCCTGTCGCCATCATCTTGATAACCTTGGCTCCTTGTTTTACCCGACTACGAATGCCAACGATTACCTCTTCGGTTGTATCCGCCTCCCCACCCCAAAACCAACAATGGCCCGCTGTTGTGGTAACAGGCGCTCCCGAACAGATCAGGCGTGGTCCAGGAATAACCTTATCTTCAATCGCCTGAAGAATCGGAAATGCAACATCATCTCGACTGCCTATATCCCTAACGGTTGTCGTGCCGCTGAGAAGTGCTCGGCGCATTGCACTCGTAGCACGCATAAACAGTCGGTCAACAGACTCAGATAAAACTAGTTTAGGAGCGTCCGGTGTAGCACTACAGTGCATATGGCAATGTGCCTCTACTAATCCCGGCAAGAGAGAGACGTCGCCCAACTCGAATATCTGAAATTGATCGGACGGATCAGCAGACATTCTAGAAAGGGGGACTACATCGACAATCCGACCGTGCTCCACAAGCACAGCGTGATTTTTAAGCCAACCAGTTAAATCCGGATTAGCTACACGGTCTGCCACAAATGCGGTTTTCTTGGTCACATATCCTCCTAGAGCAACTGCAAGGAATTTTCGAAAGGCATTCTATTACCGGCTTTCCCGAAAAACGAAACGCAGTATCGTCGACTGGTATCGACTTGCCGTCGGCATTGAACCCTTTATCCCGTTAGTTAATCAAATACCATTTACACAACCGGCACAGCTACTAAAACCCCGTTCTCGAATGGCAAAATACATTTTCGGATTTGCTAAATCGCTCCACTTTTACGAACTGCCATCAGAGCCGCTTCATACTTTTCAAGAGTTGCATCTATGTCATCAGTAGTGTGCGTTGCTGATAGATGAGCGTCCCCGGGATCGCCCCAAATGCCCTCATTAATTAGCGCCTGTTTCAGCAATCCTTTCGTATCGGCGGTGATCGGTGTACCTGTTTTCGTATCGGGGGTTGCGTACTCGTAGCCTGTATCTACAGGCACACCCAGACTGGTCTTAACCGTCGAAGCGACGCCATATGTACCTCCAGGTATCTCCAAACGGCGCAACACGTCATTTATTCCATTCCGGAGTCGCCCGGCCATCGCTTCAGCAACTTCTAGTACTGGCTCGTTTTCAATGATCGATAAAGCCGCGACACCGGCCGCAGCTGATACTGGGTTAGCGTTGAACGTGCCCGGGTGGGCTATACCTCCTTCTCCCACGGTATCAATGATTTCAGCTCGGCCAGCCACGCAACCACCAGGGAGGCCGCCAGCCAAAATCTTCGCGTAAGTACTAATATCAGGCTGGATTCCAATGCGCCCATGACAACCGGCACGTGACCAGCGGAAGCCGCTCACCACCTCATCGACGAACAACAGCACTTTGCGCTGTTCGGTCACCTCTCTCATGCCTATGATGAATTCTGGTGGCGCTATCTCATTGCCCTCGTAGACTACTGCAGCTATGTCATCGTCCGAAGCTAACGCTTGATCTAGAGCATCGAGATCCTGCTTAGGTACCACCACCATCGTTTCACTCACAGCCTCGGGTATTCCAAAACGGCGATGCTGATCTTTATCTAGGATGTAGGCATAATCCGACCATCCGTGGAAACTACCGTAGAATTTAACTATCTTCGATTTGCCGGTGAAAGCCCTGAGCATTTTGAAGGCCATCATGTTGGCCTCGGTGCCTGAACTGTGAAAACGCATTTTCTGCGCAGTAGGCACTAAGCGTCTAATCAACTTGGACCATTTCACTTCCAGCTCTGTCGAAGCGCTGAGATGCGTGCCCTTTTCCATCTGGTCCTGCACTGCCGTCACAATAGCTGGGTTAGCCTGCCCCAATATCATCGAACCGTGGCCGGTGCGGTAGTCAATGTATTCGTTACCATCCACATCCCATTTTCGAGGCCCCTTTCCTCTATCCATATAGATGGGGAACGGCTTCATGCGACGGGCGGCATGTGTGACACCGTCTGCCAAAAGGGCATTTGCAGCTTCGGCTAGTTGAGCCGACCTTGGATGGAGTTTGCGGAATCTTTCTTCAATAGCGCTGATAACTTAGACCCTTTCTTACATGTCTTAAATGCTTCCCAGCTTACCTATAAGGCATAACGGCAACATACATCTCGGATGGAGGCAATCTGACTTTGCTATCGTTCGGAGCTTTCCTACTTTACATCGCGCCGGCGGGCTGGTTAATGATTAAGCTCAATTCTTTGCCCAGGGCCGATGAGCTCAGCTCGTTGCCCAACAAACTCAACCAAACATCCATCACCGGACAGTAAGCGTATACCCAATTCATTTGGACCAGCAAGACCTGAGGCTATGAGGCTGCCCTGGCAACTATTATCATCCGATTGAAAAAACAACCCTCTAAGAAAATCCCCCTCGATCTCACCATTTACGGAGCCTGAAACAGTGTTTATCGCAAAAGTCCCGCCAAGATCACCAGCGTTCTGCGTAAATTTGATGGTAATCCTTGTTTGGTGGTGGTCGCCGCTGGTACTTCCGTACCACATTCCTTGCAACTCTGCCGACACTCCGCTACAAGCCGCAGCGGCCGCCACCAGAGTGAATAAGACGAGCACTGTTGCGCGGAATACCATGTCGTAAAGGTTTTAAGCTAAAAAAATATTTTCGGGCATCGAGCCGCTACCTGTCGGCCCAGAGTAACGCTATACCCATCCTTAATATTACCGTTGAACAACCACGATTCGTTAGGGTACGGCAACGGACCCGTATGATCAGTACTGTAATTAAATCCCACGTGTACAGGTAACCATATACCGGTAACCGGTAACCATATACCGGTAACCGGTACAATCAATCCACGTCATATGGTTCAACAAGCGTTGTACCGGTGATCTTTCCCGCTCACCGCGTTTGCGATTAAGGATGGTGTCAAACTTGAGCAAGCTCCACTACACTGAAAACGGCCTTGTAATCGCTAATCTTGGAGAGGAAATTACGACGTTTCGGCGTGTACGTAAAATCCTAACCCTGCCAGCAACCTCAGCCGCCGCCACCCTCTACTTTCTCGCGCGCCCACACGAGGGTTATAACCGTCCCCTCTACATCAAAATTAACGACCATCACACTGAAGCCATACAACCGAAGCCCAGAAAATCGATGGGTTGGTACGCATTGTCTATCGACCATTCGCTTGTAAAAGCTGGTGATAACACGTTCGACATGTGGTGTGATGCAACAGCAATGAACGGTTGGTCGATTGGTATAGAGGCTGGACATCAAAAGCCAAGGAGCTATGTGAGTGATAACGCTGGTGTCGATTGGCGAAATGGCAACATGGGCTACTTGAATGCCATACGGGGTGAGTACGTGATCAGGATCAGATTGTCGGAGGGATCCGATCCGGTGCCACCTGCTATGGTCTTTGAGGATAAGAATAGCCCTCGTCTGGAATCATTGCGCCGAATTATTCCGGACGCAGCCCTATCTGCCAGAACCCCGATAGACAAGGCTCGTGCGGTTAGCTCATGGCTAGCGGCGAGCTGGGAGCATTCTGGCGGCAATCAGGCTGCCCAATACGCTCCATGGTATTCCGAAACCATCATCGATTGGGGCAAAAAACGGAGCGGACATGCCGGCAACAAGCCAGTAACAATGTGTG
>CAZXXH010000088.1:5818-8108 GCA_964644645.1 uncultured Dehalococcoidales bacterium
AACTATGCGTGTGCATTACGGTGCAGCTTTCGTAAGTAGTTGTCAGGCGCTCGGCCTCCCGGCACGGTGCACCGTGTTTGCTGATAAGCCGAATGGAATCGCCGGACACTTCACATCTGAATTTTGGTCTGGTGAGCACCGTAAATGGATAATGATTGACCCCAACATAGACGCTCTCTTCTGGCTTGATGGAGTACCTCTGTCCGTTTCAGAAGTCCAGTCTGAATCGCCCAATCTTGCGAACCTAGTCGAGTTCGGACCTGGTCATCAAGCACAGTTGGAGACCCCCCATGTAAAAAAATGGATTGATGAGGGTTATCTGGAAGGTATTTCATTCCGAAATAGGGCGGCATGGTATCGTGCGGACCTACTGACACGCCCTGACCTGTCTCCACCGGGACATGGAGCCATAGCGTATTGCGAAGTTGGATTGGTGTGGGATCAACGTGTCGCTAGCGATTGGGGGATGTTCCCGTACTTTGGAAATCAAAGTTACTTCGATGCTTGCCCAGAGTGGCCCTAACACTGCTTTTGTCGACTGATCGATCATCTCCAGACATACCATTTCAAACACCGTCAAACTGCAAGATACAACAAGGATTTAGCCTCATGACTCTATGCGCCCACCAATGGTCGTACCTCAGTGGTAAACCGTTCAATACCAGAAATGATTTCGTTGGCACTTGAGCCAGAGATTCCTATCATCAGGTGGCGAACCCCCAACTGTCTAAGATCCGCAATGTCCGATGCCACCTGTGCGGGGCTACCAGTCAGCAAGCGTCGTTGTCCACCAGGTAATAACTCAGGTCCAGTGTCCGAGTACCATCCAGCGCTATAAGAGAGTGTGACATCCATTGGGTCTCGGCCTGCTAGTTCAGCATACTTGCGAACAGTGTCCATTCCTTCCCTCAGTTGGGGCACGTTAGTCATGGGGAATTTAGGATTGTTCCCAATTGGGTACCAAGCATCAGCAACCCGACCAGCTCGTCGAAGTGCAGCAGGACTCTCACCTCCTATCCATATGGGCGGATACGGGTCTTGTACTGGTTGCGGACGGAATTTAACGCCTGAGAACGATACATACTCCCCTCTGAAGACAGGGTTTTTACTAGTCCACAGTTCCCTAAAGGCCTCTATGAATTCGTCGCTCACTTTGCCTCGTTTTCCATAGGCCGGGGCTCCCAATGCCTCGAATTCCTCCCGCATCCAACCTGCCCCAAAACCGGCAATCAACCTGCCTCCGGAAAGTACATCTATCGTTGCAAGGATTTTTGCCGTGTGCACTGGATTACGATACGGCAACACCATGACCGAGGTAAGCAATCGAATTTTCGTTGTTATCGCTGACAGGAATGCAACCAGCGTGAGCTGTTCCAAGCATTCGCCAGCATTTGCACCTCCAAATGTGCCCGTCTCACTGTATGGATACCGTGATTCAATCTGATTGGGAATTACTATATGGTCGCTGACACCGATGAAATCAAACCCTGCTTGCTCCCCCCTAGCGACCACTTCACTCAGAGCGGTGACCTCTGATAAAGATCCACGCGTTGGTATACCGAACCCGTATTCCAAGTTGAAAACCTCCCGTCACAATACATAATGTGGAACGATGGTGTGTAAGTTAGGGTACAAGATCACCTTCTGCCTACGCAGCGTAAACCTATTAGATTGAACGTATACAGGTATGGGCATGTAAAAGAGGCAGTTGGCCCACCCAATATCGTGATAAAGCTTCAGTTCCATTGGGAGAACCCATGATGAGCAAAAGAATTAGTGATACGAGGTCTCTTATTCTCGATGGGGCGATGGGCACTGAGTTACAGTCCCGCGGGGTCCCGATGGATAACCTAATTTGGAGCGCGTCTGCACTGGAAACCGACCTTAAATTAGTTCGCCAAATACACGAAGACTACATACGCTCTGGGTCGGAGGTAATCATTACTAATACCTTTGCGTCATCACGATCCGTCTTGAGGGCTGACGGAAAGGCCAATCGATTCCGATATTTCAATCAATCGGCTGTGGAGGTAGCACTGGAAGCTAGAAAAGCCACCGGGCGTGAACAACAAGTGTTAGTTGCAGGGTCAATATCCAGCTTTTTCGCTGGCCTGGTGAAAGATATGAAACCTAACCATGCCAGCCTCGTGACTGACTACCACGAGCAAGCGATGTTACTGGCTGAGTCCGGCGTAGACTTGAGTGTGCTGGAGATGATGTTGAGTGCAGAACACGCCAACGCGGGAATAACCGCCGCGTCTAGTTTCGCAGTCGCTCGCGCGGTGGAGGA
>CAZXXH010000089.1:0-7454 GCA_964644645.1 uncultured Dehalococcoidales bacterium
TCGGAATTCGCTTCCTTTCAATTAGGGACTCCAGTAAATAGAGAACCGACCGGGCGTTCCGGGCGTTCCTAATACCTTTCTGCCAACGGAATACGGTCATATGAGAAACGCTCAATTCGTCTGAAATTGCCCTCATCGTCCAGCCCCGATGCTTCAGCTCAAGCAATTTTTCCTGCACGTTATTCATGGCGGTTATTTGTACGCTTTGTCGAGCGCTATTACCAAACAGGCCGGTGTGTTTTTCCACATTGAACCGATATATAAAATCAACCAATGGTATATAATACAAATATAATATAAGGATATCAATTGTTAGCCACGTTAGGCTTTCCACGGCCAAGATTTAACAGCATAGTATCGGCCGATTTGTGTAAGCGCCTTGCTCGGCGTTTGGTCGTAAATTTGTGGCGGTAACAGCTAACTCGGACGGTCTATGACGCTTGAAAGCAGCCTCGTTTTGGGATTGCAACAAAGGAGGAGGAAAACTGATCGAGAAGATTGAGCCGGATCCTACCAAGAGAATATTGTTGTTCGATGGACATGCATTGGCGTTTTACAGCTGGTTCACTAGTTACCCTAATCGAGTGGTGCCGGGTTTCTTCAGAATGGTTAACGACGCGGTAGAAAAACATAATCCTACTCACCTAATTGTTGTTTTCGATCCACCGCCACCTACATTTCGGCACAAACTCTACCCGACGTACAAGGCCAATCGGCCGCCAGTGCCAGAGGGATTACTCGAAGAGTGTGACCGAGTTCGAGAGCAACTGACCAATCTGGACGTCGTGTTTTGCACCGTAGACAACTATGAGGCCGACGATGTGTTGGGAACTCTCGCTAACAGGGCTTTGGCCTCGGGCTTCCACACATTAATACTGACTAGCGATCTCGACCTACTACAACTGGTAACTTCCAAAACAGAAGTAGAGGTCTTCAGCCAGTACTGGCCCCAACGATCTTTTGACGTGGAGTCTGCAAGCAGGCGTTTTGGTGGAATTGCTCCTGAGAACATTCCTGACTACAAAGCTCTTGTGGGCGATACGTCTGACAATCTGCCCGGAGTACCTGGGATAGGAGAAGTATCTGCCACGGCAATACTGGGGCGCTACGGTAATTTAGACGAGGTGTATGAAAATCTGGACGCCATCGCTGAGTTGCCTATGCGCGGCGCATCACGCGTGAGCAGGCTACTGGGCGAGAACCGTGAGCAGGCATTTTTAATGCGTACATTGACCACCATCGTGTGCGACGTACCAGTCGAACTCGATATTGCCGAATCGATGATCGAAAATTCTGCCCTTCTTGTTTGATTGTTTTTTGTTGCCTCACCGCGATGGCTTCGTAAGTAAGCATAGTTGGGGAGGTGTGAATTGAGATACATCACGATCGTTGTGGGTGCCATCATTAACAGCCAGTAGCTACGCGCGTAGCTAACTGTAGACTCCGTGTACCTTACCTGGATTAGGGGCACATCTCTGCCCTACGCAAGATGGCAATCCCGTCGGGTACAAGAGTTTTAGAATCAGCGCCTGAGAACCAGACTGTCCAGCTAGTTGTATTATGTGAGCGACCGATGTGTACAGGCTAAGGATACTAAACCGTGCGCCAGGAATCAGTTAAGGAGTGGGCACATGATTCGCGTGTTTATTTCATCCATACTCGTTGCGGGTCTAATTATTGGTTGCTCTGGTGAATCGACGCCCACTCCTGAACCTACGCCCGCTACAATTATCGGTAAGTGGGTCGAGGTGAACGGAGACGACATTTTTACGTTTAACGAAGACGGTACAGTAGTCTTCGTATCGCCAGAAGAGGGCGAAGAACACGGTAAGTACAAGTTCGTAGATAGCGATAGCGTCAGGATGACTTTTCCACCATCAGAGACGCAACATTGGGCGAGGACTATGAACCTGGATATATCATGGGTTGGAAGTCGCTTGGGGTTAACGGACCTTACAGGCGAATATTCAGAGTTTGATCCGGCAGAGTAGCTAGGCATCGGTGTCTGATGGGAACAGTAAGGAACCCGCACTGGAAGGACTAATCGCAGTCCAGTGCGAGTGCTAGGCTCGATACGTTCTTTTGCATGATCGAGAAAAAATCTTCACGGTTAGCCATCTGTTCGTGGGTTAGGGTTTCCAGCGGGTGCAGATCGATAACCTGGATTCCGGTCTCCGCTGCTACGGCTTCAGCGAGTCTACGGTCAGAAATAGGTTCCTGAAGAATATATCTGATACCACGTTGTTTAATTCGCTCTACGATCTCTGCAATCCGACCAGGTCCGGCCTCGGACTCGGCTGACATGCCTGTTATTCCGAGTTGGTGAAGGCCATAACGCTTCGCCAAGTGGCCATATGCTAAGTGGGACACGACGAT
Source organism: uncultured Dehalococcoidales bacterium (assembly GCA_964644645.1). GTDB lineage: Bacteria > Chloroflexota > Dehalococcoidia > Lucifugimonadales > Lucifugimonadaceae > CAZXXH01. The sequence continues at coordinate 2,377 of CAZXXH010000089.1, forward strand.
TTCGTCGTGCTGGCATGAGGCCAGTGACTCGACCAGCAACCGATCTATCCCGGTTAATTTTTCGATCAACATGTCCGCGTTAGTTTTATATCGAATTGCTCCATCCCGGTCTATCTCCGATAGGCCCTGTTGGATACGGCGAACCTGAACGATTGCCTTTGTTGGGTCTAACCAGACGTGAGGGTCAAACTCGCCATGCTCGGCGTGAGGGTCAAGCTTGTCGTGCTCGGCGATCTCAGCTGCTGTTGGCAGATGATCTGATGCTTGTACCACGTATAGCGAGTGCCCCTCGAGGTTGGCAAGTGCTCGCTCAACCCACATCTCAAATGTTGGATGATTGAAAATTAGTATGTCAGCATCGACTATATTTTTTAGGTCACCCGGGGTCGGTTCAAATATATGGGCATGGCCATCCGGTTTGACCAATGGGACCACTGATACCCGGTCCCCACCAATCTGCTCTGTGAAGAATGTCATGGGATAGATGGTAGTGATGGCTCGTATTCGGTCCCCTGAGCCTGTGTGAACAGCTTGGTCGGGCGTTTGGACCGGAGTGGGCAGCAGGAGTGGGTCAGATGTCTTACTGTTGCCGCAAGATATTGCGGCAACAGTAAATATAGCGATCAAAAGAAACCAGATTGCCACTAAGTTTTGGACGCTTTTCACGATCACCATTACCTCCGAGAATGTGATTCAAAAACATGGGCCACTTACTCCGACACCACTTAAATATTCTTGGGCATTCAGCAGGCACAATAATGATACCCAGTATCATTAAAGCCCTTACTCTGATGTACGGAGGCAGCACACACAGAAGATACCCAAATCTTAAGTACGGATAATGGTTGTGTCAAGCTCAAGTCCTGGCGGCTATTTAAGTTGGCTGCCGTGCCGTTATATAATGAGACTACGTATCAAGAACTGGCAGAAATAATGGGTTGAGGCTGTGACTGTATACGGGTTCCGGTGTGAAGTTTTATTCGGACGCAGGTAGCAAAAACGACCCGAGGGGCTGTGTGTATCTAGGTAAATCTCATAAAAGTAGTCGCATGGCGTCTCAGAGGACGACTCGATTGTGCAACTTGTTTCCTGGCCACGTGCAAAGCACTTAATACGCCCTGATTATCTTTGACCGACAATCTGGTCGTTTGCGTGGTTCGACTCAGATAATATTTAGTGCTTAAAGAATGGAGAGCTTAGGGCTACAAGATGCCAGTGATGATAAACCCCGCTCCTGCGTCTTTGATATGGATCTGGAATAGAAATTTAAGGATGGTGGTATGTTCAACACAGTTGAAACCTCAGTGCTTGAAGGTCTAGCTCAATATGAGTCAGCACTGGTACAGAACGCAGGGATACTAGTTCGAGGTCACGTGCCACCGGGGGAAGACTACTCGGGTCCAGAACTTAAATGTATGACACCAGAGAAAGGCACCAGGGTCGGCTACGCTATCACGGTACGTGTTATGCCGAACACACCTCAGCCCGGTTCTTTGGATCACGATGTTTTCTATGACACCGTCGCGTACTCGGGCGTACCGACAATCGTCGTGTTCCAGGATGTAGAGAATTCTCTTGGTCGTGGAGCCGTTTTCGGAGATGAGATGGCTTTTCGACTTAATGCTATAGGGTGTCGTGGAGCAGTAGTAGAAGGTTCGGTTCGTGATGTTTCAGGTATCGCCAGCGCTGGACTTGGATTATGGGGTCGCTCACGAGTCCCAGGGCACGGTGATTACAGCTGGATCAGTATCGGTGAGCCAGTTTCGGTAGCGGGCCTAACCATCGAACAAGGAGATATCCTTGTATGCGACACTGACGGTATTACCAGGGTGTCAGTTGAGTCGGCATCCCGGGTGTTGGAAAAATGTGGACAGGTCAGAGAAAAAGAGGCAGTAACTTTTTCGTACATGAGCGATCCCGACTTCACGCTCGAAAAGTATGAAGCCTGGAAGAATATCAGGCAAAATGCAAAATAAACCACAGTCGCTGTAGTTCAGTTAATTCCACGGGAGTTTGATTTTGATGCCTCTCGCATACCGAGATCGGTATGCTGTGCCGGTAACACGTGTAAGTTCACTGCTCATTGACTTATCACTATGACTGAACAACGTATAGGTCGATACCGCATCCTGGAGGAGATAGGCTCCGGGGGGCAGGCGGTCGTCTACAGCGGTGTAGACCCTGATACGGACGCGGTCGTAGCGATCAAGGTTCTCAAGCCAGGTTCAGCGAGTGACGCCGGTCTCGTCACCCGTTTTCTCAGGGAAGCCCGTATAACGGCGGCCATCGAGCACGAGAACATTATCCGTATCCTCGATGTTGGTGAGCACGATGGAGAGACGTACTGCGCCATGGAGTACGTGCCCGATAGCCTCGCCGATATCCTGAAGCGAGAAGGACAACTACCGATCGAGCGGGCTGCTGAAGTCACCGCAGCTATAGCCGACGGGATAGCCGTAGCACACGACGTCGGCGTCGTTCACCGGGATATAAAGCCGCAGAACATCCTGGTTACCGAAGACGGCATTCCCAAGGTCACAGACTTTGGAATAGCACGTGCCGAGGCTCTAACCACCATGACCGCCACCGGTGTGATCATGGGTACGCCTCACTACATGTCCCCTGAGCAGGGCCAGGGAGAGCGTGTAGATGCAAGATCCGATATCTATTCGCTGGGCGTACTTCTCTACCACGCTCTCGCAGGCAGGGTTCCGTTCGAATCCCAGACGCCGGTAGCCGTGCTGCACGCACAGATATACGAAGATCCCACACCTGTCTCCGAGCTTCGGCCCGATGCTCCAGAAGCACTGGCCGATGTGGTGATGAAGGCGATGGAAAAGAACCGTAAAAACCGGTTCCAGACAGCAGGCGACATGGCGATTGCCATCAGGGCTGCCCTGTCACCAGACAGCAAGGTAAAACGACCATCTCGGCCTGCACGTGGTGAAAAGGTTGATGCAGAAGCATCGTCTCGATCTCGGGGCGGCGGACTGATCGGAGCTCTAACCGGTCGTGCCATGTTGTGGATACCGGTCTTGGTGGCAGGGGGAGCGGCAGCAGGCATAGCAGCATTCCTGTTCATGAGCGGCTTTACCGAGGAGTCGATCTCCGAAACACCAGATTTTGAGGCCACCATGACGGCAGGTGTCGTGGAAGATGAGCCCGTAGCAGCCGCAATCCCCGAAGAAGAAGCCGATACGCCTGTTATAGAGCCCATAGCAGTAGAAGCAGCCGTAACTGAAGAAGAAACTTGGGATCCACAGGGCCCCGTGTCCAGAAGCTACCCTGCGGAGGATGTGTCGGGTACCAAGGTAGCCCGATTCTCTGAACAGGAACAGGCGGGGACCGGAGTGTCCGAGATAGCCATACTGTTTCCGGATGTGGAAGGGTCAGAGATGACGCTCACCGTATCGCCAACAAGTGATCGGGGCCCGCCGGGAGCATCCGTCTTCAAAGTGCTTGATATAGATCTCTCAGGAGTACGATCACCCGCAACAACCATGGGAGGAATCAGTTTTCAGGTCCCTGATTCATGGCTCGAAGAGCAGGAAGCATCGGTAAACGACGTTCGCCTATTCCACGGACACGAAGGATGGGAAGAGCTGGAAACAATCTATCTGCAGACAGCAAAAGATGCCGTTACGGGTGAAAATGTGCACAGGTTTACTGCCACTACGCCCGGCTTCTCACTCTTCGCAATAGCCCTGGCAGTTGAAGAAGAACAGGTCGATGCGTCAGATGAGGTGGTCGAAGAGGTAGAAGAGGTAGAAATAGACGTTCCACCTACCCCGACACCGGTCGCGCAAGAAGATGAGACGATCGCCGAAATCGCGGTCAGCAAGAAGATTATCCGTGCAACGGGAGAGTACGTATCACCCGGTATTACGTCGGGGACCATCAAGGTGCCGGAGTCGCGTTACTTCGACATCGGTAGTGGAGTCCTGGTCTGGTCGGTGAGAACGTCCAGGCAGGGCTACTTTTATGCCGGAAGTCACTATGCAGACAGCCCACCGGTACACATAGCAAACGTTACAGAGCCAGGCACTGCCTGCAATTACACCTCTACCAGTGGAGATATCCAGTTGTATCACGGATATGAGGGTGTAGAAGACTTGGGAGAGCTTACAGACATATCGGACTTCCCCTACGGCTCCCATCCAGATGTCCGAACAGTGGGCTTCTGCTCTAGAGATGCTGCAAGCCACTACGGGATCGAGGACACCGTAGACCTCAACGCAGATATGATCGTCTTCAAGCAGGGTGTCCGGTACGGCGTACTCGATTTTGTGTCGATGAACGACGACCACGTAATGACCGTAAAGTTCTGGCTGGGCGATCCGGGTGTAACCAATTTCTCTCACGTTATACTGCCATCGCCCACGCCCACACCGAAGCCAGCACCGGTCAGGGTGGTAGTCTCAGAAAAGGTGGTGGTGCGGGATGCAACACTCAAGGTCAGGCCGGTACCTGTACCTACGCCCACACCTACCCTCTTGCCTACCCCGACACCTATTCCCGTGCCTACCCCGACACCTATACCTACGCCCACGCCGACTCCCGTACCTACTCTTACGCCTACTCCCGTACCCACATCCACACCTATTCCGCCACCCACGCCCACGCCTACTGTCACGCCGGTCCCTGTAACGATCACGGTCGATGCGGGTGCGGCAGTATCCGGTGTAGTCGATGCGGACGTATGTCTCAGCGGCGCTTACGGTAAATCGTCGATGGCAGGTGACCTGTTGGCCGCATCGGTCGACTGGGGAGACGGATCGGGACACACGGCAGCCCTGCTGATCCAGGAGACCGGTGAGATAGAAGCATGCAACAAGTATCGGTTCGGAGGATCTTATTTCGTAACCATACGAGTCGTTAACGATTCCGGTGTCGCGACCGAAGCTTCGTTCTACGGGAGTATCCTCGGTGGCTCAGCAGTTCCAACCGCAACACCCGTACCTACAGCTACGCCCATACCGCCCACGCCAGTAACAGATACGACTTCTATACTCACGCCTGTAATTACGCCTACACCTACACCTACACCTACACCTACACCTACAACAACTTGTGGGTAC
>CAZXXH010000089.1:7590-8001 GCA_964644645.1 uncultured Dehalococcoidales bacterium
GGGACGCTCAAGTGGTCTCAAGCCGACCCACAATTGCTAATGGGCAGCTCTTCATGGGCCACGGCTCTCACGTCGATTCCGTCAATGCGTGGGATGGCGCACTCACTAAGAGCGGAGAAGGATTATGGGGCAATGTACGATCCACGCCCTTCGTTAAGGATGGCTTCGTATACGTGAGCACTGTGGGTGGATCTGTCTACAAACTGGAAGCAACGGAGTTGGCTGTCCAATGGAGCACAGATCTCGAAGGAGAAATATACTCATCCCCATTCGTGGCAAGTGGCCAAGTGTATGTGGGTTCAACTAATGGGAAGGTGTATGCCCTAAGAGAATCTGATGGAGCGTTGCTTTGGTCGACACAGACATCGGCGGACGTGTCCATAAAATATTCTTCACCCGTTGTGGATACTT
>CAZXXH010000090.1:0-377 GCA_964644645.1 uncultured Dehalococcoidales bacterium
GAAGCCCGGTGAAGCCGATGTTGCCGATATCGGATTGCGCAACATTGGAGAGATGGAACGAAATGGGATGACCTCGGTCACGCCTGGCGTGGCTAACATGTGGTCAGTTATGTTCGCTGGAAACCTGTGGGAAGAATTCCACCCGACTACCGGCGAGAAACTTGAGATCGTCACAGTTATTCACGATATCCCATGGATCGGGAACCCGGAGTGGGGTCGCCCGCCGCGCGACAACAACCCTGAGGGTATGACCGACATGGAGCAGGCACGACTGGTGCGCCGGGCCATGTCCATGGCAATCGATCGGGATGAAGTCAATGACGTAGTGTTCGGCGGGCTAGGATGGCCGGTCTACAACTCGTACTTTGACATTAACA
>CAZXXH010000090.1:387-7890 GCA_964644645.1 uncultured Dehalococcoidales bacterium
GACAAGTGGTCGGTTCCGTACGATCCGGCAGGGGCAGAAGCCCTTTTGGATAAGGCTGGCTTCCCAAGGAACGAGGATGGTATAAGATTCCAGGCGCCGTTCTACTCGTGGGAAATCTTCAGATCTTGGTCTGAGATTGGTGATGCCGTTGCAGCGTACTGGGAGGACATAGGAATTGATGTTGAGGTCCTCCACTTTGCCTACGCGGTATGGCGACCAAACCTTGTAGCGAAATCGGCGACTGCTCCTTACATTGATGGATGTGCAGTTGGCTGCCGGGCTGCTTCTCCTTGGGACTGGCCCAGAGAGAGCCAGGCTAGCGCGCTCGCTCGCGGTGGCAAGAGCAACTCGATAGAGATTAATTGGGGCACGGAATACTTTAAGAAGGTGTCTGCTGAGCCTTCTAGGCAAAAGCGTATTGAGTTGAACAACGAGCTTGCAGACCTGATGCATCATTGGGTTCCGTCGGCTGGGACAGTAGCCCAACCGCTGCGGATAACGATTAACCCAAATACTCTTTCCTGGCCTGTGGAGAGAGGGCTCAGGTTCCGGTTTAACTCGCCCGAGAACATCGAGCTTAAATAGAACTAAGCAGTTCAACCAGGGGCCGGGCCATTGTCTGGCGCGGCTCCTGGTTGGAGTGTCCCCTTCCTTTTTCCTTCCATTCCCTCCAACTCAAGTCTTAGAATCACTTGCGACTGGTTTGCCTGAGGGACCATAATTAGCGATCATGCGTACTTTTCTCATCCGTCGGGCCATGCTTGCGATCGTTACCCTCTGGGCCGTCACGTTCGTTGTATTCGGCCTTTCCCGTCTTGGACCGGACCCTCTGCTTGTGTTTATTCAAGCGGAGAACTATGGCCTGAATGAAGAGACTGTTAAAAGGCTTAAATCCAAGTGGGGGCTTGATAAACCATTTCTGGTCCAGTACGGCATTTGGTTGGGGCATGTGGTGCGTGGTGATCTTGGGAAGAGCGTTGGCGCGTCCCGCCCAGTGACGCGTGTAATAGGGGAAAAAATGGCCGCCACCATCCAACTTGGGGTCGTGGCTTGGATTTTCTCGACGATCGTTGGGATCCCTCTGGGTGTTTTATCGGCCGTGAAGCGAGGGTCGGTATGGGACTATTTTGGCCGTCTAATCGCTCTGATTGGGCAAGCGACACCTGCTTTTTGGCTGGGAATTGTGCTAATTCTGATTTTTGCTGTTCAACTAGATCTGTTACCTGCTGCTTCCAAGGGTGGTGGTTCCTTGTGGAACCAGGCGAGATACTTCGTCCTTCCAGCGGCTGTGCTCGCGTTCGATCCATGGGCAATGTATCTTCGCCTAACCCGTTCATCTATGTTGGAAGTGCTAGATTCTGAATATGTCAAACTAGCGCGGGCCAAAGGGGTGGAGGAGTGGAAGATCATCTGGAAGCACGCGCTACGCAATGCTCTGATCCAACCAATTACGACGTCAGCTCTGGTTATTGGAGCGTTTATAACAGGCGCGGTTTTTGTAGAGACCATATTCGCCTGGCCGGGTCTTGGCCGCCTGGCCGTTGAGTCATCGCTCAACAATGATTTTCCGGTTCTTGCCGGAGTGGCATTGATGTTCGGAGCAATATATGTTGGGTTGAACCTTGTGGCTGACATTGCCTATGCGGTCATTGACCCACGAATCAGGTACACGTAGATCCGCCATGACCGAAGTTATAGATTCAAGTACATCATCGCTAAGGTTCCTTTTGTGGCCTTTTAGAGCTTTTAGATTTGCCCAGCGCTATCCGATACTGGCCGGATTAATTCTTACTCTCCTTGCGGTCGGGGCAACATTTTCCTCCTATCTGTCCCCGTATGACCCTGGGAAACGAGTATTACGTGATCGCGAAAAACCGCCGTTTTGGGTTGTTGAGGGGACGTTTGAACATCCACTTGGTACGGATCACCTGGGGCGTGATGTTTTCAGCAGAATCCTTTACGGCGCGCGTATATCCCTGATGGTTGCTGGAGTCGCTGTTGCAATTGGTGTGTTAGCGGGGACCGCGACGGGTCTGATAGCTGGGTATTTTGGGGGTTGGGTGGACGAAATATTGATGCGAGCAGTTGACCTGTGGATGGCGCTGCCTTTCTTGTTACTTGTGTAGGTTGTGGCGGTAACAACGGATCCAAGTGTTTTAATTGTAATAGCTCTTTTAGCGTTGTCTTCTTGGTCGACCGGTGCTAGAAACATCCGCGGGGAGGTCCTTTCGCTAAAAACTCTGGAATATGTTGACTTGGCCAAGGTGGCGGGGGCGAATCACTGGCGGATCGTCGTGAGACATTTGCTTCCACAGGTTTTCCACATTGTCATTGTGATAACTACCTTGCGAACAGGACAGTTGATCATAGCCGAGGCTGGTCTGAGTTTCTTAGGCGTTGGAGTCCCTTCAAGTATCCCGACTTGGGGCATTATGATTTCGGAAGGACAGCGCTACCTGTTGACTAGCTGGTGGATCGCAATACTTCCGGGTGTAGCTATCTTCCTAACGGTAATGGCATTCAACTTTTTAGGTGACTGGATGCGTGATCACTTTGATCCGAGGTTGCGTCAGATACGCTGAGGTTCATCTAATCGGCCTCTATCGGCTATACGCAGATCGCGGTAACTAAACGAGATGGAGGGACACGTAAGTTGGCAAAGTATGACCTGCTTCTGAAGGGCGTTAACGTGATTGACCCATCGAACAATATCGATGGACTTTGTGACGTTGGCATTTCAGGGAAGCTTATAGGTGCAGTCGAGAAAGATATTCCAGAGTCCGAAGCGCGACGCGTCGCTAACGTCGAGGGCTGGTATGTCACACCTGGGCTTATTGATCTCCAAGCTCATGCGACTGGTTATTCTGGGAGCTTTTATCCAGAAGAGATGTGTTTTCCGTACGGTGTGACTACTATGGTTGACTGTGGCGGTTCGGGCTGGCGTACGTTCGATGAATTTGTAGATAAAGTTATTAAGCGAACGTCGGTAAGGGTCTTTGGGCTGCTGAACATAGTCGGTGGCGGAATGTCAGGGACAAAAGACATAGAACAAAATGTAACCGACATGGAGCCGGAGCGGACAGCCGAGTGCATAATGGGCCGGACGGATATCCTGGTTGGCGTCAAAGTGGCTCACTTCCGTGGATCTGGATGGGAGTCGGTTGATCGTGGAGTCAAGGCGGCGGAACTATCAGGTACTTTCTGCCTGATAGATCAGGTTGCAGTCCCCAGTCGGCCAATGCCGGAGATGCTACTTGAGCACATGAGGCCGGGTGATGGCGTTACGCATTGCTACGGTTATAGTAATCCCATGGTGGGCAATGACGGGAAGGTTAAGCCCCACTACTGGGAAGCTCGCGAACGGGGCGTGATATTCGACGTCGGACATGGTAACAACAGTTTTTCGTATTCGATGGCAGCGCCGGCGATTGCGCAGGGCTTTGTGCCAGATACTGTTTCAACAGACATGCACCGGGTTAGTATGCACACCTCTCGAGCGACAATGACCGAGGTGATGTCCAAGTTATTGGCAATCGGAATGACAATGGGCGATATCGTCGAGAGGGCTACTGTTGCCCCTGCTAGCCAGATTGGACACACGGAACTGGGAACTCTTACCCCTGGCGCTCCCGCAGACGTTGCGGTTCTAGAGTATCTAGAAAGACCAGCTGGCCTCAGTGATTGCGGACTGACTGGTTACCGAATTCTTAAGGCAGATGGAAGGCTGATTAACCAGCTCACCATAAAGGACGGCACTGTACAATTTGACTATGACGGGGTGACTAAGGACGATTGGTCCGAAACTCCTAAAACAGACCTTTCTATCTCATAACTGTGAAGAATCGGCCTCAGCGTCAATAGTACATCCGAAACTCAGAGTCACGGTTCTAGGTGACTGACTGAGCCATTTGGCTCAGTCAGTTGGGCAAATTTCTATGGCACCTATATGTACGTTGGTGTTAAGGGGCTCAACGTTTAATGGGCTGCTGCCTCGACATACTCGGTGCGGATTTGTGCTGCTACCGTTCCGATGTAGAAGTAGCCTATAGATAGTGTTCCGACTTGTGTGCAGAGGTTATATCCGTCCCAACGGGATATGCCGTAATCTTCTTCCATCCACAGAATCAAGTCGGCATAAGCCCTTGCGATCGAACGTTCCATAGGATTGCCCGTGGCGATTGCCATCATCTCTTCCGAAGAGCGAATCCTAGGTCTAGGTATTTTTTTACCTTTAATTAGGGTTACAGTGATAGTGACCGTTGCCGGCATCTCGAGGGCAGTCGTGCACACCTCACCATCTCCTTGCGCGGCATGTACGTCACCCAGATGTAATAACGCTCCAGGGACGTATACAGGCAGGAAAAGAGTGTTCCCTTCGGTGACTTCCTTGATGTCGATATTTCCTCCGTAGTCGCCCGCGGGACCTGTAGTTGGAACTCCCATTGCTGGAGCACATCCGATGGTGCCGATCATCGGAGCGTATGGGATGGCTAGGTTGGGGCTCCACCATATCTTCCCATCCTTTACGGGACATATTCGGGTCCCGTGAGGTGGGTCTAGCCCAATGAACTCGCCAATTATTCTTGCACTGCCGGTCCTTGTGCCGGCTTGTCCGAGGCGGGCTTCGATCTTCTCTATGTGAACGGCCAGGGTGTCTCCTGGTGCCGCCTCCTTTATCTCGATGGGACCGGACTGCGGATTTCCGTATGGGTCCTTTACGGTGTCTCTTCTATCACCTTCTTTTCTGATTTGTCCTGAGAAGGCATCTTCTGTTTCGATAGATACTGTTTCGCCAGATTCGATCGTCAGAGCGGGAGGATTATGTCTGCTGATCTCATAGTAGAGGTTGCCTAGCTTCAGGTGCTTCATTGCTACTCCTTAGTCGTAAGTATTTCGTCATTTTGCTTTTAGCTGAACACTGTTTTACACAATGAGAAATCGCCAACGTACCTCTTGGCCATGATCATTAGTTTAGAATACGGTCGAAAAAAGTTCCGGGCATTTTCGGGCGAATGTACTTTGTGATTACTAATTGCCCAAACGTATTTTGATCCGGTAGATACTGGCCACTCCCTAGTATGATTTATTCAGGTACTAAGATGGCTTATAGGCAATTCCTTTAAGTGCTCTCTACAGACGATCTCATTTATGTTTTGCTTGTGCGGTGGAGGGGCCTCGGTATCAAAAAACTATCTTGGGGGTAACGTGGACTCGGGAGCGTGGGGGATTGGTGCCTATTTCAAAGTTAGTATCCAGCCTGTCTGATCTTTACCGCTGCTAGATTCCATACGTTTCTGATGGCTAGGATTTGGCTGAAGGCGTGGTTCTCTACCCCGGTGTATGGTTCTACGGTTGATATTGATGACAAAGCAGCAAACGAGTGCCGCTGACCACAGGTATTGTCTACAGAGATCTTGTTGATTGGGAGTGATGGAACTAAAGTGATATTTAAGGGGGAGTGGCGGAACGGCAGCCGCGCATGCTTTAGGAGCATGTACCGAAAGGTGTGAGGGTTCGAATCCCTCCTTCCCCACCATTTTCTAGTTCAACATGGGTCGCAGAGCACCCTCACGGCTGCCACGTCGGTTGCGCCTAGTGCTGATTCGCCAAGCGCATCTATATCGGGCAATCCTGAACTCGATGCAAGCTTCAGAGCCAACGCAGTTAGCTGGCTATCCGACGGGTCCCATAGAAGGTTCCAACTGCATTGGGTTGGCCCTCTACATAGAGGCATATATCGTGCGAATCTCATAAATAGATAACATGCTCTAACTACAAATAGCTATTTTGTCGCACCAATGTTCCTGAGTTGGATTTCAAGCCTCTCTGCATCTAACGATAACCGCTGCCATTCCTTCCAAAGCGATTGCGACTCGTTTTTGACGACCTGATATTGTTCTCCCAATTCGAGCAGCTGTGCAGAGTCGCCGATTTGGCTTGGGTCAGAGAACAGCGTCTCCATCCGAGCAATCTGAGCCTCGTAGCCTACCAAGATGGCATCGATTTTCTGTATGCGAGTAGCTAGAGTCCGGGCCTCCTTGTCGAGACCGCGACGCATCTTGTTTTCCAGACTCCGGGTTGTTTCCCGGCGTCCTTTGGTAGAACGGTTGCGCACAGGGCCAGTCTTGGATTTGCTGTCCTCGACGCTATCGGCAAATAAATCGGAATTGCCTTCGGTGGTTTGTAGCTGTTTTCGATGCAGGTAACTATCGTAGTCCCCTGAGAAGATAGTTGCCTCGCCGTTATTTATCTCAACGATTTTATTGGCGATCTGCCGTATGACGGTGCGATCATGGGTAATGAGGCAAATGGTCCCTCGGTAATCGCTGAGGGCATCTGTGAGAATCTCCCTTGACGCTATGTCCAGATGATTAGTCGGTTCATCCATGAAGAGCACGTTGCTTCGTTGAATCAACAGCTTAGTCAACGCAACTCGCGCCTTTTCCCCACCCGATAATATAGATATTGACTTGCGGACATCGTCGCCACTGAACAGGAACCCACCAAGGATATGTCGTAGGTTTTGCTCGGATTCCTGCGGTGCGGTCTGCTGGAGTTCTTCGATCACGGTATTTTCAGGATTGAGAAGATCGAGTAAATGCTGGGCGTAATAAGTTGTTATCACATTGTGCCCGGTCCGCCGCTCACCATCATCACAGGGAATTACCCCTGCGAGTATTTTTAGCATCGTAGATTTTCCCGCACCGTTGGGTCCAACCAGGACAACTCGGTCACCACGCTCCAAGGTGAGGTTCAGACCGAGGTATATGGTGTGATCGCCGTATGCCTTACTCACGTTAGTAAGAGATATCACCTTTGCGCCGCTTCTGGATGGCTCCGGGAAAGTATAGTGAACCCTCTTGGTCGCCCGGGGTAGCTGAATGAGTTTTACCCGCTCTAGTTGCTTCAAACGGCTTTGTACCTGGGTGGCCTTGCGAGCTTTCGAGCGAAAACGCTCTACGAAGCGCATCTGCCTCTGGACCTCGCGTTGCTGCCTAGCAGCGGCCGACAGTTTGATCTTCAGTGAATGCTCGCGTGCGACCATGTAGTCATCGTAATTGCCCCTGAACCGCACCACCTCTCCTGGCTCGATTGCCAGCACCATGGTTGAAACCTGGTTCAGGAAAGCGCGGTCGTGTGAGGTGAAAACCACACCCCCAGGGAAGGATTTTAGGAAACCCTCGAACCACAGATTTGCCTCAAGGTCCAGATGATTGGTTGGTTCGTCTAAGAGCAAAAGATTAGGATTGTTGAAAAGCAATTTTCCCAGCGCAACACGCATTAGCCAGCCACCACTGAACTCGTTGAGAGGTCTCGAGAATTCGCTTTGATCGAAGCCTAGCCCGGAGAGGATTGCTTTGGACTCATGCTCTCTGGAGCGTCCACTCGCCGTTTCCAGAGATGTCTCAAGCTGGCCGAGTTGTCGTAGCAGCTCATTCTGCTTATCCGGATCAGGCTTGGACGAAAGGGCTTCATAGGTGTCATCGATCTTGTTTCGAAGAA
>CAZXXH010000091.1:0-3699 GCA_964644645.1 uncultured Dehalococcoidales bacterium
GCCCCAGCCTAGACCATGAACGCTTCGGGCTGGACGCAACATCTCCTCCATCAACACAGAAGTAAAGCGCTCCAGATCTGGCTCGGAGGTGGCTAACCCATCCAATTCCGATAGGCTGCCTATTAGACCATCGAGCTGTTGCCTTCTGAGTAAAGCTGGCTCATCAACCAATTTGGCCATATAGCGATCGACCATATCCGTGAGCCACATACAATATGCTACCCATTGGGCCCTCCCCGTTGGTGGCGGATTAACAGCTATTCGCTCAATAAACGAAGCCAGATCACGCGCCAACTCGAGCTCCATCAGAACCTTAGGCCTGAGTCTCAACGAATCGCTATCGCCCTCAGATTGATTCAGAACTTCTAATTTTCGATAACACTTTCTCGCAAAAATCTCCAAACGATCCCGCCACATTGCAGCTCCTTTGGTAATCGAAGCCACTCGAGAAACAGTGTCCCACTTGGTAAAAGGCACCCGGGAAGAAACACCCGGATAGGTCACAGGAGCAGCACACAGCCATTCAGTGACTACGTCGCGGGCAAAATCACTTTGGAAAATCCGCATAAGCAAGATTACAAATCGGCCTTCTGGGTATGCAGCAAGAGCTTCTCTATTAGGACCTGATACTGGTATACCGGCTAGGGTCAGTTCATCTTCGATACGTCGGCCCATGTGCTCAGCACTGTATAGCACAGCTATATTCCCCAAACGTGTCCGATCGCGTTGGGTAATGCGAGCAATATTCCCTGCTATCCAACGCGCCTCAGCAGCAGAATTCGCCGCCCTGACCAATTTTGGAGTTGAGTACTTCAACATCACATCAACTGATTGTGAGACATCGCCAACAATCTGTTTGACAGCCGCGTCTGCAACGTGATCGCCAGTGAGGCCCAGAATGGTAATGCCATCCTGTAGTCGGATAAGAGCTTTTATTAAAGGCTCGTATTGCGGCACCAGTGGAGCAATTAATAAGAGAATATGGGCGCCCAGACGTGCCTTCGGCCAACCTGCTGCTTCTAGACTATCCTGTGCCGCTAAACTAACAGCTCGTCGATCGTGGAAACCATGGATACGATCCCTATACCGACGCCACACTGTGATTAGATCAGCGTACCGACCACCCAAATTTGCAAGTTTGCTTATTACGTCGTTCTCCGCAGCGTCCAGATCTAGAAATGTGCGGTGTAGATCCCTGATTAAAGCAGGAAGGTCACGTATATTCTTAAATTCTCCGACAGGCTGATCCAATACCGCTGCGCGTATAAGCTCCCTCACATACAACCGTGAAAGAGGCTTTGTAGTTAGTGATTGGGCGCAAAGCAGTTCGGCCAAGTCTTCTATGCGAACAAAGTTCACATTGAAGAGACCGTATGTCGCCAACTTTCTTCTGAGAAAAAAACTGCTGTATAAAGATGGAGTTATTACAGTGACCCTGGCACGGGCATCATGGTTCTTGGAGAGGGATACGGCCTCTCTAAGACACTTGATAAAAGGTTCGCCCAGAGCCGTCAGTTGGACCGTATTAGATCGTTTCACCATGATAGTAAGATTCCAATATTTAGAGTCATGGCAACGTCTTATGTGACTAGCAGATTCTCCAAATTAAGGTGGCGCCCCCGGTGAGATTCGAACTCACGCACCCGGCTTCGGAGGCCGGTGCTCTATCCCCTGAGCTACGGGGGCCGAGCCATGGAATATACCACTTGTCGCTTGAGTTAGGTCTCGTGTTGGTGATTGCGACTCAGACTCTCTAGTTACTTTTTTTCTCACGATTCCTTTGCCCACTGGCTCCTCGGAATGCGGGTACCAACATTATCGGTGCTATGACGGTTGTGATCACCGTCATAATTATCGCAACGCCGAAGATGTCGCGTTCAATAACCCCACTGGCTAACCCTATACCAGCAACTATTAGTGCTACCTCGCCCCGGGGCAACATCCCTAAACCAATACGCCAAGCGCCACGAACGTTGAAACCAACTAGTAACGCGGGCAAACCGCAACCGGCAAGTTTACTGATAATAGCCAACACGGTTAGTACCACAGTGAAACTAACGATCTTAGCCATGGAATGGGAACCCTCAGCACCACCAAAGGCCGTCAGGTCTACCTGCATCCCTATAACCACAAAGAAAACTGGCACTAAAAAGAAACCGATCTGTCGCATGGGCTCTTCGATTCGGTGCTTCAGTTCTGTATCAGATAGAGCCAACCCCATTGTGTAGGCCCCAATTATCATTGCAAGACCGAAATAGATCTCCGCAACGGCAGCAGCGATAAAAGCCAATGCCAGTGCTAACACAACCACAGACCCTGCACTCGTGAACCACATAGCGAGCTTAGAAATATACCCAGATACAAGACTGCCAACTATGCTAAGACCGAGCCAAAATCCAACCGCCTTGGCAAAGATCACTACTATCGACATCGTGGTTATTGGACCATCTTCTTTGATGCCGACAATAACAGCCAACACAATGATTCCCAATATGTCATCGATCACCGCGGCGGAAAGAACCGTTATGCCCTCCGCCGAAGACAACATGCGTATGTCAGCCAATACCCGAGCGGTAATACCCACTGAAGTGGCAGTAACAATCGCCCCAACAAACAGGGCAGGAAGAGCCGCCTCACCGCTGCCTAGATCGGCGAACCCAAGGACCACCGTCGCTCCAATTCCCAAAGCAAATGGGACTATAACTCCGCCCGCAGCAACCGCGGTCCCTGGTCTCATGTACCGGAAAAACTGTTGGCGATTCGTTTCAAGACCGGCTTCGAACAACAGTACTATCGCAGCAATTTGGGCAATAAAGAAAAGCTGAGGCTGGACTGGGAGTACTGACTTAACTTCTCGCGCCACACCATCCAATATGTGCGTCTCGTGAGGCACTTCGAAAAGCGGTCCTAAGCTGCCAATCTCTATACCGCCCAACGCGAAGGGACTTAGCAGAATGCCTGCCCCCAACTCCCCAAGCACCGGTGGCAACTTCAAAAATCGCTCGAAAAATTCTCCTCCTATCTTGGCTGCTACCAAAACAATAGCTAGCAAGAGAACAAGATCTGCAACTACTTCAAGAGGAGAATGCATCATGAGTATAGGGAAAAATAGACAGGATGTTCGGAGGCTAATCGCCGCCGGCAGTTATAGATCAGCATTTAGGTACACAACTCGAACAAGCTACTTGGCCATTTAATGAATGATAAAACTACTTCGTACATATCGGTGTTTTCAAAATATTCCCTGGATAATTGGTTGCCCAGCTCCTAACCCGGTAAGTGGTGTAAATTCTACGAGATTTCATGCTGTTTCGACGTATTAACGACCAAAGTATCATGAACCTACGCTACTAATTTGCTTCGTGTAATACCGGAACGCATTATGAGAAAAAACCGAACTAGCGAACTTGTGGCAGTGTCAAGTACCTCTATGAAACACACAGTCACAAAGCAACAAACACTTTTTCCGGGTGCCATAACAAGGATCTCGAGTTATGTTCTAGCACCGCAATAAGATACCCGCGTCTATCGTACGCACGCACCTTTTCGCCATCATTGGGATACGGGCGGGGAACCCCCAGACTAGAGCTCCTCAAAGATTGTCCATGTTGAACATGTTCTTGCTGCAACGGGTCCATGACAATGGCCCGAAGATTCCTGATAGCCCAGTCGACCGGAAGTAGGAGAACGGGTAAGTTG
>CAZXXH010000091.1:3709-7420 GCA_964644645.1 uncultured Dehalococcoidales bacterium
CAAAGCAGTTAGATGGGCAACGCTTTTAAGCGCAAGGCCCAAATCATGGATGAGGGACCTAGCATAAAAACCCCGCCCACACTCCACGTCTAGCACAAAGTCAGGTGAGGCCCAACTCACCAAATTGAGACGATGTACCTCGACAGTTCGGGCCACCCTCTCAACCTCATACCCTTGACGCGCAAGATGATATAACCTCCTGCCCTGTACCTTGAGCGCGCTGTACATAGGTGGAATCTGCTGTATTTCCCCTCTAAATTTGGAGAGTGCACCCTCCAACATCCGCCGTGTGATTTCGTGAGCACTACATCTCGCCGTAACACGTCCTGTTGAGTCGTACGTATCGGTAGATTGGCCTAAGCGCCCAGTAATTGTGTATTCTTTTGTCCCCAAAAGAGCTGCGTCTGCGAAACGGGTGGCATCTCCAAGGCAAATTAAAAGCACACCAGACGCATCCGGGTCTAAAGTACCTCCGTGTCCCACTTTACGAGCGTTGGTCAATCGTTTAACACGACGAACTACATCCGCGGACGTGATACCAGTAGGTTTGTTAACGACTAAAAAACCGTCAACTTTGCGCGCCGGTTCCCGTACCAGAGATTTGGTGAACGGCTTAGGCTTAGAACTCATACCTCATCCGGAGAACGGGTTCTGCCCCTATATTGATCAGCCAACTGATCCATAAGAGCTAGCACCTCGGCGCCATCGGAAAGCGTAGTGTCTATCTGAAACACCAAATTGGGAACGCGGCGCATCCGTATACGTGACTCTAGCGCTTTTTGAAGCATCCCAGACGCTGATTGTAGGGCAGCCAGACTCGCCTCTTCACTAGCCCTTTCTCCTAAAACGGTGACAAAAACACGTGCTTCCTTCAAATCCTGGCTAACTTCAGCGCGAGTCACAGATGTGATAGGAGCGAGCCTGGGATCTGATACCACACTAGGTATCAACGCTCCCAACTCCCGCCTAAGTGTGTAATTCACGCGATCTCTACGTCTAGTCATGTCGAAATTAACTACGGAGCGTATAGAACCCGGCTCCCACATCACGCGGGGCGTATAATTGCCACGAACTACTTCTCTGTAGCCCTGACTTCGAATCCCTCCAAAACGTCCCCAACTTCAAAGCTGTTGAACCCTTGAAGTACAACCCCTCCTTCAAATCCTGTTGCCAGCTCAGTCTGATTTTCTTTGAAATGCCTCATGGAGGCTATACGACCAGAAAAAATTTCTTCGCCTGATCGAAGTACTCGAATGTTGGCATTCCTTAGGAGGTGCCCATCCGACACTCTTATGCCCGCGGCCCGATCACGCCGACCGGCGGAAAAAACTTCCTGAACCAAAGCATGCCCTACTATCACCTCATGTTCCGAAGGTGCGACGAGTTGCTGAGCCTTTCCTACAACATCATCAATAAGCTGATAAATGATTTCGTAATGGAGTATCTGCACACCCCGTATCGCAGCCTGGCGACCAGCCCCCGCCTCGGTTTCGGTCTGAAACCCAACGATAATACCTCCAGACACTGCGGCCAACATCACATCGCTATCATTCACCGCCCCAGCTGCTGCGTGCAGCACGCTCAACTGGACTCCTTCTTCCGCAATATCTTCAACGCTACGGCGCACCGCGTCCACGCTACCTTGAGTCCCTGTTTTAACAACAATCGGCAACTCACGAACGTCTTCCGACCGCGCAAGTTGTATCGCCTCAGATGCAGTAGCTGCAGATTTGATTCGGCTGTGCCTGGTAGCGATTCGCTGTCTAGTCTGAACCAGTTGCCTCGCTGTACGATCATCCTTCACCACATCAAAGGGATCACCAACGGTGGGCGCGCCATCTAGCCCTAGGATCTCAACCGGCGTTGCTGGCCCAGCTTCTTCCACAGGAACACCAGCGCCTCCTGTCATCGCCCTGACCCGGCCTCGCTTAGTTCCCACCACAACATTCGCTCCCAAGCGCACAGTGCCGGACCTTACTATCACTGTGGCCATCGCTCCACGGGCTCTGTCAACGTTCGACTCTATAACCACTCCTATACCAGGTCGATTAGGATTCCCCTTTAATTCCAAAACTTCGGCAACCAGCAAAACTGCCTCCAATAAGTCATCTACACCATCCTTATTGAGGGCTGACACTTCAACTGCTACAACATCGCCACCGAATTCCTCAACAACGAGATCATGTTCGGTAAGTTGTGTTTTAACCCTATTAGGGTCGGCACCCGCCACATCCACCTTATTAATAGCAACGATGATCGGCACATCAGCGGCTTTAGCATGATCTATCGCTTCTATGGTCTGCGGCATAACGCCATCATCTGCTGCCACGACTAGTATCGCGACGTCAGTCACCTGGGTTCCACTTGCCCGCATCGCAGTGAACGCTTTATGGCCAGGCGTATCGATGAATGTGATTTCCCGGCCATCCTTAATAACCCCATAAGCACCTATCCCTTGAGTGATACCTCCTGCCTCCTCTTCCACCACATTCGCTCCTCGGATCGCATCCAGCAAGGTAGTCTTACCATGGTCGACGTGACCTAACACAGTGACGACTGGCGGACGCTCAACAGAGTTCTCTTCAGTAAGGGTATCGTCAACTCCAACCTTGACGCCGGCCTTACTTTCTTTTCGATCTTTAGGTTTCAGTACTGGAATGTCGAAAAGGCCAGCAGCTCGAGCAGCTGTTTCAAAGTCGACTTGCTCATTGATTGTGGCCATAACACCACAGCGCATAAGAGCTTTGATCGTGTCGACTGGATCCTTGTGAAGAATTTCAGAGAGTCCACCCACCGTTATAAAGGGTGGTAACTCAACTGGACCCAAAGGCCCCTCTGGCTCTGAAGGTTCCGCCGCCTGCTCCTCAGCGGGGACAATCACATCATTAATATTCGCCCGCCGTGAAGAACGGCGGCGATCTCGTCTACCTGTTTGGTTTCGTCGTCTGGCCATTGATTTAGATTATCTACCAGCGCCCTAGTTGGGGCGCATACCACCTAGCGGACCATGGGCTCATTCAGCGTGCACAGTGCATATCGTACATTGGATGACGGTAAAGTGAACTGTATAGGCCTCTTGAGACCCTCAGTTTACAATCCGGCAAGATCATCAGGTCACACCACTTTTCAGCACACTTCCTCCTGAATTCTCTCGATAAAGTAGTTCAAGTCTTTCACGTAGCGAATTCGATTGGTTCTGACTCAAATCGGTTCTTAACGATCGAAAAAGCTTACCGCTTTTCAAAGAAGCTTCGATGCAAAGTAAACTCCAGCACATGTATGCTCCTCTCCCGGAGATTCGTGCGCTCATATCAATCAAAATTTCGCCTCCAGAAACCCGCACGACGCGTATTAACGAGCCTTTGTCCACCTTAATTCGGCACGCAACACACGACCGCAAAGGAACCCGTGTCGCACTCAACCACATTTCCTGTAGCGAAATTTACTAACCCACGCAGCTAACGCTATAGCCACATAACTACCGGCGTTGCTTGCGTGCCGCCGCCCTGCGACCTTTGGGGCTACCTTTCCGGCTGCCTTTACCCCGCTTTCGATCATCCGCAACATCTCTGAATCCAGCGATATCCTCCGCGAACCTCAAAGTTCCTTCTGTTTCTTTCATAGGGCGCGATTGCACTGTCCAAATATCATCGGAAGAAATCTCCATAGAAACTTCCGCAGATCGTTCTTCCGCTAAACGACGTTCAGCCT
>CAZXXH010000092.1:0-4834 GCA_964644645.1 uncultured Dehalococcoidales bacterium
AATCCACAGTTGTCCAGTTGTAGGTTCAGGCCAAACTGCCAACAAAATCGCCATCGCTATCAGATTTACCAGCGTTAATTCGAAAAGCCCTTTCCAAGCAAACGCAAGTATTTGGTCGATCCGGAGCCGAGGCCATGTCGCACGGACCCATATGATTATGAATAGGACCCCAACCAACTTCATAAAGAACCAAGCTTGGGAAGGCAACCATTCAAACCCGCGCCATCCAGACAGAAACAGTGTCACCATAATTGCTGACGCAGCTATGGTTGCTGCAAATTCAGCCAAATAGAACAACCCGAACTTCATCCCGCTGTAATCCGTGTGGTAACCAGCAACCAATTCTGAATCAGCCTCATTTATGTCAAAAGGTGTCCGAATAATTTCAGCAACTGCCGCCAAAAAAAACACCAAGAAGCCCAACGGCATAACGAGAGCGAACGGAACGTTCTGCGCTTCTACTACACGCACAAGAGAAAGGGAACCGGCAACCATAATTACTCCCACCACAGCGATCGC
This sequence comes from uncultured Dehalococcoidales bacterium, assembly GCA_964644645.1. Taxonomy (GTDB): domain Bacteria; phylum Chloroflexota; class Dehalococcoidia; order Lucifugimonadales; family Lucifugimonadaceae; genus CAZXXH01. Next base: position 520 of record CAZXXH010000092.1, read on the forward strand.
CATAGGAATTTCATAACTGAGCAGCATCGCCACAGCACGCATTCCTCCAAACATCCCATAACGATTCGCTGAACCCCAACCAGCCATCATAATTGCGAGAGTATTAGTAGAAGTCACGGCGATAACAAACAAGATACCAACGTTCAAATCGGCCAAAAATGTGCCGCTTCCCAAAGGAATTACTGCGAATACCAACAACACTGGAACTAACATGATCACGGGAGCGACGTTAAATATAAATCGATCAGCGGCCTCGGGTACCACGTCCTCTTTAGTCATTATCTTTATCGCGTCTGCTACCGGAGTAAGCATCCCATAAGGGCCCCATCGATTAGGACCTTGCCTCCCTTGGAATCGTCCTATAAGGCGCCTCTCTGCCCATATAAGAGCGAGAACTCCCCCAAGTACACCGTTCACAATCATCACCATAATCACTAATCCGGTTACGAGAAACGCAATCCACTCCCACCCGTCTGGAATGAACCCAGACGAATAACCACGTCCGGCACAGTCAGAACTCGTTCCAGCCAAATGGCAGTAGATGTTTCTAAACAGCGAATTGTCTAAGAATCCGTTCATTACCTATCAACTTCACCCATGTTGATGTCTGTAGTCCCAAAGGTAACTATTAAGTCCGCCATTTTGGAGCCAACAATCATGTCCCGCAATAAAGTTAAGTTGATTAAAGATGGAGCCCTTACATGACATCGATATGGTGATATCCCTCCGTCACTGACCAAATAAAAGCCCAATTCACCTTTAGGACCTTCTATAGCATGGTATACATCGCCGGTCGGAGGTCTAACGACGAATGGAACTTTTTCGTCTCTCACCGGCCCGGGTTCAATTTGAGCTACGCATTGGCGAATAATATTTATGCTTTGTCTCATTTCACGAACACGAACATGATAGCGATCGAAGTTGTCTCCGTTCGTGCCAAGCGGACGATCAAATTCGACTCTGTCGTAGTACTCATAGGGATTGTGATGGCGGAGATCCCAATCGACTCCACATGCACGTAACATTGGCCCGGTGATAGAGGCATTAATTGCATGTTCGGCTCCCATCGGAGCAACTCCGTTCATCCGCACTAGCACAATTTCATTGTCAGTAATTAGACCTTCAATATCATCGATGCGATGAGGTAAGTCATCCAAGAAAGTGTCCAATGCAGGCCAGAATTCATCAGGAGCATCCATGAATACCCCGCTTGGCCGCATATAGCTAACCGTGATGCGGGCGCCACACAGCATTTCAAGAAGTTCTAGAATGTGCTCTCGCTCTCTCATGTTGTATATGAGAGGAGTGAATAACGTTCCTAAGTCATTCATTAAGAAACCCGTGGCGACCGCGTGGCTGGCAATGCGCTGCAGTTCCGCTGCGATCATCCGCAGCCAAACACCGCGAGCGGTCGGTTCGATACCTGCCAATTTTTCAACTGCAAGGATGTAGGCTTGATTATTAGTCATAGCTGCTACGTAATCCATTCGATCAGTCAACGTCACGACTTGCGTATACGTTCTTTCTTCCGCCAGCTTCTCTGATCCCCGATGAAGATAGCCGAATACTGGTTCGAGATCGATTACTTCCTCTCCGTCAAACGTAACCCTCATACGAAAAACACCATGTGTACTCGGATGATGAGGGCCAACATTTATGGTGATAGGTTCTGTCTTGATGGTCATTTCATACTCTCGTCCTGTTTTGAACACCCATAAGCACTCAGGCAGGGTTCAACGCAAAAAATCTTTCCTCAACGGGTGACCTGGGAATTCGTCCCAAAGCATTATTCGTTTGTGGTTCGGATGGCCTTCAAACTTAATTCCCATAAGATCCCAAGCCTCCCTTTCTTGGTAGTCAGCGCCCTGCCAGACCTCAAATACTGAGGGGACGACCGGACCGATACGGCCCTCGCCACAACGAACTTTCAATATTGCTGACTTGTTATGACTCATTGACGTGATGTGGTAAACAACTTCGAAATGATCAATGTAATCGACAGCGGTGATCGAGTTGAGAAGAGCAAAGTCCAAATCCGGACCGTTCCGAAGCCCATGTGCGACTTCACGAAGAGACGGAGATTTGATCCAAACTTCATGTTGGCCGACGGCAGCAACAGCATCTCGGACAAGATTAGATACAGCCCGAGCCAGGGCGTCACCTGATAGAACTATCGTCATCCTTGTCCAGCAACCGTCCCTGCAAGGCTGTAGCGCTTAACCTTCTCATGTAGTTGCATGATGCCATAGAGCAGCGCATCCGGACGTGGCGGACAACCAGGCACGTAAACATCGACTGGGATGATGTGGTTTACGCCTGGTACAACGGAGTATGATTCATAATAGGGCCCGCCACTTGTCGCACATACACCCATTGATATCACCCATTTCGGTTCAGGCATTTGGTCATACAACATTCGGACAGTGGGCGCCATTTTCCATGTAACGGTTCCTGAGACGATCATGAGGTCTGCCTGACGGGGTGTACCCGAAAAGCGTTCCATCCCAAAACGAGCGATATCAAAACGGGATGTGGCCGACGCAATCATCTCAAATGCACAACAGGCTAAGCCAAAAGCCAAGGGAAACATCGACGATTTCCGCGCCCAATTTAGTACCGTGTCGATTGACGTCACCATTGCGGTTCTGCTTATCTCGTCCGGCACTGCAATACCTAGTTCGGAAAACGGCTCCGTGTACGTTGACTTCATTCGGTTAACGGCGACACCCTCACTCATATCTAGTTCGCGAGTACGAGAGTACAGTGGGTCACTCACCGAACCGGTGAGTTCGTTTATAACTTTTTTCGATGGAACATTCATGACCACTCCAACGCGCGTTTTCGCCACGCATACACGTAACCAAGGGTGACTACGCCTAAGAATGCAAACATCGCAAATAATGTGGCGACACCGAATTCCCGAGTTAATACCCCATAACGCACGGCCCAGGGATACAGAAATACAGTTTCGACATCGAAAATCACGAAAAGCAACGCATAAAAATAGTAACGTGGGGTGAATTGCATCCACCTAGATCCGATAGGATCCATACCGCACTCGTAGGTGCTCAATTTTGCGCGGATTGGTCGTCGTGGACGGATCTTTCCAAACCGTCCAGGAAGTTTTGACGCCAGCAACGACAGCGCAAGCATGCTCGTCGGGACGAACACCGCTATTCCCGTGAACATGGCTATCAGGCCGTACTGCCGGAAGTAGTCGTCGAGCATTGGCTCTCTGAGATTGAACTCGAATTTTTTTTTATTTGTTGTTGAAACCACAATAATACAAGTTTAACGCACATAAGTAACCATGAGATCAGGCCCAGTATTCTGCCACCAGCAATGGGGGGCCATATCAAATCAAAAAATCACGATGCCTCTTCCAGCCGCTCCTTTTGAGATAGCGGAGAACCCATCGTTAATTTCATTGAGGGAGTATCTTCGCGTTATGAGTTTTTCCACGTTAACCCTGCCCTGTCGATAGAACGTTGCCAGACGTCGGAAGGATTCGAAAGGACTAGTTGCACCATAATAGCTACCAATCAACGTCTTTTGATTACGTACAAGATCGACTAAATCCACCGGAACCATATCTCCAACCGGCGGCAATCCAATTACAACGCCAACGCCTGTGGGCCGCAATGACTGAACTACTTGGGTTGTGGTCAGTACGCTTCCGAATGTATCGAATCCATAGCCCACCCCTCCATCCGTTAGACTCTTAATCGCGCCAACAGGATCTTCCTTGCTGGCGTTAACAATATCCGTGGCGCCAAACTGAACCGCGAAATCCAAATGATCGTCCAAAACATCTAATCCGAATATCCGAGATGCATTGAGTAATATTGCTCCCTGTATAGCGCTGAGACCTACTCCCCCACAACCAAACACTGCCACTGTGACGCCCGGCACAATACCAGGCGCATGAAGTACGCCACCAACGCCGGTTGTCACACAGCATCCGATCAATGCAGCGATATCGGATGGAAGATCGTCGCCTACGGGAAATAGTGATCCTTCTGGACAAATAAATTCTTCTGCAAAAAGTCCTAGCTTGTTACTTTGATATATTGGCTCGCCCATCCCGTTCCGCAAGCGGAGGGAGCCATCATATTGCCGGTGTGGGTGCTGCCGGTGTGAGTAACAAAGATTGGATTGCCCCGCCCGACACACACCACAAAAACCGCAACTTGCAACGAAGGACAGAATCACACGCTGCCCTGGTTTTACGGATGTAACATCGACGCCAACCTCAACGACAGTGCCTGAGCCTTCATGACCTAGAACAATTGGTGTAGGGACTTGGATCCCACCC
>CAZXXH010000092.1:4914-7419 GCA_964644645.1 uncultured Dehalococcoidales bacterium
GCCACATCAGTTCGAACTCGAACCTCTCGGCTATGAGGTGAGCTAATTTTAAGTTCTTCCAAAGATAGTCGAGAGTTTACTTCGTAGTGTACAGCCGCCTTCATGAGGTGCTCCGTATACCTGCCAAATCAAAATATCTGCAAGTATTTCACAACAGTTAAATTGTCCGTAACGTTATTGGTGTGCGGACGTCCATGATTTTGACAGACAAACTGAACGTTTCCTATCTACCCGTTGGGAACTCATTTCGGTTTTCGGTAACCCGCTCGGGCCGTTACGGTATACTTTTTGTTCGTAGAGACCACAGGTCCGTTTTTCCGTTTTACCGAAGTCGGATGTCTACTGACCAAATTCGGGATGTATTACTCGATGGCGCGTCTTGATAACTAAAGCTGGACAACATGCCTAATAGAGTCCAACTAACCACCGTGTCTCGATGTGACGTCACCAGGCTAGCGGCATGGCTGGACGATGATGACGTCTCAGACATGTGGTTCGGTCGTTACACTTACGGTGATCCGGCCCATCTTGGGTACGAACCCAAAGATATGATATCGGCGACAGAGGAACAGTGGAATGAAGTTTTTCATGACCCGCATCATGAACCGCACAGGGATATCTTTTCGATAAAGACACCTGATGGTGACCACATAGGAGAAGCTCAGCTATCCATAGATGAAGCCCTTGGCGATGCCCACATTTCCGTGTTAATTGGACGTAAAGAACTCTGGCATCGTGGCTATGGTACCGCGGCTACTCTTGCCCTATTGGAACATATCTTCGATACACTTAATCTCTACCGTGCATGGGTAGATGTGCCCGAATACAACGAACCGGCGTTAATCATGTTCAAAAATCTCGGCTTCAAACATGAGGGCACTTTACGGGAGAGCCGTCCGCACCATGGAGCGCGTCACAACTCTGAGATTATGGGGATGCTTTCGAAGGAGTATCGCCAGATGTTTCCGAATGGCGTTACTAGTCATATTTTGGAAGAACCTAGCGTCTAAAAGAGATTCCACAGCACGTGTATCCTGACACGAGTACAGCTATATAAGCCCAGTTGTTCCCGCTCTCCCAGTCATTCGTTCACACTGTCGATTTGCTCCAATCCAGCCTGACACCTAGGTTGGCAGCCAAGTCCTTAGCGATAATGTGCGCAATCGTTTCTACTTGGACCTTCACGCCCGTAACCTGTTTCAATGAAGTCACCGGCAGCCCCGGCATCCCACACGGAACTATCCGATCAAAGTATCTGAGGTCTGTGTTCACGTTTAATGCAAATCCATGACTGGTCAATCCTTTGGATATCCTGACTCCTATAGCTGCAATTTTGTGCCCTTTCGGCAGACCTCGATCTCGAACCTTAACGTTCGGGTTGCCACCAACCCAAACTCCCGTCTTACCTGGAACGCGATGAGAGTGAACATCGAACCTATCCAGTGTTTGTATGATCGATTCTTCCAATACACAAACATATTTAACAGGTCCCAGACCCAATAATCGTAAATTAACTATTGGGTACCCCACCAACTGCCCAGGCCCGTGGTAAGTCACTTCGCCACCCCGATCGCTCGTGATAACAGGCACTTCGAGGGACCGGTTCGTGCCAAGTTTTTGTAGTACGTGATTAGGATCCCCGCGTCTACCTAAGGTGAAGACATTAGGGTGTTCAAGAAGAAGCAACCTATGATCCGATTCCCCCTGTATAGCCCTTTCGGCGATCTTTTTTTGCAGGTTGACAGATTGTTTGTATTCCACAGTACCTAACCATGCGGCGCGAATGGAACTTACATCATCACCATGTTCAAGGATGCCGGTACTACTCACTTGTGCGTTGCAATCAGTACCCTTAGATGTTGACTTTTCGAAGTTTGGCAAATCATTCCCTCAGTGCAGGGCAATATTGAACATACACATATTCAGGTTATTCAATCGATGTGCCAGGTCCGATTGATTCCAACGATTTGCGTACGTCTTGGATGAATGCGGAGACCTCTGACCCATCAAGAATCCTGTGATCGAACGAGATACACAAATTCATCATCGACCTAATAGCTATTTCTGGGTGTGCCGATTCTGAGATAACTACAGGCCGCTTTACTATTACTTCGGTATTCAGTATGGCTGCTTGGTGCCGAGGAATAATGGATCCTCCGAGCACTGAACCTAACGCTCCAGTGTTGTTTAACGTAAATGTAGCGCCTTGAACGTCCCGTAAATCCAACTTGCCATTACGAGCCCTATCTACAAGCCGCGACAAACAAACTGCGATTTCGGATATCGACTGCTGATCAGCATCATGTACGACCGGTACCATTAACCCATCGTCTGTCGACACCGCTACGCCAACATTGCACCGATTGTTCAGTTTGATGCCATTTTGTTCCCACGATGAGTTAACGTTCGGATGGGAACGTAAAACCCGAGCAACCGACGACAACATTATTGACACCAAAATCTGCATCCTGCGATTAAATTTATGATTTATTGGGATCATAATTC
>CAZXXH010000093.1:0-3219 GCA_964644645.1 uncultured Dehalococcoidales bacterium
GCTATATTGCTCAACAGTCCATCGCTCTTGTACATGTTTCCGTCCATAGCCGGCGCCACGATCACAGGTGCATCGCTAGCCAGTACCGTAGCCGTTAACACATCATCGGCCATGCCAAGAGCTAGACGGGCGATGGTGTTTGCGGTAGCAGGTGCAATTACAATGACGTCCGTTTTGCTTGCAAGCTCCACGTAGTAAATGTTCTGTTGTGAATTATTTTCGTACAGTCCGGTTATCACCTGCCTTTGTGTCAAGGCTGCGAACGTGGCCGCTCCCACAAATCGTGTCGCGTTTTCGGTCACAATGACGTCCACTTGTGCGCCAGCGCGAACCAAACGGCTACATAGATCCGCCGCTTTGTAAGCTGCTATGCTGCCGGTCTCACCTAACACAATCTTCCGATCTTTCATGGGCATGGCTGCATTTGGTTTTAGTGGACTAAGCATGTCTTGTATTAAGCCTCATCCAAATCCAAGCACATCTCTGACCAAACGTTACTGGTTTTTTTCATAGAGCAATCTGAGCCCGATCAATGTGAGGTCAGTGTTAACGTGGTCGAAAGCGTCGGTGCATCCGGAGATAAGAGGAGCCAGACCTCCCGTAGCAACAACTATGCATCTGGACGGGTCTGGTTCACACAATTCTACGCGGAACCGCCTAATCATTCCCTCTATGAGGCTTACGTGCCCGTAAATCGTTCCTGATTGCATGGCATGAACTGTGTTACGCCCTATTGCAGTTGGAGGTTCCACTAGTTCGACTCGCCGTAATTGAGATGCCCTGAGAAAAACAGATTCGGCAGAGAGTGACGGTCCGGGTGCTATGGCTCCGCCTACGTAAGTACCGTCTTCAGTTACAGCATCGAAAACGGTAAAAGTTCCAATATCCACTACAATTGCTGGACCTCCGTACATCAAATGTACCGCGACCGCGTCCGCTACCCTGTCATTACCGACATCTTGCACGCGATCGTATTTGATTTTGATCCCGGTACGAATCCCAGGACCGACAACAAACGGTTGTTCAGCACTGATACCTTCCAACACTGAGTATATTGTTTCGGTAACCGTTGGCACCACCGAACAAATAGCAGCACTGCCTATTTCAACCTCATCGTTTTTGAGACCTCGTAACAGACCGGATATCAGCAAGGCGTGTTCATCTTCGGTACGACTGGGATCTGTTGAAAAACGCCAACGGCCCACTATTTCGGTGCCGACAAAGGCACCCATTGTCGTTTCGGAATTTCCGATGTCTACTGCTAGAAGCATTGCCACAATGTCTCAATTATATAGTTGGTTGGAGCATGTCTCGATTTGTTTCCGTATCGTTAGCGATTTTGAGGTAGGCCGATGGCAACGTCCGTACTAAGTCTCCAGCAGTCATCCCCATCTCGCCGATATTCGCCCGGTTGATTTCTCCTGCCAAACCATGGACATACACCCCTAAACAAGCTGCTTCCATCGGCATGCTTGGCATTTGAGCCAGGAGCCCGCCAATTACGCCAGCGAGGACATCTCCACTACCTGCCTTAGCTAGTCCTGGGTTTATCCAAGGGCAAATACTCACTCTTCCATCCGGATGAGCCACAATCGTACATGGCCCTTTCAATACAACTATATGACCCCATATTTTTGCTGCGGTCCGAGCTATATCTAGCCGATCATCCTGGACATTGTTGACCGTTGAGCCAAGTAATCGTGCCATTTCTGCTGGATGAGGAGTAACGATGCTTTGGTATGGCAACTCTTTCCACCAGCGTTTCTTTATCGCCAATATGTTTAGACAATCCGCGTCAAGGACTAGGCGAGTGGACGAACCAAGGTTTTCAATAATATTTTGTATGAAACGGCTTGTCTCTAAATTTTGGCCTAATCCAGGACCGATCACTAATGCCGTTTTTCCTTGTAGATTGTTGCAAACAGACGTTGCTGCATTTTCAGCCTGCAACGATCCGTCTTGCCGTTCCGGTAAAGGAAGGAATGTACTCTCCGGCAATGTGGGAGCTACGATCTTGTATACGCTCGTGGGCGAAGCTAGGGTAACCAGCCCGACACCGGAACGAGATGCGGCTTGTACGGTTAAATGCGCGGCTCCGACGTAGTTCACTGAACCAGCTATCACCAGCAAGCGGCCAAATGTGCCCTTATGGCCTGCCAATGGCCTTTCAGGCAAAAATGTTTTAATTTCTCCTACCGTTAGCAATCGTGGTGCCGCAGCCGGCTGCATAGTCAACGGAATACCTATATCAAGCACCCGTATTTCCCCGGTTGTCGCAAATCCCGCTTTCAAAAATGGACCGATTTTGGGTGAACCAAGCATCAATGTGACATCTGCATGTAATCCTCTAGGATCGCAATTACCAACATCGCTGTCAGTGCCCGTTGGCAGATCAATCGCGAAGACCGGAGTCCGTCCCTTTCTGGTTCCGATAGCCACAGCCGCCAATATGTTTGAAAGGGGAGCCTCAATAGGCCGACTACATCCAATCCCCAAAACGGCATCAACGAGAGCGTCTGAGACAGAGGCGGCGTTCTCGAGCCACTGTTGCCATCCCGCGAATTGATGTGTTTTAACAGTCACGCCGGCTTGCTTCGCTAGTTGAAGCTTCGTATCTACGTCCGGGCGGTCAAAACACAAAAAAACGGTAACCTCGGCATCGGCCAGAGCCAACTGCCGAGCTGCTACCAACCCATCTCCTCCATTATTTCCTTTTCCAATCAAGATAAGAATGTTGCGATCAGATGGCCCTCCTACTTGAGCACTTATCGCGGTAGCGATGACGACTCCCGCATTCTCCATGAGCACGTCATCCGAAATCCCTGTTTTCCCACAGTTGGATTCCATTTCCTGCATTTGCGCCGCTGTTACAGCGACGTGCGCTAGCGGATCCATAGCCGGGAAATATTTCATGAAATACGAATCTTGCAGTTTGGGTCTGATCCAGGCCTCCACTCTCGGATAAATGGTGTTGTCAGCCATCTCCAAGCGCTTCGTCTCATTTGGAATCCGTTGAACTTTCGATAACCACAGACGCGACAGCAAAATTGCGGGAATGCGAAATGCTGAGCGCTACTCGGAGTGTACCGATAGTTCTGGCTCGGGCTGCTGCTTTGCCGTGTAAAACAATTTCCGGCGCCGTTCCCGGTCGCCGCACGACTTCTATTTCCCGCCAGCCTACTCCTATTGTCCCAGTCCCAAGGGCCTTCATTACTGCTT
>CAZXXH010000093.1:3229-7080 GCA_964644645.1 uncultured Dehalococcoidales bacterium
CAGTTGAGGAGCACGGCCCCGGCAGTATTGTTGCTCTCCGTGGGTGTATATCTTTTGTAGAAACCGGTCTGGAAATTCATCACGTACCTTGGCGATCCGATCGATTTCAATTATGTCCACTCCAACATAAATCAAGCCGTAAGCTCCCGTGTAAAAAATACGTTACTTGTTCAATATGAATGGTCTATGAACCATATCCTAGTGTTACGATGCAGGACGAGCCTACTCTTTCAATCAACGTTTGCCCATCCACTAAGGAGGAGTTCCTATCACTGCTCGCGTAATCGATGGCGCAGCCGTAGCCAGCAGGTTACGGGCTCAGACTGCAGATCGTGCAGCAAAATTCCTAGGTATAACATCGAGAAAACCGGGGCTCGTAGTTTTGCTAGTTGGCAACGATACAGCCTCCGCTTCGTACGTTAAAGGTAAAGAACAAGCGTGCGTCGAAGCCGGAATATACACAGAAACAATCCGCTGCTCGGCTAGTAGTTCGCAAAAACACCTCATCAACGTTATTGGGAAGCTTAACTTGGACGTCCGGTTCGACGGGATCCTAGTTCAACTGCCTCTACCAGCCCACATCGATGAAGATGCCGTGCTGCGTGCTATCTCACCTGATAAGGATGTCGACGGGTTGCATCCGTACAACTTGGGCTTGTTGATGATGGGTACGCCAAAGTTTGTACCTGCGACCCCGCTCGGAGTACAACGGTTACTGTTAGAAGAAAAAATACCGCTTAAAGGAGCAAACATTGTGATCTGTGGTCGGAGCAACATCGTTGGTCGTCCACTGGCTGCATTGTTGATGAACAAACACGATAATGCGAACGCGACAGTTACCGTTTGCCACACAGGTACAAAAGACTTAGGTTCAATATCTAGACGTGCTGACGTGTTGATAGCTGCCATGGGGCATCCATCGATAATAACTGGTGAAATGATCCGTCCCGGTGGCGTGGTCATCGATGTAGGTGTGTCAAGAGTGGCCGACACGACGCGTAAACGAGGGTATCGGTTGGTTGGGGATGTCGATTTTGATACTGCAGTGAAAAAAGCTAGCTTGATCACGCCTGTACCGGGTGGGGTAGGGCCGATGACTATTGCCATGTTGCTCAACAACGTCATCATCGCGTCCGGAAACACATTGTCTGCCACCGATACGGAGATCCTAGAACGTCAGAATGTATAGAATCAGCCCAACTATTCAGTTGGCAAATCACTAAACTCAACCTAACACCGTATCAATCAATATGAGTGCTAAATTTACAGACGGAGCCAACCCTGGAGCGGAGCCTGCTCTGTTGCGCGAGATGTACCGAAAGATGTATATGATTCGGGCATTTGAGACTGCTTGTGCCGAGAATTACGGTCTAGGTATGATACGCGGCTTTCTTCACCTTTATTCGGGACAAGAGGCCATTGCCGTCGGAAGTCTATCTAGCCTACGGGACGATGACATTGTTGTTACGCACTACCGGGATCACGGTCATGCAATTGCTCGTGGATTGGAAACAAAAAACATCATGGCTGAATTATTCGGCCGAACGACGGGCGTCAGCGGAGGAAAGGGCGGCTCAATGCACCTTTTCGATGTACAACGCAGTTTTATGGGCGGACATGCCATAGTCGGCGCTCAGTTACCACTGGCAGCAGGTCTAGCCTTATCAATCAAATATCGTCAACAAGACAGGATTGCCGTGGTGTTCTTTGGTGATGGAGCGGTTAGCCAAGGAACCTTTCATGAAACTATGAACCTCGCAGCATTATGGAAGTTGCCGTTGTTGTTTTTCTTAGAGAATAACTTGTATGGAATGGGTACCAGCGTAAATCTGACCCGAGCAGGTGGACACGATATATACACAACCGCGCGGAACTACGGTATTGAAGGATTACTCGTCGACGGCATGGACGTACTCGCCGTTAAAGAGGTGACCCAACGGGTCACAGACCGTATACGCTCCGGTGGTGGTCCTGCGCTGATCGAAGCTAAAACTTTCAGGTTCGAAGGCCACTCGATGGCTGATCCTACACAATACCGCAACGATTCCGAAGTGCAACAATGGCGGAAAAGGGATCCGATTAAAAAATTTCCGGATTTTCTGCTTGAACGTGATTTGATCACGGAGCAAGAAATAGAGATGATAAATACTGCTGTCGATAAAGAAATTGGTCTTGCCCTTGAGTATGCGCATTCAAGTCCGGTCCCCGATGCAGACCAGTTACTTAAAAACATTTACGCGTGAGATACCATTCATGCATGTTAGTCCGACTAAAACATGACTAGGTTAACGTTTCGGCAAGCGATTAAACGCGGGCTGGAAGAGGCGCTAGAAGATGACCCTAACGTATTGGTCATGGGAGAAGATGTCGGGCGTTACGGCGGTGCATACGCTATCACCGCTGGTTTACTTAAAACTTACGGCCCAGAACGCATCCTAGATACACCAATATCAGAAGCCTCTTTCGTAGGGTGCGGGATTGGTGCTGCAGTGGGCGGCCTACGACCGATTGTTGAATTGATGAGTATCAACTTCGCTCTGGTCGCTTTTGACCAGATAGTGAATATGGCAGCCAAAATCCAATACATGTCCGGTGGACAAATCAACGTACCGCTAGTGATTCGAGGCCCGACGGGTGGAGGTATGCAACTCGGAGCTACTCACTCACAAAATTTAGAAACTGTTCTAGCTGCTGTACCGGGTCTCAAAGTTGTCATTCCCGCAACTCCTTCAGACGCACTAGGATTATTTCGGTCTGCTCTAGCGGATCCAAATCCAGTTATTTTCGCCGAACCGGCGCGGCTATATGGGCAAAGTGGTGACGTAAGTGATGACCATTACACTGTACCCATAGGTAAAGCGAATGTTGTACGGCCAGGGTCCGATTTAACCCTAGTTAGCTACGGACATGGAATGGTCCAAAGCTTATTGGCTGCAGACGCGCTCTTGCAACGAGGAGTAGACGTGGAAGTCATTGACCTCAGGAGTTTACGGCCGTTGGACATGTTGACCGTTCAATCGTCGGTTCGCCAAACGGGTAGGGCGGTCCTTTTCGAGGAAACATGGCGTACCGGTGGAATTATGGCGGAGATTGCAGCGGAACTTCAGGAAACGTGTATAGATCATTTAGACGGACCGATTATCCGAGTCGCAGGTGCAGATGCACCTGCTCCCTATTCCCGTGAATTGGAACTTTCTGGAATTCCTGATCATGAAGACATCTTGCAGGCTGTCGCTGCCACCCACGGTCCATAAAGTCTCCTGCTGTCGACATACCATCAACGCTTTAATCAAAGCAGAGTACTCATAACAATTTTATCACGGGGCTACTTTGCTATGCTTGGACTTACACAGAAAAATATCCAAACAACTTACAAAAACCCTGGTCGGAAGCATACGACCACCGAACTGAGTCTTGGATCAGATTGGGGAGGATTTTGACTTGATCATAGAAGTCACCATGCCAGCCATGGGTGCCGACATGACAGAAGGCACCGTTGTCACGTGGTTAAAAAAAGAGGGAGACGTAGTTAAGCGGGGAGACCGTTTAGCTGAGATCGAAACCGACAAGGCTGTAGTAGAAATGGAAGCCTACAACGATGGGAAGTAGAGGCAAATCGAAGAAGAGGAAGGGCACAAAGACCCAGTTGGCCAATTGATCGCGATCATAGGCGATGCTGAAGACGAGCAACCCAATTTGAAACAGCCCACGACCCCATCGGTTACAGATCCCATAGCTTCAAGGGATGAAACCAATCCGGTCCCATCCGAACCGGCTAAAGCTACCGTAAAACCACAGCGTGTTAAGGCTTCCCCGATTGCGAAAAAACTGGCATAAGAGCGCAACAAAGC
>CAZXXH010000094.1:0-6962 GCA_964644645.1 uncultured Dehalococcoidales bacterium
CTTTGTGACAGAAGCTCAGATTGTCATTGAGCTGGGGAGGCATGTCAGGGCGGGGCGTCGATTCGATCTGGCTGTCGATTACGTAGCGACTCCTAGTAAGGGCATTTATTTCACAGGGCCCGACGTTGGCTATCCGGACAAGCCTGTTCAAATATGGACTCAAGGTCTAGACACAGATAATCATCACTGGTTTCCATGTTGGGACGAACCAAACGAACGCCTGACGAGTGAAGTGATCGTAACCGTACCAGAAGGATGGACTGCGATATCGAATGGACGTCTTAACAGTGTGCTCGAAGCCGAGTATGACAAGGACAAGTCATCTGTTAGCAAAAGTTCTGACCCAGATGAGGTGGTCGCAGTCGGCATAACGTCGTCGGTGGTATCCGCCGGGCGTACATTTCACTGGGTGCAGGAGGCCGAGCACACGGTGTACTTGATTAGCCTTGTTGCGGGCGAGTTCAAGAGGGTGGTTCAACAGTCCAGTGGACCACTGATCGAATACTACGTCGCACCGGGGCGTGAAGGTGATGGTGAACGTGCGTTCGAGAATACTCCCGCAATGATTCGCTATTTCGAAGAGATTTCAGGAGAACCTTACCCATGGGCTAAATACGCACAGGTGGCAGTACAAGACTTTATTTTTGGTGGTATGGAGAACACATCTGCGACAACACAGACAGATCTTACGTTGCATGATGCTAGAGCTCATATCGATTTTTCATCGGATTTCCTTGTGGCTCATGAGGCCGCTCATCAGTGGTTCGGCGATCTCATAACATGTCGTGAATGGGCTCATGGTTGGTTGAATGAGGGGTTCGCGACGTATTTAGAGGCTTTATGGCAGGAAGAGTACCGAGGACTGGATGAACATCTTTGGGATGTTATGTCGATGGCAAAAATTTACATGAAAGAACGCTATCGGCGTCCAATTGTGCACAATCAGTACCGTGTTCCAGTTGATCTGTTCGACCGACACATGTACGAAAAAGGTGGCTTGGTTCTGCACATGTTGCGCCGCGAATTGGGAGATGAAGCGTTCTTCCTAGTGATCCGTCACTACGTTCAGCAGTACAAAGGGAAGAGTGTGCTTACGATCGATCTGCAACGAGCGATCGAGGAGTCTACTGGCCGGAACCTGGACTGGTTCTTTGATCAGTGGGTGTACAGGCCTGGGCACCCGTCTTTCAAGGAGACCTATCGATGGGATGGAGATGCCAAACCAGCGACGTTATATGTGTTGCAAAATCATGAGACAACTGTGCCGATGGGTGAAACGGGACCACGACCAGTAGAGGCGTTCCGATGTAAGGTCAAGGTGGTTTTTGAATCTTCGCGTCGTAGACATGAATTCTCGGCGTCCATTCGTGACCGGGAACACACGTTTGTGTACGCACTTTCAGAACGACCAGAGATGGTTCAATTCGACGCCGGGTACGGCGTTCGCAAGGAACTAGAATTCAACAAGCCCAAAGATCTTCTCACGTGGCAACTGGAACACGATGTAGATGTTGTGGGTCGGGTGGAGGCTGCATCAGGTCTAGGAAGATTGGCTAGTAATGACGCTGTCCAGTCTTTGAAACAGGCAATTAAAGAGGATGGGTTTTGGGGTGTACAGGTGGAGGCAGCTCGTGCGCTGGGGAAGATTAAAACTCAGGCAGCAATGGACGCATTGATCGAGTGTGTTACCGTCGATAATCCAAAGGCGCGACGCGGTGTTGCGCAGGCGTTGGGCGAGTTTCGTGATCCTTTGGTCGCAGATGCCCTGAAGCAATTGATGCTAGAAGATGACAGCTACTATGTGGTGTCGAGCGCTGCCCTGAGTCTTGGCAAGACCAGACAAGATGGCGCGTTCAATTTGTTGACGAATGCACTTGAGCGTGAATCCCATATGGACGTTATTAGATCTGGAGCGTTCGCTGGGATGGCTGAACTAAGGGACGAGCGCGCAATTGATTTGGCAAAAAAATGGACGGAGTATGGACGTCCGCAACGTGCTCGTGAAGCTGCTATTTCTGTGCTGGGGAAGATGGGTGAGAATAAAGTCGAAGTGCGAGAGCAATTGATAGACCTCTTGGACGACCGATGGTATCGAGGTCGACAGTTCGCTGTTAGTGCTCTTGCAGCTTTGAGGGACGAGCGCGCCATCGAACCGTTAAACCGCCTAGTGGAGCGTGAACGTGATGGGCGGATCGTACGAGCAGCGCGAGAGGCAGTAAAGGCGATCCGGGACGCTAGACTTACATCTGACGATATCAATAATCTGAAAAAGGATTTTGAGAAACTGGAAGAGGATAACCGTACATTGCGCCGACGGTTGGAGCGTTTAGAGCACACGGAGAATTAAAGGATTTCGGCCTTACACCAAAATTTATTTGATCTCTTGCTAGGCGCGACCTTATGGGTGTGTTATGCCTTGGACTAGGATTACAGGGATTTCTGATAAACAACTGTCGCTATGCTGGAGCAGAATCCACGCCTGGTCCTGACGATCACATAGGGAGAACTGTGCCGAATTGTGGTTATGCCCGCGGTTGGAGCACCATCTGCTCTTTCGATAGCCGCTTAACCTCATTTTGATCTAATGGAATGAAGTGGTAGCGGGCGTTCGTCCACTCATCAAGTTGATCACAGTAATGAGTGCTTCCTGGATGTCCTGAAATGCCTTGCGCGTCTACGGCGAAGAGACCTGCAGGTTCCACGCTGAAATCTGTGATTAGCCGATAGTTTGCCCCCATAGGCGCTAGATAGTTGGGATCGTAACCTGTATTACACACAGTTATCCCGTTACCCTTGACAGGTAACCCTCCTCGATCCAGTAACTGACCAAGATCGCCTCTATCCGAGAGTACATGTTGTAAATTTATCTTATGGAGGCGGCCCCAATTCCAAAGGGCCATGTCTGATCCCAAACGTTCTTCAAGCTCGGCGAGCGCATCGTTCATTGCTTTTTGTATGGCTTCAACACGATCAGTGTTGCAGAACCAGCCGGCCTCATCTCCAGCTAGTAGTGTTGAGGCTAGCCCTGATGATGCACCGGAGATTGCTGAGGCTGTTGCCTCGTTGTGGAAATGTTCTTTCACGACTGATTTCTGCCAGTGAGTGAAGAAAACGTCAAATATGGTAGCGCCAATTCGATCCGTATCCATAAGGTAGTCCCATGATCTGAGATAACTGAGGGCCTCACTTATTCGAGGATTGGCGGGTTTAGCGAGAGTGTCGAGTAATTTGGGTACACACTCAGTAGCGCGTATAGATGTAACATCATGTTGCATCTCGACCATATCTTGTTGGGTTAGGGTTCCGCGGGCTTCGAACATCTGACGGATCCTACGCGCTCTATGCCCACTACTCCATCGCCCGTATAGTGGGTAAGGAAAGTCTTCGGGGGCGGTCCGATTTTTGGCCGAAGTGATCCATCCACGTTCGGGGTTTTGGAAGCCGGGCATTCCATCTCTGGGGATCATGCCAATCCACTGGTGATCGGGATCCCAGCCTGGCCTATAACCCCTCTCGTCTGAGCGTCTTAACGGTATCTGACCCGCTGATTGATATCCGATATTCCCGTTCTCGTCTGCGAAGACGACGGAGAAGGTAGGTACGAGCCAACCATCCATAGATGTTGTGAACTCTTCTGCGGATTGAGCCCTATCCATTCCCAGTAGCGAGGTCAACCAACCGCAGTATTCGGTTCCGAGCCATCGTAGAGATACGGGGTCGGAGCTTTGAGCGACGCTCGGCAAAATATCATTGACTATAGGGCCGTTGCGTGATGATGTAACTACTATACGGCTGGGTTCTTTGCCTTTGACCAGTATTACCTCTTCTACTATTGTTGCCGGATCCCATAGGCCATCGAAGAGAAAACTATCTGGGTGTTCGTTGTCTGTTTATTACTGGTATAGGTCCCTCTGAGAGCATATATTGTTAGTTATGCCCCAAGCTATGCGAGCAGTTCTCCCAAACATAATTGCAGGCATGCCAGCGTACGCCATTCCTACCACGTTAAATGATGCCCCGGTGAGATGGGCTTCATACCAACAAGATACTGCGGCGAATGCGATGTGAGGGTCACTCGCGAGCATGGGCTTTCCTGAAGCGGTACGACTACCGGATACAACCCAGTTGTTGCTTCCAGCTCCATCTGAATTATCACTAATTGTCGAACCGACTGGTTGCCCGTCTGAAGGCGACAGCGGATACGCCCCAGTCGGCACTATTGACTCATCATCCGCTTCCCCTTTTAGGAACTCGTTGTACAGCTGCCCGTCACCGAGAGTTCTCAGTGCTAATTCAGGATTGGTTATCACCGGGTATCGCACCGTTAGGTAATAACGAAACTCGGACGCGATTGAAAGGCAATCGGTCGGTTCCCACGGTGCTGGGTGGTAGCCGAGCAAGTCAAATTCAATAGGCATCCTACTCGCCGATTGTTCGATCGCTACGTTCACACCCTTAGTGAAACCTTCAAGTAGTTGCCGAGTCTCTTCTGGAGATTGCTCCCATTCGGTTTCAGCGATACGGCGGTGGCCGATGGTTCGGGAGATGGTGTCCTGTTCGACGCCTTCAATCCCGATTATCTCTGACAAACATCCGGTAGCTTTACGACGCAGCCAGTCCATCTGGAAAAGTCGGTCTTGAGCCATCGCATAGCCAAACGCAATGAACAAGTCGCTATCTGACTCGGCGGTGATATAGGGAATGCCCCATTCGTCGCGGTCTATGGTCGCTGGCTCGCTCGTTGGAGCTTTTATGATCCCGGATTGTTTCGGAACTCTTGAA
Organism: uncultured Dehalococcoidales bacterium; assembly: GCA_964644645.1. Classification (GTDB taxonomy): domain Bacteria; phylum Chloroflexota; class Dehalococcoidia; order Lucifugimonadales; family Lucifugimonadaceae; genus CAZXXH01. The sequence goes on from CAZXXH010000094.1 coordinate 4,783, forward strand.
ACTGTTTCGTCCTTCCACCACGCATCAAACTCATCTCGATCGATTCCTGCAGCTATACAGAGAGTCGTTATCGTCTCGCCTGAGCCAAGTCGTGATAAAAGAGTAGATGGCAGTAGTTTCATTTACTTGAAATCCCTTTTTTGTGGAATCCGTGGTAACCGTGGCATTGGACTCATTTGAACCGTCATCCCCGACCTAGGTAAGGTTGTTGAACGGGTAGAACTATTGCTTCAAACAAGTTGGTGTCTGGTGGCATAGTGGCCATTAGTAAGGCTGTTCTGGCCATGTCTCCGGTTTCTATCAGAACCTCAGGGCCAATGTCCCTGCCAGCATTTGATCGTGAATCCGATCGGCGTTCTACGGCGGTATTGCCAGGATGAAGGATGCTGCAGGCAATTCCGAACTCGCGACCATCGAGCGCAATTGACTTAGTAAGACCAGTGAGCGCAAATTTGGATGTAGAGTATGGTGCAGAGTCTTGTCTAGGCATCTGAGCCGAGATACTGCCAATGTTAATGATCCGACCACCTCCAGACTTCTTCATGATACGGAAGGCTTCACGACTACATAGAAATGGGCCTGTGACGTTTGTCGAAATCACCTTTTCCCACGCTTCTAGAGTTAAAGTATCTATAGGGCCGCCATCGAATGCTCCTGAGTTATTTACCAGTACATCAAGCCGGCCGAACTTGCTCATAGTCTGATTAAAAAGGGACGCAACTTGTTCTTCATTGGTCACGTCGGTGGGTATAGGAACTATATCGGGCCCGATTTGTCCCAGATCTTTTGCCGCCTGTCCAAGAGAGTCTGCGCTCCTTGAAGCTATCACCACGTTGCAGCCTTCGTTAGCAAACGAGCGCGCTATACCCTTGCCTATGCCCGTGCCACCTCCGGTTACGATCGCAGTTTTCCCATCCAACTGGCCCATGTTATTACCCTCCATTTGTTGTGATGCGTCTAAGACGCCGTAACGTGTTCACCGACGGGACAACATCCGCAGTGTGACACGTATACGGGGCACGCGATTGTCGGTAATTGTCATAATCTATCAGCAGCGCTGATTCTAACGTTTAGAGCGGATATTAACTATGGGTGTGTTATCACACTCACGATCCATGGGTTTATCGATCACGCCCCATGGTTGCAGCGAGTAGCCCTGCGAACGATACACCAGCCATCAACACGAAAACGACTTTCATTCCTGCCGAAAACGCCTCGCCGCCGTCAAGCCCGGAACTACTATAAAGCGTATCTAAATCTCCTGAAAAGCCGCGATCCAGCATTGTCACGGAAACGACGGCGGTTGCGCTGGCGATACTAATTACACTGGCCGTGTTTCGGACCAAGTTTAGAAAGGCACTAACAATACCGTATTGGAAACGATCTACGGCTCCAAGTGTCGCGCTCATGTTTGGAGCAGTCCACAGCCCGTTGGATATACCGTTAACTGCGAGGGTAGACATTATGACGTAGAGTGGTGTTGTGGGAGTGAACTGGGCACAAATCAAGCTCGATATGGTCGCCCCGCCTAAACCAGCTATGGTGAAAACACGATACCCAAAGCGATCTGATAATCGTCCGGATACAGCCCCTGTAATGGCAAAAAAGAACGCTCCGATGAAAGTGACCATGCCTACAACGCTAGGCGTCTTCCCTAGGACGCTTTGAATGTAAAAGGGCATTAGGAAGAAAACAGGAGAGTTGCCGAAAAAACCGAGGAACCGAGACACTGTGGCCCAGCGGAACACGGGTATTTGGAAAAGTCGAAGATTGATCATTGGAGCGGCTGTGTGCAACTCACGGAATATGAAAATGCCGAGAGACAATGCTGCAAAGCAACTTAATACCAGGAATGGAGCCGAGGCCAATCCCAGGTTGAGCGGATTGCTGATAAGGAATATGAATAAGCCGAGGAATGTCGCAGATGTGATGGCACCAACCCAGTCATACGGTTGTCTGTGAATGTGCCTCACAGTACCAATACGGTTGTCGTCCAAAATAAATAAGGCCATAGTCAATGCAAACACTATTGGAATGGCCAAGAAGAAGAATACGGAGCGCCATCCAAAAATTTCAACTAGAGGCCCTCCGATAATAGGCCCGGCTATGCCACCTGTTCCCACTGCTGTGGTTATTAGCCCAAGCCCTTTACCCCGCTCACCTGGAGGGAAAACCGATGT
>CAZXXH010000095.1:0-4256 GCA_964644645.1 uncultured Dehalococcoidales bacterium
CGGCGGATGCGGCTTTTGATAAGGCTTAAGGAAAACCTTGACACCAACATCCCTTTGGATTTCTGGAACACGATACTCAAAAAATTCATTCGCATAGTTTCCAGGTTCTGGATCGGTCCACAGGTCTAGGACAGCGTCCACTGATTTAATCGTCATGGCCCTCTGGTCCTTACCGTCCTCGTCGTAACCAAAGACAATCATGTCACCAGGAAAACTCCCGGTTCCAATGCCCCATTGGAATCTACCCCGCTCCATGTGATCGAGTAGGGCAATACGAGGAGCCAGCACGAACGGGTTGTGGTTGGGCATACAGGTAACACCGGTTCCGAGAATAATACTGGTTGTCCTCTCCAGTGCTGCTGCAATGAATATGTCAGGCGCAGGAATATTCTCCCATTCCGAAGTGAAATGCTCACCAATCCAAGCTTCTCTGTAGCCCAGCCTGTCGAGGGTGGTGATCTGATCCAAATCTCCGGATATGCTAGACGTGTAATCAGTTCCGGGAGGATGCAGCGGCATCATGAACATACCTAGTTCCATCACAATCTCCTTAGATCATTGATTTGTCCGTGGCACGTGGATACAAGTGTGATCTTTACTAAGGCCCACCCTTCACATCCATACAGCCGAACGCACTACCCCCGAAGTCACCGGTGGTATGCAGTTGTAGCATCGCACGCTCTCGAATGCTGAATATGTTGAACTATAACCACGGCACCAATGTGAGGAGATCCAGGATTGGCGGGATGGCGAACGATATACCGAAATGGGGGTTAAAGACTTCGGCATCGGTTCCGACTTAGAGACGATTTGCAACATTTTCAAAGACCACGGAGGCAGGCTGGTTGAATTTCTCGGACGGGATTATCCGGAGGGCGGAAAGCCGCTACCCATAACCTCCGACACACGTTAGGTGAATTAAACAGCAAAGAATTTAACTGGCCCTACTAGAAACCTCTTCTGTATCGAGAACTTTCACACTGTTGGACTTAAATACAAGGTAGGCAGACATTCCTACCCTTAGGCCGAGATCATGTACCGCTCCTTCTGTTAACTCCACTATGAGTTCAGTACCAATGTCAGCAATGGCCAACACTCTGTGATCAACGTTTCGTAATTCCTGAAGGACCATGGGTATACAGTTGCGAGCACTAAGACCCTTCGGGGGTTCTGTCGATACCATCACATCGCTAGCCCCCAGTGAAATCACTACTCGATCACCTCTTTGTTTTCCTGTGGGCGGGGTAGCCATCTCTACATGTCCGACCTTCACAACGCCAAGATTCCCCTCAATACCCGGTTGTAGAACCTCACCACAAACTAGATTTTCCAGACGTTCTCCAATTGCCCAACCTCCGAGATAGCCCTCTAAAACTAAGCGAGTTGGTCGATCGTAAGACACCAAACGCCCATCCTTCAGTACGATCGCTTTGTCGGCAATTGAAAGCACCTCAGAAATCGAATGGGAAACATATAGGAACGGGATATCAAGTTCCTCGTGAAGCCTCCGGAGGTAGGAAAGAACTATGCCACGCATTCGTTGATCAAGAGATGCCATGGGTTCGTCAAGCAATAACAATTCAGGCGAAACTGCTAGCGCCCGCGCCAGTGCGACTCGTTGTGCTTCACCTCCAGAGAGGGAATGCACATCGCGGTGAACGATATGTCCTACATCAAGCATTTCGATAATGTTCTGTACATCGATTCGCCTACGTGATTGGCGCAATAGATCGTAGCCGTACCTGATATTTGCCCCAACATCCATATGTGGGAAGAGTGCTCCGTCCTGGTACAGAACCCCGATATGACGCTTCTCCGGCTTACAGTTGATATTCCGGTTTGAGGAAAATAGGGTTCGTCCATTCAAAACGATCTCGCCACGATCTGGTCTAATAGCTCCACCTAAACATTCCAGCGTGGTAGTTTTCCCAGCGCCAGAAGGACCAACCAACGCTGTTATTCCGCTGCCGATTTGAACCGTCAGATCCAATTCGAATGTGCCAAGACGTTTCACAACGTCAAGTTCAAGAACGGGCATGGAATTCACTGGTTCAATCTGGTCGATCAACATCGGACGAAATTTTGTTGCCACGAGCTAGCAGGTAATTGTGTGCAATTAAGGCTATCAATCCCAACAGTAGAGTTGTAACCGCCAGCCTAATAGCCGCAGTATCGTCACCCGATGAAATTCGGGTAAATATAGCCAGTGGTAAAGTTTGAGTCCGACCAGGAATATTTCCCGCCACTACGATAGTCGCCCCGAATTCTGAAAGGGATCTGACGAATCCGATCAACAAGCCTGCGAGTAAGCCACGAGAGGCCAGTGGAAGGGTGATTGTGAACAGAACACGAAGTCTCGTCGCGCCAAGGCCACCAGCAGCCAATTCGAGACGGCGATCTACTCCGGCCAAGGCCAGCATAAACGTACGTGCTATTAGCGGAAACGACACAAGAGCTGCGGCTAGTGCGGCCGCTACCCAAGTGAAAACAACCTCTGTGGCAAAAAGAGTACTAAACACACGTCCAAGTAATCCAGAACCGCCGAAAAGCATTAGAAGAGCGTACCCGGACACAACCGGAGGTACTGCGAGTGGCAACGAGACAAGCGCGTCGACAACAATCTTGCCGGGAAAATTTTTGCGGGCTAGAAGCCATGCTGTGAGCAAAGCGGGCACACTGGCGAGGAACGTAGCCAGTAGCGCCACCTTAAGAGATAGAAGAGCTATCGATAATTCGGAAGGCATTTATTCCATTTCGAATGCGGGTTTTTCAACGCTTGTGGCGCCGATCACACTCTATGTCACCCCGGTAATCAGTGTGAGGATGGTACGCCAAAGCCATATTGAGACAGAACCTCGAGCCCTACTGGACCCGCTAGAAAATCTATGAATTGCTGGGCCTCTTGCTCAAAATCAGCGCCTTTGACGGTCGCTGCTGGGTACTCAATTGGTGTATACAAGCCGTTCGCGAGCGGAAACAAAACTTCGACGCCTCCCATCGTTGCTGCATCGCTGGCGTATACCAGACCGTAATTGACAGATCCAGATGATACAGCCGCACTCGATGCACGCGCATCGAGTGTTAACACTAGCCTGCCCTGCAACCGATCCCAAACACCAGCCGATTCAAGCGCTGATCGACCATATTCACCAGCCGGCGCCAGAGCGGGATCCGCCATAACCACTAGGCTTCCGCTATCAACCATGTCTGCCAAGCTTGGAGACGTCGTGATTCCAACTGGTACGATTACAACCAAAGTGTTCGTCGCAATAATTTGTTCCGGACCAGTGAGTCCCATCTCCTTAAGTTCTCTTAGAGGCTTAACACCGGCAAAGACCACTGCATCAGCAGGCGCTCCTAGCATGACTTGCCGTCCCAGCATGTACGAACCCCCATAGCTGAAATGAACGCGTATACGATACTGCTCCTCAAACAACTTCCCTACATCATCCAAAGCATCACTCAGGGATGCTGCCGCAAACACCAAAGGTCGCCTTGCGTCAGTATCACGGTGTACACAACCACCACATAAAAGGGTCATCGAAATAGCTAACGTCATCACGATGCGAGACAAATTATTTTTAATTCCCCCAAATATCCCTGTGGGTGAATCGTGATCAGAGTTCGATCGTGATACCATTTGGGTCCCTCGAGGGAAGATCGTGATGTAGTCCAGTGTTCTCCGTGCGCGGTTCCACGGAGCGAAATACTAGGGGCGTGTCAAAAATGCCTGAATTAGAAGACGACTTTGGATTTACCCCTTTTGCGAATCTGGAATTTTATCGTGACATAAACGCAAAGCTGCTAGATCTCGCCGGAATCAGCCGGCAACGACGTATCATCGATCTTGGCTGTGGTTCTGGTGGGGTAACCGAACTGATTCTGGATAGAATACAAGCAGCCAAACACACGTGCGTCTATGCAATTGACCATTCTACTGCAAGTATTCGTGCCGCCGTCGCGCATCTAGGAGACCGCGGGGACGCGGCTGTGAAATTTGTGCAGGCTGAAGTGCAGAACCTGAGCCAGACCATTAAAGAACAAGTTGACACCATCGTCTACTGCAACTCAATCCACTATGTGAATGAGAAATCTGAGTTGATAAGGCAGATCCGAGACGGGCTCAAGCCCGGTGGCATTTTTGCCTTCAACACATCGTTCTATGACGGTGGTCACCCACCCGAGAGTGAGGCGTTCTACCGGAGATGGATGTTGAGGTCTCTCCGAATTCTAAGGAAAGAACATGGGATTATGCC
>CAZXXH010000095.1:4282-6955 GCA_964644645.1 uncultured Dehalococcoidales bacterium
TTTACAAAGACTGGCTTACCAGCAAGCGCTGAGATCAACAAACTTAATGTAGATAGCGCAGGTGTACCGATAGAGGGCTGGCTAGAAATTAGCGCCTTCCGTGACTGGATTGAGGGTGTCATGCCTGGCGTACCATTAGCAACTGGACGAGCGGCACTTCAGAAAGCCGTACGTCAGATTTTTGAAGAACAAAATATCGAGACTGTTCCGCGCAACTGGCTCCAGATCGTCGCCTCTAGAATCTAGGTTTACGCTCAACGCCACACACCGCCGCCGCATGTCTCGATTTCATACCCGGGCGCGAAGACTATCCTCCATCTAAATACTCAGCCAAGCGCTTTACGCTGTATCGGTCACCATGTGGAGTCATAGCCTCTACAGCGGCTCGGGCTGTATCAATGGATGTAAAGCACGGAATCCTACGCTCGGCCGCAGCACGCCGAATATCGAAGCCATCCTGCAGCGTACTACGGTCTCCCGTCACAGTGTTAATAACGGCAGTAGCTGTCTGATCTTCAATCACGTCCAATGCGTTTGGGCGCCTACCACTTAGCTTCTTTTCTACTTCTCGTACAGGAATACCAAGGTTCCTTATAAGTGCAGCAGTCCCTGCCGTTGCCATCAACGGGTGACCTCTATCAGCTAAACCTTTAACAAGATCCACTGCATCCTCTTTATCTCGGTCAGCGATACTCAACAGTACAGCTCCCCTCTCTGGGATAGTTAGCCCGGCTGCGACAAAAGCCTTCGCCACTGCTGGAGCGTACTCAGTGTCGATACCCATAACTTCCCCAGTCGATTTCATTTCCGGACCTAGGAAAGTATCCACACCAGTGAGCTTCGCCATAGAGAACACCGGAGCTTTGACTGCTACCAAGTTTCTTGTAGGCACAAGCCCCGGTGTGTACCCTTGATCCTCTATCGACCGCCCGCGCATCACTCCTATCGCAATACGTACCATCGGAATACGCGTGACCTTAGAAATGAAGGGGATAGTTCTGCTAGACCTTGGATTAACTTCAAGCGCGTAAACCTCAGATCGATCAGGGACATGGGCATTTTTCAATTTAGGTTTAGCCGCATCTCCTCGCTTACAGGATAAGGTCCGGTATGAACCGCCACCTGTGATTACATACTGGATATTCATGAGCCCGCGAACTTCCAACGCGCGCCCTATACGTCTCGTATATTCAACTACTGTCTCCACCTCATCTGGAGTCAGTGCAAGCGCCGGATATACTGCCATGGAATCTCCGCTATGAACGCCGGCCCGTTCAATGTGTTCTAAGATACCTGGTATAAGTACGTTCTCACCGTCACAAACAGCGTCAACTTCAACCTCTATACCCTCCAAGTACCTATCGATCAGGATGGTTTGATCCGGTGCTGCCCTCATAGCCTGGTTAAAATAGCGTACTAATTCAGTCGAATTCTGTACGATTTCCATCGCCCGTCCACCCAAAACGTAACTTGGACGAACCAAAACGGGATATCCGATATTGTCCGCGATGTTAAGTGCACCTCCGGGTGAAGTGGCAACCCCTGCTGGGGGTTGCGGTACCCCAATACGCTCGGCAAGTGCCTCAAATTGGCCTCGGTCGGATGCTGCATCAATAGAAGAAGCGGACGACCCCATAATGTGTAGACCATCCAAGCCCAACTTCTGCGACATATTTATCGCTGTCTGTCCACCAAACTGAACCACCGTAGATGGAAACTCATGATCATATAAGTCTCGATTGGAAGTTTTTTGCCTCGTCATAAGTGCGTCTAATGTCTCTTTATCCGCGGGTCCTTCGGACTCATTCTCTATGATGTCTCTCACTGCTTCTTCGTCGAGCGGTTCAAAGTAAAGTCTGTCGCTGGTATCGAAATCTGTGGAAACGGTCTCTGGATTTGAATTGACCATAATGCTAGCGGCATCCATCGCCTGCAGTGCCCAAGCCGCATGAACTGAGCAATAGTCAAATTCAATACCCTGGCCGATACGTATTGGGCCACTGCCGAGTACCACAGCCTTCGGCCCTTCCACAGGAATAGCCTCGTTTTCTGAATCGTAAGTACTGTAGAAGTATGGCGTAGCGGCTTCGAACTCACCCGCACACGTGTCAACCATTTTGTATACGGGCACCATGTCCCAGCGGTGACGGAGTTGTCTAACGTGCTCGCTCAGTTGATCAGCAAGTATGCCTATCTGGGCATCTGAAAATCCCATTCGCTTGGCAGCAAGTAGAAGTTCCGGATTCAGATCTTCGGACAGCAATCTTCGTTCCATGGCTACTAAACGCTGCAGAGCGCGTGTAAACCACGGGTCTATACCTGTGGCTCTAGATACCGCTTCGGGTGAGGCTCCATGTCTGAGCACAGATACCAATCGCCATAGTCGATCGTCATCAGTAACCACACCATCTGGAGTTTTGCCCCACTCAGGATCTTCCCACAGTAGTGACTCACGCCCATTTTCCATAGACCGTACGGCCTTTTGAAGAGCTGCCTCAAAAGAACGATCGATCGCCATAACTTCACCGGTTGCTTTCATCTGTGTTCCCAAAGTTCGATCTCCAGTTGGGATCTTATCAAATGGCCAGCGCGGAATTTTGACCACACAATAATCAAGTGAGGGTTCAAAGGCAGCAGTCGTCCGGTTAGTAACCTCATTCGTAATTTCGTCAA
>CAZXXH010000096.1:0-6862 GCA_964644645.1 uncultured Dehalococcoidales bacterium
ATGTCGGTCAATCTTTCAAAAATACGGGTGACCACATCATATTAGTCGGAGAAGAAGACATACACGGCGATCCTCGTGATCTAGCAGGTAGCGAGTATCTCCACCACACTTTGGACCTAGTGGCAGGTTTACCACGAGTTGATCTAGAGTTAGAACATGCAGTTCAAATGCTATGTATCCAAGCTATAAAAAAACAATTTGTTAGTTCGGCTCATGACTGTTCGGATGGCGGGATAGCTATCGCTCTAGCAGAATCCGCAATCGGTGGTCGCCTAGGCGCAGTAATCGAGGCTCCTGATACCGGAAGGTGGGATGCGGCTCTTTTCGGGGAACGTCAGGGTCGTGTCGTATTGAGCGTGCCGGACGACAATGTAGACGACATGGCAACACTTGCCGACCAAGCCGGGGTACCGTGGTCGCGAATCGGAACAGTGGGCGGCGACAGTATCATTTTCAAAGGGTTACTGGACATACCGCTACGCGTGGCCACAGCTGCGTGGGAAGGTGCTTTAGGCAAATCCTCCTAAAAGTATCTCGAAAGAAATTTGTACTTAAAATGTGTGATAATTGTGCAGACAAACCTCGAAAAATACTTGCGGTAATCCAAGTTCCAGTAGATTGGTGCGGAGGCCACATTGCCCAGATACGACTATAGGTGTGAGGCATGCGAAAATGTGTTCGAGGTGACTCAGAGTTTTGATTCTGAGCCCGCTGCCCAATGCCCGCGCTGTTCAAACAGTGCCCGTCGGCTTGTATCTAAGGTCGCTATTCACTTTAAAGGAAGCGGCTGGTACTCCACTGATAACCGTTCAGGGAGCGCGACTAACGGAGTATCTAAGACAAAAGAACCAGGCTCCAGTACGGAGCAAAACGAAAATCAGAAAACAAAGAAACAATCCACCGATAATGAAAGCGATAGCCACCGTAAGTCGGATGCCAAGACTGACTCTAGTGCCAACGCCGATTCCAGTGCTAAAACCACTGACCAAAAGACGACCTAATCTTGCGCGCCGTAATTCAACGCGTCAGCAATTCATCGGTTATTGTTGAACATAAAATCGTAGCGAACATTGACGCTGGACTAGTGATATTGGTCGGAATAACAGACAGTGACCAGCCAGAAGATTCCGAGTACCTTGCCAAAAAAACCCTCAACATGCGCCTGTTCCCTTATGATCTAGAAGAAACAGGTTTTGAGCAATCAGCGATCGAAGTCGGAGCTCAGATTCTGGTCATCAGCCAATTCACACTCTACGCATCCACTCGCAAGGGTAGAAGACCTAGTTTCACTGAAGCCTCTAGTTCCGTTAATGCCGAGCCATTATTTGAGAACTTGGTATTCGAGTTCCGAAAAAGTGGGCTCGACGTCCACACAGGTGTCTTCGGTGCTTACATGCGTGTTCAGCTCGAGAACTCGGGTCCAACAACCATAGTACTGGATACCGCAGACAGACACGCTCCGCGTCATAAATCCTAGGCTGACCCAAAGTCAGCCTTAAATAGACTTATATCGTGGATATCAACATGTCCAAGACATCTGTAACAAAATAACGGCCTACTGTGGGGACCAGAACGCCAATGAGCCTTTGGCAACCGCATACGCCGTTCCGTCCCTCGCGTCCACTATCCAGATTTGGGACACAAGATCGACGAAGCCATTGGCCAGCACACTTTTCAAAGTTGCGTCGTCCAGTTTCACTCCCGCCATAACCAAACTGGAGCTGTCCGGTGACCATAGTTCATGTGATTGGGAATACTGAGAAAAATAGGTCTGTAAGAATCCGAATTCGCTGGACGGAATTAAGTCAATCAAGGCTCTAAAGCGCCCGGTAGCAAGATCGATCGATGTCCACCTCATTGCCTCCACCAAATCAGGGTGTCTATCAACAATCACAATATACTGACTGTTAGGAGCCCACCAGAAAGCTATCAACTCACCGCTGGCCAACATACGTTCACTACCATTATTTGGATCAACAAGACTTAAATGGTCATAAGTTGAAGTATCATCTGAACTACTCAAGAGAGCTATATGATCTCCATCCGGAGACCATTTAAAACTAGTCATCCCCTTGCGGGCTACCAACGATATCGGATTAGAACCGTCCAAGCCTTCAACACTGAGCCAATTCTGACCACTGCGCCTGGTTATCAGCGCATATCTGTCATCGTCGGGAGAAAAATCGGGAGCGAGGTAGTTCGTAGTGTTTCCGTTATTACGTGTATTTAATATTGTGGTTTTGCCGCGTTCAGACAGGTCATATATCGTTAGCGTGTCCTCTAAGTGAACCATTAAATGCCGCGAATCTCGTGACCAAGCGTGGTAAACAGGAGAGCCTTCCAGCAAGTGTCTTTGATCCGATCCAGTATCGCTATCTAACACTACGGTATATAGGCCATCGCTCCTGCCAGCAATAACAGCGATCTTTTCTCCATTCGGGGACCACGAAGCATAGTGTGGAACTCCTGGCCCTATTCCGGTAGTGGATGGATCGTCTCTAAAAATCGGAGTGACGGTAGCCGGATCCCCGCCTGACGCGGGAGCGCGGTAAATCGACACCCTCATCCTATTTTGACCAGGATCAGGCAGCACCGCTGAAAAAATTATGTTGTCTCCTCGCGGGGACCAAACTGGCCATGTGTACAACCCACCGAATTCGCCAGAACCGACGTCAGCTGTTGGAGGGGAGAGTTGTATCCTACCGCTTCCTGATGGGTCGATCGTATAAATCAAGTCGTCACTACCAATAAACACAATCCGATTCATGGACATGCTCTCATTAGCAAATTCATGTAACGACAAATAACCAAGAGAAGTAGTGGGCGTTATCGACAATGTTCTAAGGTCAGTCTCATCGATCGAGTCGGACTGTATCCGTGCTCCCCCAACTACTGACTCTTGTAACTCAACGGATCGGAGCCCCGTTACGCTAACGTCGGTTGATTCAGCACTGGAAACTGATGGCTGAGTTGATACAACCTTCGGGTTGGCACTGTTCCGTTCGTTCAAACGGAGCGTTTGTGCATCCTTTGCACCGCAACCAAGCGAACTACCTACAAGGAGAGCGGCCACCACCAAGCCCAACGTTGGCAAACTACTAAGTGATGCGTTGAATGATCGCTTCGTCAACCGACTATTAGGTAGCGAACGTTCGTGAACTTAACCATATACAGACCAATATAGGACCGATTGCCCTGGTTATATTTCGTTGCTAGTGCGGGAAGCATGAGCGGTTACAAGCAGATCACTTATCGAAATCGAAGCCAAAATCTAAGGCTTTCGGAGAGTGCGTAAGGGCACCAATAGAGATCATGTCAACACCGGTTGCTGCAATATCACCGACATTATCAAGGCTGATACCTCCGGACGCCTCTATGGCCACCCGGCCATTAACGATTTTTACTGCTGCTTTCATCTGAGCTAAACTCATGTTGTCCAAAAGAACTGCATCTACCCCTGCCTCAACTGCTGAAGATACATCTTCAAGAGTCTCAACCTCCACCTGTACGCGTAGTGTGTGAGATGCTCTCGACTTGGCCCGTGCAACAATTTGCGACAATTTCAGTCCTGAAGTCTCGAGCACCTTTATGTGGTTGTCCTTTATCAATATACCATCACCCAAATTCATCCTATGATTCCGACCACCACCAACAGTCACAGCGTACTTATCAAACGCCCGTAAACCGGGTGCTGTTTTCCGAGTGTCAAGAATACTCACTTTCGTATCACTAACTGCCATGACAAATTTCGAGGTTTCTGTCGCAATCCCGCTCATACGTTGTATGAAGGTGAGAGCGGTGCGTTCAGCAGAAAGGAGAGAATGTACGTTACCGGCCACGCTTGCTACGACTTCACCACCCTTGAGGTAATCCCCGTCTCCAAAGTAAGCTCGAACCTCAACATTGGGATCAAGTCGTCTAAACACGGTTAGCGCCACGTCCAACCCTGCGAGGACACCTTCAGTTCGAATTGAAATCCCTGCCGTTGCCTTAATATTGTCCGGAAATAATGCGACCGTAGTAGGATCACCCGACACAAGGTCTTCTGCCAGGGCCCGATCAATAATCCGATCAAATTCTCCAGGGGAAATCATCAACTACGACTCTCCGGCCCAAACGGCAACTAGACGCCGTTTCAAGACACCTCAAGCATGCGGCGCAGTGCTACTCGGGCTTTGCTAGCAACCTCTCCAGGTACTTTAACCCTGTTGATCACGAGGCCGGCCATAAGCCCTTCAAGAACCCAAAGAAGGTAAGCCGGGTGAATACGATACATGGTCGCGCATGGACAAACGATCGGATCGAGGCAAAAAACATCTTTGTCAGAATTCTCTAGAGCTATTCTCTGCACAAGGTTTATCTCTGTGCCAATGCCCCACGAGGTACCGGATGGAGCGTTAGACACCAGATCACAAATGTATTCGGTAGATCCGGCATAATCAGCAGCCGATACTACCTCCATCGTACATTCTGGATGAACCACTACGTTCAACTTAGGCTTGACCGAGCGCGCCTTTGCAATCTGGTCGATCGTAAACCGTGTGTGCACAGAACAGTGGCCCTTCCAAAGTATCATCCGCGCTTTGTGAAGTGCGTCCGGAGTGTGGCCACCTAATTTTTTGAATGGATCCCACACTATCATCTCGTCCAGTGAAATCCCAAGCCGCAGCCCCACGTTTCTTCCAAGATGCTGATCAGGCAAGAACAGCACGCGTTCCGCTCTGTCAAATGCCCACTTGATGGCCGCCTCAGCGTTGGAAGACGTACAAATAATCCCACCACCCTCACCGGTCAGGGCCTTGATTGCGGCTGTGGAATTCATGTAGGTCACGGGAATTACTTGTGCGTTATGGCCGACAACCCCTTGAAGATCATCCCAACAATCCTCAACGTCCTCAGTGCCCGCCATGTCTGCCATTGAACAACCTGCCGCCATGTTGGGCAGAATCACATTTTGGTCTGGTGAGGTCAGGATATCAGCGGTCTCAGCCATAAAGTGGACGCCGCAAAAAACTATAAATTTCGCGTCGTCCACTTCAGAGACCATTTGGGACAGCTTGTAGGAATCTCCCCGCATATCAGCGTGTTTAATCACATCTTGACGCTGATAGTGGTGTCCCAATACGACCACTTGAGAGCCTAATGCGGCCCTAGCCTCCACGATAGCCTCATCTATCTCTTGCGATGAAAGTTTAAGATACCTGTTTGGCACCTTCTGCCATCGAACTCCCGCGTTGAACTCCTCCTCCAACGTCTTGGTTCGCAAATTGGGCTCAGTTTGACAGAACGCCGACTGTTCAAGTTCGGAGATCGGAATAACTTTCTGTCGAGTGATAGTTGTCATAGGACGATTAGTGACTGGTTCCTGGACTCAACTATGCTTCCATCTACAGACCAAGGAGATGAACTAGTTATCCCCCCTTCCGCAATAGCTCCGATTGAGGGCTGCAATCCGTCTATATATACAAGTTTATCTGTTCTCGTCCTACCGTGCCGTCGCCCGCGCGTGTCACCGTCAACCAGTATCTCGAAATCTTTTCCCACATACCTTGCGTTGATTTCAGCACCTATTGGCTCTTGGACATCGGCTACCATCTTTAACCTGATCTTTTTTTCGTCACGGCTAACATCATCAGGCATTTTACGGGAAGCTATCGTCCCTGGCCGCTCGGAGTAAGCGGCGGAATGCACCTTGTCGAATCGCACCTCTTCGAGTATATCCAGCGTTCTTTGAAATTGATCCCTAGTCTCCCCTGGAAATCCAACGATTAGATCAGTGGTAAGAGCGGCGCCGGGAATCTCCGATCGAAGCTCTTCGATTTTGTCCAAATACAATCGCCGCGTGTAACCCCGCCTCATACGTTCCAATACCTGATCATCGCCTGCCTGAAACGGCAGATTAACACTTTCACAAACCTTAGGAAGATCTGCTACTGCGCGAATTATTTGACGCGACATGTCGTTGGGGTGTGAAGTCAGGAAACGAATACGGGCTAACCCAACAACGTCATTCATAGCGTGTAACAAGTCTGAAAGATCAGTATCCGACTCAAGGTCATGGCCATAAGAATCCACGTTTTGACCAAGTAGGGTTATCTCCTTAACCCCTCGATCCACCAAGACTTCTACCTCACGTATCAACTCCATTATTGGCCTGCTAACTTCTCGGCCCCGCCTGTACGGGATGATGCAAAATGTGCAGAATTTGTCACAACCATGGGCTATCGGCACGAAGCTAGTTACATTGGGCACAGCCGGCACTAGCGAACCCACACAACCGTCCGGGTCGACTCCGATTCGTTCCCCCACAACACCTAGAACCACGTCAAATCTTTGTGGTTGGGCCCAAGAGTCAACGTGAGGAAACCGCTTGGAAAGATCTTGTATACGAGGCCCAACCATACAACCCATCACGGCAACGGTACGTTTCGGATGTTCAGCTTTAACTCGCTTCAGGACCCCCAAAACCCCTGTTGCCGTGTCTTCGGCTGACTGACGTACCACACACGTATTCAACACCACAACGTCCGCTTCCAACAGGTCAGGCACATGTGTCAATCCCATTTGCTCGAGACCGCTCGATAAACGCTCAGAATCAGACTGATTCATCTGGCATCCTACTGTCCGAACATGATATGTAGTCATAGTGTGTTTGTAGTTGGGCGTCGAAATAGGTCCGCTTCGCCTTGGTCCTCCTAGCATTTGAACCAAGAACGCTTCGTCACAAAAAAACCATCTGATTGTAATTGAACTACACAAAAAACCCATGGCGGAGGGAGTGGGATTCGAACCCACGAGGGGGAGTTACCCCCAACCCGCTTAGCAGGCGGGCGCACTAGGCCACTATGCGATCCCTCCGTAT
>CAZXXH010000097.1:0-2400 GCA_964644645.1 uncultured Dehalococcoidales bacterium
TAAAGCCAACGTTACACCCTCCATGACAGCCCGTACCATGTGAGCCCTTCGGTGACCGGCGTGTAACCCGAAAAACACCCCCCGGGAATTCGAATCAGCGTGAGGGGTTCGTTCTCCCGTCAAATAAGGCAAAAAAGTCAACCCATCCCACCCAGGTAAAATTGCCGACGCCTCGGAGACGATCTCCGCATATTCCAGGGTTCTACCTCCACACTCGATGATACCTCGCCACCATGAAAGAGCAGCCCCGGCAGATAGCACTACACCCATCACATACCACATATCTGGAATCGCATGATTGAAGGTGTGTAGCCGCATTTCAGGGTCAATTTGGGGCACATCTACTGGCACAAGAACAACACCGGATGACCCTATACTGACTGAGCCTGTACCCCCAGTGACAACGCCAGCTCCAATAGCTGCCGCTGCGTTGTCCGCTCCACCGCCAACGACTGGAGTACCCGGTGCTAATCCGAGGTCCCTAGCGACCCTCGGAATCAGATATCCGCTAACTTCGGCTGATCCGGCTACTCTAGGTAATCGCGCCAAGTCCAATCGCAGAATTTCCAACATTTCTATGGACCATCGGCCAGAATGGATATCGAACAACAAGGTTCCAGCTGCGTCAGACGGATCAGTAGCACGCTCGCCTGTCATCATCAAACGGATGTAATCCTTCGGCATAAGCAGGGTATGCATGTGCGCATAGGCGTTACTTTCATTCTCTGCCAACCAAAGAAGTTTAGGTGCGGTAAAACCTTCTAGCGCTCGATTTCCGACTAGTTGACCTAATCGGTCTAACCCCAACATACTTTCGATTTCTTCACACTGTGTGGTCGTTCGCACATCATTCCATAGAATCGCAGGCCTTATCACTTGGTCCGCTTCGTCCAACATCACCAAGCTATGCATTTGTCCACTCAATCCAATAGCCTCAACCCTGTACCCGTCTGGCAGGGTCTCCACCGCGGCTCTAACCGCGGTAACGGTCGCATCCCACCAGTCCTCTGGCGCCTGCTCCGACCACCCTGAGCGTGGTACAGAAACCGTCAACGGGCACTGTGTTGCCGCTACACGTTCGCCATCTTCATTAACAATGATCGTCTTCACAGCTGAGGTCCCGATATCCAGTCCGAGATAACTTGATCGCAATAACAATGTCTCCTTTCATCAACTGACACCATCTCTCTCGTTAACGTGAACATACACCCACATATAGTCAATGAACCAATCGCAAACCAATAGAAGGTTGCTGCAACAACGCGGACCAGTATTAGTAGCCGGGGGCATATTCTTCTACTGGCTATCCTTATACCTGTACGTACCCATCCTGCCGCTTCATGCACAAGACCTCGGGGCCAGTCTCTCCATGGTAGGTGCTGTAATAGCTGCCTATTCCATAGCACAAGTTGTGCTGCGATTGCCCCTCGGAATTGCTGCTGACACCTTCGCCAGACGTAAACCGTTCGCCATAGCAAGTATGGCAGTTGCTGCTCTGGGTGCTTTATAGCTCGCATCCGCACCTGGGCCAAGCCATCTCTTTGGAGCCCGCGCTGTTACAGGAATCGCTGCCGCAGGCTGGGTACCTATCAGTGTTCTGTACACCTCGTATTTCCCGACCAGTAATGCTACTCGGTCTATTGGAATAATTATGGCCGTCAATGCCAGTGGTCTAGTAATCGGCACCTTCTCTGGCGGTTTACTGGCTGAAGCGTTCGGAGCACAGAGCACTTTCTATGTATCTGCAGCTGCAGCTGTCATGGGCGGTTTACTGTTACTTTTCGCGCCGGAACTGAAGTCTATCGCACAGGTTGACCGGATTACACCGCGATCGATCATAGAAGTTATCAAATCCCCGTTGCTTATCCAGATATCGGCGATTGGTATAACGACACAGTTCACAACTTTCGCAATAAATTTTGGGTTTTTACCGGTGTATGCCGAGTCAATCGGAGCCAGCAAAGCGCACGTCGGATACATCACCACCACTCTACTTACGGCAGCGGTCGGTGGGGCCTTAGCAGCCACCTTCCTAACTGATCGCGTCGGGTTCACGCGCTCGTTGCTGATAGCGTCCGCCACCACCTTAATAGCGTTTGTCGCTACTCCATGGATTGGGACTCTTTTGCCACTTGGCGCTGTTCAAATTCTTAGCGGTTTCGGCCGAGGCGCTATCAACACCGTTCTATTCGCGCTCGCGGTTCATAGTGCTCCAGCTTCCCATAGAGCCACCGCCATGGGTACCTACCAAGCGATTTATGCTATCGGTATGCTGTCCGGTCCTGCAGTATCCGGGGCACTATCCGATTCAGTTGGCATTAATGCAGTGTTTTACCTAGCCGCTGGGGTAACAACAGTAGGGGCTATCCTGGTGGTCATACGTGCTTTGCCCAATCGCTT
>CAZXXH010000097.1:2410-6768 GCA_964644645.1 uncultured Dehalococcoidales bacterium
CGCCCATCACGTTACGCCACAACCATTGCTCTTCAGCAACGTGGTCCAGATAGCTTCGACCGGTTTTTACACTAACCTCTGATCTGCCGGCGACTTCATCTGACAATGTCAGATTCGAAAGCTCGTCATGCTTCTCCGTACTCAACAAAACGTCTCCATCAACCCGGTCAGCAAACATGATGGGATCAAATAACGAAAGGGTCTTACCAACAGCAGATCTTTTCTTCGGATATGTCCTCAAATAGTCGTTGAATTCCTCAAACGGGTAACTAACCCTCTCTTCGAACCGAGCAGTGGCGTCTCGAAATATAAGTGGCCCGTTCAATAGGGTGGCTCGAATTTGTGATCTCAAAGCTGATACGATCAACGCAAGGTCGTTGCCAGTTGCCCCAACGTGATCAACATCCACATCTGGCCTGTTCAGTAAAACATCAACCCCTCTTAAACAGTCTCCCACTATCGCCCTCCAACGATACGTTGTGGGGTTTTCTATACCATCCGTTAGCAATCCCGGGTAAGCAGCCTGATAGGAGTCATCGGCCAGGCGCTGCCCCCTATGGCAAAGAGCCAGAACGACGTAGCGCGTTTTTCGTTCATAGGCTGGAACACCTACCACAGACCCATAACCAGGGGCCTGGAATAGGGCAGGAAACGGACCGTCACCCGCCGGAACGGACAGGTACGCAAAGAGAGGATATTTGCCCACGCCTACAAAACGCAGACCATAAACGGTGTACAAATCGGAGGAACGTATCGGAATAACATCAGCCGCTACCGGCGAAGACGCCAGCACAGATACCTCCGAATCCAAGCTTTCCCAATATTCTTGAAATGATATGTCTGTTTTAGTGGCCTTCATTAATTCTCCTACGCACTGGAACACAGTCGATCATAACCCGATACATGTTCAGCCACCTACCTAAAGTTGTTGTAGATGTAACTTCAGAAAATCTTGCACCACCGCCGCATGTCCAATCCCAATCCCCGCATCGTGACCACAATCCTGATGTGGAAAGAGCCGCTTATCTGCACTGCCAATTGCCTCGAATACTGCGAAACCCGTCTGAGGAGGACACACATCATCCTTGAGACCTATACCCACAATAATCGGGCAAGTGATACCAGTCACAAAATTTTGAATATCGTAGTAACTCATCACATCGCGCACCTTAGTTTCGCGTTCCGGATATATGCGAAGATAATCGTTTATCTCCTCTTACGGATGTGATCGTGTTCGCTAAGCAGCGTCGATCATAGAGCAAAGGTATGGAGCCTGCGCCGCCGCTACCGTAACATGGCTGGATCGGAGTGCAGAAACCAGCAAAGTCAAGGCTCCGCCCTGACTTCCTCCGTACACCCCTATACGATTACTGTCCACATCATCCAGTTTCCGCAGAACATCGAACGCCCGTACAGCGTCCATGTAGAAACCTCTATATCCATAAGTGTCTCGATCATGAATATTGTGCGTCAATAGGCCAGGATATCCCGGGTTGAACTTTGAGTTAGATCGTAGTTTCCCACGCGGTGCCACACTAAACGTCGCGTACCCTAGGGAAGCCCAGGCTTTTGGAAGTTCTGGCTCGCCAACGTATCCTGGCACTAACAATAACCCGGGATATGGTCCTTGGCCTGTACGCGGGCGACAGAACCACCCTGCAATGTTTAACCTACCGTAGCTATCGTAATGTACCTCGAAGACATCTACTTCATCAGTCGAGCGCATAGGGACCGGGGTCATGCGCACATTGCTACGAACTTTGTCCACAGCGCTTAAAGTCTCGTTCCAGAAGTCATCAAAATCGGCTGGCTTTTGCACACTTGAAATAAACGTCTCTAATTTACTTCCAGCCATTCTGAAGTCCCCCATATCGGTATCATGGGCTTGCATACCGTTTTTTCCAACTTTACGCGTTTACGCGCTCGCCATTCTAACTTATGCTGCAGATCAGATAATTTAACCGCACTGTTTGAAGGTGACGTGTTGGCACTAGGAAACGCCCTGTTAATAGTTTTGGACGGAGTCGGTTTCAACCGACGGAGCGCTCGTTCTATTGTAGATGCCACCTGGAGCAATCTCAGTGATAGATACCGCACGCAAGTTATACAACATGCCGCCAATACGATCCCTGACAACAGCGAATCAAGTCTTGACCCTGAATGGCTTGCACTCCTATCACTCTACCCCATAAATACAGAGGCTCTGGAACCCGAGACTCCTTTTGATGAAGCAATCCAGATACTGCACTGCCTGCGAGAAATCCGCGCGTTAAGGCAAGACTCAAAGCTCGATCACGAGATACGCGATATCTTACGGGAACAGGCCGTCCGATACAGATACGTGCCATGGTCGACTGTTTCCACTTACATTACCCACCTTCGCAACCAGCATATGACCATCCCTACCAGTGCAGCGGGTATTTGGGCTGGGTTCGAAGAATTGGACCCACCAGTTCAGGGAAACTCAGAAACCGGCCATCAGCAAATTAGCAATTTACACCTAGCGCTACAGACCCCACTCGAAATTAGCAGATCTATAGATGATGGTTCCTTTTTCCAAAACGCCTCTATGCGAGACACCCTAGAGCAAGCGAAACGCCAAAATACCAATATCAATTTTTGCTTCATGCTGTCAGGGATATCTGGGTCAGACGGCCGCGTGCACAGTGCTTGGAATCACCTCGAGGCGTTTCTCTCTCTTGTCTTCACAGAAATTGGACTGCCTCCATGTCGTGTCAGAATGCAAGCTATCCTGGACGGTCGCGACTGCCCTGAGCGAAGCTCGTTAGAGCAGAGTGGGACTACCGGTGGTTATCTCAACCGACTACAAAAGCTGTTGGCAAAATTCGACGCGGAGCACTGTCTGGCATGGATCGTTGGCCGTAGCATCGCTATGGATCGTGATTATCGAGAAGCAAACACCATGGCCGATTATTTACTTATTACGAAGGGCGTCGGGCGCCGTGTCATTGGATTTAAAGGAGCTATAGAAGCCGTTAATGCAGACCATAGACGCGGTATCCTAGACCCGGATATTCAACCCATTGTCGTACTAGATCACAGCAACGAGACTAGGATAGTGGAGTCTGAAGATGCCTTTATAAATCTCAATTTCAGGTCGGACCGTCAGCGATGCAAAACAGCAGCACTAGTCGGGGCACGCGATCTCCTTGCCACTGAAGGAAAAGCACGAGGACAAAGCTGGCGCCTTGACTGGTTAAACCCTGACCTAAAATTACAGATCTGTACCATCGCAGAATATCACCCGAGCTTTGAAACCAAGTATGGGGTCAAAGTTGCCTTCCGCGCACGGCCTCGTGACTATAACTTGTTGGCCCAGTGGCCCAAGATCGCTCCGGAGAGCCGGTATTCGCTTATAGCGGAGAGTAACAAGAGTTCGCACATGGGTTATTTTATCCGTGGGGGACGGGAGTACCCGGTCGAGGCTAATATTGAGAACCGCCAGATTATCCCTTCCTACGGAAAAAATGACGGGATATTTAGTGACTCTGATTTCTACAAAACTCCACAAATGAGAAACTTGGACATCGCCCAAGCAATCTCCGTTCAAATTGCCCGTCACAGACCCCTTCTAATATGCGCGAACATGTCCAACTGCGACATGCTAGGTCACCTATTGCCAGATCATTTTAAAGACGCAATCACAGCCTATGAGACCATGGACACCAGTCTTAGCCGAATAGTTCCTCACGCATTAGACAATGGTTATGCCGTCATAGTTACGTCAGATCATGGAAACATCGAGGATGACACGCCGTCCCACTCCACCAATGATGTTCTAACGACTGTAATACCGTCAAAAGGCACCTATACACCAGCTAAACATGAAACCTTCCAAGCCAGATTGTTCGACATCAGTTGGACGTTAGGCACGATTCTTGGGCTGCAAAATGAACTCTTATCCATTATCCAAACACCAAGTCACTCCGATACGCAGGATCTCTCGATTGGACGCCCACTCATCAATACAATACCTGCATCAAACAACCATTAATCGCAGGCTACTGACTAACTCCATCGGCTTCGACGCGTATGCGCACGTTCACTCACGTTGATGATAATTTGAATGGCATGGCCACCCAGTTGTGATGAACTCAACCCATCACGGGATTTGGCATTGATTTCCAAGATCAAGAACGTCTCGTACGGCTGGTGGGTCGCTGTGGCTGGCGGCACCAACATGATCATCACATCAGGGCCGACATATCAGGGAGCGAGCACTCTATTTACCGCTGTTGAAAATGACCTCGAGTGGAGCCGAACCCTCATTACGGGAGCCGCGTCCTTCGGACGATTCGGGGGGGCAATATTTGGCCCATTCGAAGGCTTTATGGTAG
>CAZXXH010000098.1:0-4721 GCA_964644645.1 uncultured Dehalococcoidales bacterium
TTTCAACCGATCAATCGAGTACTTACTCTACATTACCGACGGCGGCTGGCGACAGCGGCTACTTTAGTTTGACTTAGCTGGAGCAGATGGGAGTTGTCTCATTGGCGCGCCTCCCTTACTCGATACGAGTTCTGTTGGAAAACGCTTTGAGAAGCACTCGCAATGAGACTACATCTAACTTGCATGTCGGACAGATTGCAAAATGGGGAACTGGTCAAACCTCAGGCAAGGAATTTCCGTTCATGCCGGGCCGCGTTGTGTTGCAAGATTTCACTGGGGTGCCTGCGATAGTGGATCTGGCTGCGATGCGAGATGCTGTAACAAGAGCCGGTCAGGACCCTACACTCATAAATCCAGTTGTCCGCTCGTATCTGGTGATTGACCACTCTGTCCAGGTCGATTACTTCGCTTCTGAACACGCTCTCAATAAGAACATTGAACTTGAATTTGAGCGAAATAGTGAGCGATATCAACTCCTCAGATGGGCTCAGGAAGCCTTTGATAACTTTAGAGTTGTGCCGCCCGGCACCGGGATAGTGCATCAGGTCAATCTGGAATATTTGGCGTCAGTTGTCCTGATTGGAGACATGGGTGGGACACCAATTGCGTTCCCGGATACATGTATTGGTACCGATTCGCATACTACTATGATCAATGCGCTCGGGGTTCTGGGCTGGGGTGTCGGCGGGATAGAAGCAGAGGCCGTCATGCTTGGTCAGCCTTACTACATGCTGATTCCTGATGTAGTGGGGGTACGCTTGAATGGGGCTCTGGGAGAAGGGGCTACAGCCACAGATCTTGTACTTGCAGTGACCGAACGTCTTCGTTCGTTCGGAGTGGTGGAAAAGTTCGTGGAATTTTTTGGTCCTGGGCTTTCAAATCTCCCACTAGCCGATCGGGCGACAATTTCTAACATGGCACCCGAGTATGGAGCGACATGCGGTTTTTTCCCTGTTGATCAGCAGACACTAAATTATCTGAAGCTGACCGGCCGGAATTCGGGAGATGTTGAGTTGGTCGAGCGTTACTCGAAGGAACAATGCCTTTTCTATGACCCGCTAATTGTGGAACCCGCGTACAGTGACATCGTAGAGATAGACCTAGCGTCCGTTGAACCTAGCCTTGCAGGACCTAAAAGACCCAATGACCGCGTTTTATTGGGTGGTGTGGCTCGGAATTTTATGGAGTCATATCCGGCCGAGCAGGTTGCCAAGCCTAGTGTTATCAACCCGTTGCCTTCGGAAATTGATGTGGAAGTTAATGGGTTAAAGGGCAAGATTAGTGACGGGGCGGTGGTGATAGCTGCCATAACCAGTTGCACGAACACCTCGAATCCCTCCGTCATGGTAGGAGCCGGCTTGTTGGCCCGTAACGCGCGAGCAAGGGGACTCGGCAGGAAGCCTTGGGTAAAAACTAGTATGGCCCCTGGTTCTAAGGTGGTTACAAGCTATCTAGATCGATCCGCTTTGGCACCCGAACTAGAAGCTCTTGGTTTCGCAACTGTTGGGTACGGGTGTACCACCTGTATAGGTAACAGCGGGCCGCTGCCGCAACCGGTGGCTGATGCAGTGTCTGACAATAATTTGATAGTGGCTGCGGTGCTCAGTGGGAACCGCAACTTTGAAGGTCGTATTCACCCACAGGTCCAAGCAAACTACTTGGCGTCGCCTATTCTAGTGGTCGCGTACGCGATTGCTGGGAGAGTGGACATAGATTTGATTAAAGAACCGATTGGGCATGATACGAATGGTTGTGATGTATATCTACGGGATATTTGGCCGTCACAGCAAGAAATAGCTGATGTTATTGCAGAATCGTTAGATGCTGAAATGTTTGAAGAACGATATTCAGAGGTCTTTCATGGTGGCGACGAATGGAGGTCGATCCCAATCCCCGCCGGAGTCAGCTATAACTGGGATTCTGGATCAACTTACATACAGCGGGTTCCCTTCTTTGATAATTTTGAGCCTGACCCCACTCCGCCTGGCCCGATCATTGGTGCACGCGTACTGGTGAGTTTAGGGGATTCGGTTACCACAGATCACATTTCTCCAGCCGGGAGCATCCCGATCTCTGCTCCGTCTGGCCAACATTTAATTGGCAATGATGTAACTCGCCGAGAATTCAATTCATATGGGGCTCGTCGTGGGAACCATGACGTGATGGTGCGAGGTACGTTTGGGAATATTCGACTGCGGAACCGTCTAACTCTCGGGAGGGAGGGGGATTGGACTGTTCACTTTCCGAGCGGTGACGCCTTAAGGGTCTATGACGCTGCTATGCGGTACGCGGAGGAAGGTACACCTCTGATTGTTCTAGCTGGGAGCGAATATGGTACAGGTTCATCCAGAGATTGGGCGGCCAAGGGGCCGATGCTATTGGGTGTAAGGGCCGCGATAGCGAAAAGCTTTGAGCGTATACACCGCAGCAACTTGGTTGGTATGGGCATCCTGCCACTACAATTTATGGATGGAGAGGACACCGACTCGCTGGGGCTTACCGGTTCAGAAACATTTGAGATTTCTGGGGTACAGGGAGGAGTAGAACCCGCTCAGGAGTTGACAGTAACTGCTTTTACTGATGATGGTTCAAGCAAAGATTTTAAGGTGCTCGCCAGGGTAGACACCGATGTGGAAGCGCAATACTACCGGCATGGTGGCATGTTGAGGTATGTGCTGAGGAATATGATGAGAACAAATCCCAGTGGTTGATTGAAATCTCTTACAAGTCAGAGACGTCCCACAACGTGTCGGACTGTGTCTTCCAACGAAGTGTATTTAAATTTATATCCAGCGGCCTCAAGGGCCTTGGGCTGGATGCGTGCACTGTTTAGAAACATTTCAGTTCCCATTTCTCCCCACAGTACCCGTACAGCAAATTTAGGCAGCTTGATTAATGTTGGTCTGCCCATAGCTTTGTTTAAGGTGGATGTGAATTCAGCATTGGTTACTGTTTGGGGTGCCACAGCATTTACAGGACCCTCAAGCGCGTCGTTTTCAAGGGCGTATCGTGTGGCACCGACAACATCCTCTAGCGCGATCCAGGGCCAATATTGTTTGCCGTCGCCGAATACAGCACCGAGGTAAAGCCGAAATAGGGGTACCAATCGCCTCAGTGGCTCTCCCTGTCCGCTCAGCACGAGTCCAGACCGTAACTGCACAGTGCGTATACCGGATTCAGCCGCTGGTGTAGCGGCGGCCTCCCATTCCATCGCAACTTCAGCGAGAAACCCGCGGCCACATGAACTGGTCTCTGTGAGCACTTCATCGCCCCGGTCACCGTAGAATCCCATAGCTGATGCTGAAATGAAGACAGAAGGGGAGGTTTTAAGAGAAGCTAGGGTAGTTGCAAGTAGGTGGGTACTGCGAGTCCGGCTGCGTCGAATACGGGATTTCCTACTGACTGACCAGCGCCCATTTGCCATAGGTTCGCCCGACATGTGTACAACGGCGTCGACACCATCAAGTGATTTGGAGTCAATATGGCCTTCTTCCGGGTACCAACAGACTTCATCGTTAGATTCAGGAGGACGGCGTACGAGCTTTAGGACGTCATAGCCTGCGCTACGGAAATCGGAGGCGAGAGCAGATCCTACCTGTCCGCTGGAGCCCGATATGGCTACTTTCATGTGCCCGTAACTCCATTGTTTAACACATCAATCCAGAGTGCTCATTCACGGATTAACAATTCGTGCTAAACATTCTAACTTGTCAGGTTGTTGTAGAGGTATTGAGCATGGCAATAGCACAAGTGATACTGCTACTCTGCCATGTATTTTTCGATTAACCAACGGAGGCTGTCTTGGCTAATGAAATTCTAGTAGGTGTTAAATCCCAAGTGGCCACGATTACTCTGAACAGGCCGGCGCAGCTTAATGCTATTACCTTAGAAATGTGGCGTGAGCTGAAGGATGTTGCCATAAGGCTTGGGCGTGACAGTACCGTCCGAGTGGTTGTTATACGAGGTTCTGGACAAACGGCGTTTTCCGCTGGGGCAGATATAAAGGACTTTCAACGTAACCGTCACGATTCAGCTTCAGCGATTATATATGCGGAGCAATTCGAGGGAGCGATGGACGCTGTGGAGGCAATTCCTAAACCAGTCATCTCTATGATCCACGGTGTATGTGTTGGTGGTGGGCTTGAACTGGCGACAGCGACAGACCTGCGTATTGCTTCCGCTCGGTCCCGATTTGGAGTTCCAATTGCCCGTATCAGCGTTGTTGCCGGATATAAGGAGGTCAGGAGGCTGGTTGCTTTGGTTGGAGCAGGCGTTAGCTCGAGAATGTTGTTGACAGGTGAAATAGTCGATGCGGCTAAGGCGATAGAGATGGGGTTGGTTTCCGAGGTTCTACCCGTCGGTGAACTGGAGCAGAGAGTTTCAACTCTGGCAAACCATATGTCCAAATTGGCTCCTTTGTCTCATGCCGCCCACAAATTCGTATTGAGAAAGGTGGTGTCAGATCCCGGCCTGAGGCATCTGGACGACGATCAACAGATGTTGCCGTTACGTGTATTTGATAGTGAGGATTTTCGGGAAGGCACGCTTGCATTTCGCGAGAAGCGCCAACCTATTTTCAAAGGTCGTTAAATACTGATTCTACGAGGGTGTTTTAGTTCAAATACAAAGTGCAAAGTTTCTTGCACGAATATATGATCTAGGGCGTAAGCTTGCGCCCGTTGGCCTACCTGTCGTGGGACCCAGTTGTGAGCGGGGGGGGG
>CAZXXH010000098.1:4731-6606 GCA_964644645.1 uncultured Dehalococcoidales bacterium
ATGTGTAAGTAAAGCCGCTCATGGTTGCCCTAGTTGAATCCGAGCGATATCCGTGCGCTCCGAGCGTTTCTGGGGCCACGAGAATTCCGTCTCGAATTCTGGCTTGCCTTGAACGTCGAGCTTCACACGGAACAATTCGCCTCCACGATGGGCGGAGAAGTCATATATTTTTGGCTCTAAACCACTGGGAGGCAATCCATTGCCTCGGCCAATGCTGGTAACGTACAGGTCACTTAAATCTTCTCCACCGAACATCACGCTTGAGGTTTGCGTCGCCGCGAACCTGATGCGTCTTTCCTCCTTCCCGTCTGGATCGAATCGGATCACTGCTCCACCACCATAATTTGCGCTCCAAATGAATCCATTAGCGTCGATAGTCATGCCGTCTGGTATACCTTCGTCATCGCCCAGCTTCACGAGGACGCGTCGGTTTGATATGACGTGGTTTGTTCTGTCATAGTCATAACGATAGATCGTTCGGGATATCGACTCTGTGTGGTAGAAAGTGGCAAGATCAGGCGAAAACCCCATCCCATTGCTGATTCCCAAATCCTCTGCAACTACTTCTACATCACCGCTGGGGCGGAATCGGAACAATTTGCCGATCCCATCGTCAAAGTAAGTGCCGGCATAGAAGCTGCCGTCCGGACCGGCGGTGCAGTCATTGAATTGAAGCGGATGTTCCCCTATGTGGCCATGTTCTAACCACGCAGTATCGTTATCAGATCTCCAAAGTTGAACGCCTTCCCAGGTGCCTAATGTCAAACCACCTGGACGGTTCACTGCTAGGCCACCTACAAAAATACCTTCGTGGATCTTCCTGTTCTCGTGTGTGACCGGGTCGAATTGGTACATCCGGCCCCTACGAATGTCTGTCCAGTACAGGATATTGCGTCTCCAGTCCCAGACCGGGGCTTCTCCAACAAATGCTGCGACATTAGCTACTACTTCGATTTCGTAATTCATAACCGCCCCCCTGTAAAAATGGGCTAAATTGAATGCCACTTATTTTTCATATAGATAGCTATATAGCCGCACCACCGTCGACCACCATGTTAGTTCCGGTGATTGTGGCTGACTCATCCGACGCCAAAAAAAGGAATGCCGGTGCTATGTCATCCGGTTTCAACAGACGTCCGATCGGTGAGGCTGCTTGTCGGATGCTGTAATTCCTAGGATTATCGATGGATGTGGACCAATCATTGGGACTGTACGGGTTATTGCCTCTGATAAACGGTGTATCGACGTGGCCTGGCGATACTACGTTAGCCCTTATCCCCTCTGCCATGTACTCACTGGCAGCTGCGCTGATCAAGCCAATGAGCCCTGTTTTGCTGGCACTATATCCCGGGCCGGGTCCAGGGCGTATGGTGGCTAGTGATCCCACCGCTACGATCGCACCGCTACCAGCACGTCGCATAGCTGGAACAGTGGCTTTGATGCCCAGAAATACTCCGGTCAAATTAGTCTCAAGAATCTCTCGCCACATATCCTCGGTTTGATCGTCAAAGCTTACTCGCCGATTAGCTCCGGCGACGTAGCAGAGCACGTCTAGTTTGCCAAACTCTTGTTCTGCTGCGTCTACCGCTGCGCTCCATTGAGAGGCGTTACGGACATCCAGTTTAATAAACGCTGCGTCAGTATTTGGACCGGACAGATTTTTGGCCACAGCTTCCGCCTTCTTAATGTTTGCATCGGCGACCAATATCGTAGCGCCTTCGGCCGATAGGAGCCGGGCAACTGCTGATCCCATTGCGCCGGCACCGCCTGCAACCAGAGCAACTTTTCCTTCTACCCTCCCCATGATGTACGACCTCCTTGACGGTCAGACTCGCGTTCTGCACGGGTCCAACAGGCGTAATTGTAGGAACACGC
>CAZXXH010000099.1:0-297 GCA_964644645.1 uncultured Dehalococcoidales bacterium
ATGAAGTTGAGCAGGTGAGGTAGCCGCTCCGACCGATCTCTTATAACGCGCGCGCTCGCCGGGATGTCGTACCAGGGTTCTGATTCCACCGTGTGAATCGTAACTTCTGGATTGGCTGCCATGTTAGCCACCCAATCTCGACGGCCTGGATAGCCCGACAGATACAGGCGGTCCTGCCCGTCCCAAACGTATGTAGTTGCGACAGTTCGCAAAGTTCCAGTACGCCTTCGGATCATCGAGGTCCGCAAAAAGAAACTACCGCTGAGAATCCGACGCAAGTCAGCTGTAAGATCGGTC
>CAZXXH010000099.1:307-6590 GCA_964644645.1 uncultured Dehalococcoidales bacterium
TTAATTTGGATTGCTTTTTCGTAGTTAACTATGGCTTTTTCGAAATCTCCAAGATGCACCTAACTTAAAGGCCGGGATTTCGTCGTTCTGTGCCAGAACATAGATCGCTTGCCGAGACAAGCTCAAATAGACCGCGATCTCTGTAACGGTCATCAATCCACCATTCGAGTCAGTCAAGTTGCTCCTTACATTTAATGTTTATAAGGTAAACAGGAGTATTTTATATAATATTTCCCGTTTACAGCACGACTATATATGTAACAGTTACTTATGTCAATTTGTTATATTCTATAGCATTGAATAGTATTTATAACTGGTGGAGGTATAGCGTGATTTAACGGCAAGCCATGATGGTCTCCTTGCCTATCCGCCACCCACTTCGAACACTCGGGGTGGAATCAACAGTTGACTAGGAATCACCGCCCCATAAGCGCTCCAGGGCAGATACACATCCCTCTATTAGATCGTCCGATCCACCAGCGCGAAATGGGGTTGCGCGCGGCTCGTATCCGCCCTGTTCGTAGGCTTCTGGCGTCGGTACGTATCCCAATGACCCGTTCGTGTAACCAGCAAACACTGTATAAGGAGCCGGAGATCTCTCTCTCACGGTGGACCCAATCTGAGCGAACGGTTCGGTTGGCACTCCGACAAATCCCACGGACCCTATACGGATGGCCTGAATAGGCACAGAGACGGTTTCGTCGGCACCAGCGTTGGCCATATTGCTGGCGATCCAAGCCCGTTTGGCGCTCCTCACTGCAGCCTTGATAGCTACGGCGTCGCCACCCCTCCTGGTCTCCTCCAGTTGAGCAGCTAAGTTTTCATATTTCTTAAGCGCGTCTTCCGGTGCTGGAAAGTCCCCTGCTGGAAGATGAACGATTGTATTAACAACACGCAATGTGTCGTCGGGCTCACCCACAGGTTCATCTTTGTACATGCCTAAGTCGGCACCGGAAGCAACAATCTCTACAAGTCGCTCTTCCCTGGGTATCGGGTCGATCTCCAACCGTACCTTTGCGGCCTCGAGCCCCAGGCGAGTCCCGAGTCTTCGCGGTACCTTGAGGTCGCCTATAAAGCCATCTACAGGACCTTGATTGCCCGCCGCACCCTGTAGAAACAGACAATGCCCACCCACGTTACGCTCGACTACTCGACGCATATGGCCAGGGTAGTCTGGTGACAGTACGCGATTTGCGGGGCCCAAAACCGTCGCGTGGCACGCGTAACCCACTATCGTCGCGATCGGTTTACCATCGTCACCATCAATTGCAACTACAGAAACAGTACGGTCAGCGAAACCGTCCCAGTTGCGCCCGGTGAACATAAACCCGTCTGAGGCAACCGGTCGCCTATTTACGTTGATCGAGCACTGTCCAGAGCCTGCCCCTACAACAACCGGGCGCATATCGTTCTTTGCTTTAGCCACAGACTCCGCAATTTTCCCGGGCAGGCTGTCCAGGTATGGGCCTACCAATTCGGAACCTTCTACCAGCCATGTGTCCTTGAACTCGGAACCCGAGTGGGTATGTGTTGCACCCAGCCATAAGTGCTCAGAGGGAATGTTCGTAATCTCTACAATAGATCGGCGAATCGCCTGCTCCAACTCATCTGGTAACAAGAGGATATCTATATCAACGATCGCGGCTTCAACCAGCCCATCTGAGACGTACAGGCTAGTACTGTAAAACGGCATATCGATGCCTTCTGCACGCTCGTGTGTCGCTGCGCCCCAACCTGCGTGGGCGATGCCTACAGGCGGCGTGATGTCGGTTCTGCCAACCCCTCCGTTTAGCACTTATCAAGCTGCACTTTTAACAATACATCCCAGTTCTGTATCGCACTGGCTCATTTATTGAACATCCTCATCCCATAACATCGCGGATCAAGCGCAGGTTGTTAAGCCCCAACACAGATCGGATTTCTGCTTCCGAGTGCCCGTCCGCAAGTAGAGATTCAGTGATCCTGGGCAACTTAGAAATGTCCTCAACTTCCTGAGGAACAGAGCTCACCCCGTCATAGTCTGAACCTATGCCAACGTGAGACGCCCCTACAAGACCCAACGCGTGGCGGAAGTGCTCCGCCAAACGTTCGAAGGGTGGGCCAGGATTTGGTGACGGTCCACCCACTATGTCCCAACCGTCAACATTGCCGTCACCAGAACGCTGCCAGTGCCTGTCCGTCCATTCATCATCCCAACCCTGTACAACAAAATTAGAACTAAAATTGATGTTTATTACGCCGCCGTGATCAGCTAGCGCACGGATCATCTGGTCTGTCATATTTCGCCTGTGATTGCACAGGGCCCTGCAAGAAGAGTGGGAAGCAAAAACAGGCCTCTCGCTAATATCTAAAACGTCGTAGAAAGCCTTGTCAGAGACGTGGGATATGTCTACCAGCATGCCCAGGCGATTCATTTCGAGAACGACGTCTCGGCCAAAATCGGTAAGCCCCCCATGAACCTGCTCGTGCCAAGAGTCAATCCAGTTGGTTGCTCCCTTCCACGCAAGAGTTATCGACCGTATGCCAAGACGGTACAACATACGCAGTACGCCTAGGTCATCAGCAATCGCTCGACCACCTTCGATGCTAAGGAGGACTCCAATTTTGCCTGCGGCACGGATACGTTCAATGTCACCAGCCGTGAGAGCAATCTCAAGATCCGATTCGTTGGAAGCCACTGTCTCGTAAATCGCGTCCAGCGCTCTCAAAGTGTGCTGTAGAGCAGCGTTTTCATCCAAAGGATCGTCGATCCAAATAGCGAAGAAAGCAGCGTCTACACCACCTTCTCGTAGGCGAGGCAGATCTACTCGGCCTCCGGGGAGATGTTTTGCGAAATTAGGTCGCCGCCAGTAGAGGTGGGAGATGGTATCTATATGGGTATCGATGACCAGAGACGATTGGTGCAGGCGTTTTGCCCTCTTTGTTAACTGGTTCTCACCCTGTGGCCCGTCTAGCGTTCGTGCACTCACAGTGACAAATACCCTTCCTCTGACAAATCTCTTTCGCAGCTGTGATCAAACAGTTAATAGCGCACTCTAAAACCTGATGGTACCAGGTGACAAAATGCCAACTGTTCACTCAAGATCACAAAGAACTACACCGCTGACGACGAACATTTTGCCACATTTGGGCGATATACTCCGCTTCGGACAACCGGACGGTTAACAGACACTTATTCGGACACTTGTAGACCGAGTTAATGTCCAAATTCCTGACTGAGGTAAACGGGGCACGCAAAGTAACAAAGCTAAGTCTGAGTATGTAGAAGGACCAAGACACCATGAAATTTGCGACGTGGCGAGGCGATAACAACTTCACTATAGACGAAGAACCTGATCCGGTTGCAGGCCCTGGGGAGGTCGTTGTCCGAATAGAAACTGCCAGCATTTGTGGAACAGAGGTTCACGTAACCCAGGGATTATTCCCTAATAATCCACCAGCTAGGTTGGGGCACGAGTTGAGTGGGACTATTATCGAAGTCGGTAAAGGAGTTGATCAAACCAGATTAGGTCAACCTGTCGCCTGCGATTCTGGCAGTTTCTGCCGTGAATGTTTCGAATGCCTCAGCGGTCGAACTACCAGATGCGTTGAAAAGGTGTCTTTTGGTGGCTATGCAGAGTACATCAAGGTACCTGAATACTGCACTTACCCAGTACCGGAGGGAGTAGGTCTTCCAGAAGCGTCCCTAACGGAACCTGCATCGTGTTGCCTGATAGGCCTGGAACGATCAGAAATACCGCCCGGTGCCTCCGTACTAGTCATTGGGGGCGGAATTATGGGACAAATGACGCTTGGCATCGCGAAACTTATGGGAGCCGGCACCAGCATCCTCTCAGATCCTGTGGCAGAGAGGCGCGACATGGCAAAACAACTTGGCGCCGACATCGTGCATGATCCTGGAGAAACTCCGCTTCGCGACTTCATCATGGATGTAACAGACGGCCGGGGAGTTCAGTTCTCATGCGAAGCCGTCGGCAAGCCTGAGTTGGTAGATCTCGCGATTCAACTGACCCGAAAGCGCGGGACCATGGAAATACTCGGCGTGTGCCCCAAGGAGTCTCGTCTACCTAGTGACCTTTATGATATCCACTTCCGCGAAATCAAGGTTGTTTGCTCATTTGGCAGGGGAGATGAGATGTCACGTGCACTTGACGCAATGGCCCGACTGAACCTGGATGGAATCATCGGAACGCGGTACCCCCTAGAAGAAATAGGCGCCGCGTTC
This sequence comes from uncultured Dehalococcoidales bacterium, assembly GCA_964644645.1. Classification (GTDB taxonomy): domain Bacteria; phylum Chloroflexota; class Dehalococcoidia; order Lucifugimonadales; family Lucifugimonadaceae; genus CAZXXH01. The sequence continues at coordinate 4,533 of CAZXXH010000099.1, forward strand.
GAGCAAGCCGCGTCAGCCAGGGGAATGAAGACAGCCATAGCGCCACATGGTTAGAAATCACTAAAAGATTCAGCATTCATGGACGAATGTATCTCTACTCCACACCGTTTTATGACGCGTAAGCGATTGTGTGGTTGGAGCGGAAGACGGGATTCGAACCCGCGACCCTCACGTTGGCAACGTGATGCTCTACCACTGAGCTACTTCCGCTCAAGCTCGAGTTCGAACGACCTACAAATTAGTCGCCGATGTCAGCTGTCCTCCAGAAGAACATACTGTGTTCACAAGGCGTAACTGTCCATTAGTTCGACAACACTGCGTGCCTTGACCCTGGAATTAATCTCTTCAAGCCGATCACCAATGGTGGGCAGGTTTTCACGGTATACAACTCCAACCGGGATGCCAGGTCGCTGGAGCAATTCCTGGGCTCCCTGACGACTCGACGGGTCATATTCATCTGGAATCGGCCATACCAATGGTGGAATTCCTTGCTTGGGATCACCCTTAAGCTGAACATAATTATCGTTGTACGTAGTGCACGGAGACTGCACGTGGACAATTGAAAAACCAGGATGTTCCATGGCTTCCTCAATCATCTTGGCCAAAGCGCGCGGCTTGCTTGAGTAATGCGACCCGATATACGACACCCCTATGGTCAAATAGTGGTCTAGAGGCAATACCTCACCCTCTATCTTCCCGTATGGAGTTGAACTGGTCTTCTCACCGATTTGCGTTGTGGGTGAACTTTGGCCCTTGGTTAGTCCGTAAACCCCGTTGTCCATAATCACACACGTGATGTCTAAATTTCGCTGGGCGGCAGGGCCTATGTGCTCTGCACCGATACTGAGAAAATCACCATCACCTGCCACGACCACGGTATTGAGGGCCGGCTGTGCCATCTTGACACCAAAAGCAAGCGGCAGCGTCCGTCCATGAATGCCATGTAGCCCGAACGGTTGCTCTTCGCTTTCCAGTAAATGGACAAGATTCCCCGAACAACCAATACCAGCCACAATAACATTATTACTTATGGGCAATTCATATTTTTGGGTGCGTGCCTCTATGGCCCATTCAAGCGCGCGTCGCACACCGAAATCGCCACAACCTGGGCACCATTTGAAATCGTATTCGGGATTATTTGCACTCATAGAACAACTCCTGATGCAACGTATTGCTCAGCCCGTACCCTTATCTTTTCTGCCAGTTCCGTGTACTTGAATGGCAGACCATCGTAGCGTGTAATGGACTCGGCCTGCACACCCTCTGAACGCAGTATCGACGACCACTGGCCCTGATAGTTCAGTTCAGGAACTATTACTAGATCTTTGCCTCGGAGAATCTCGAGCAATCCATCCGGCAATGGGTGCAAAAACATAGTGTAGATCCAACCCAAGTCAACCCGTTCTGACGTCAGCAAATTATACGCCTCTCGCACCACACCTTTCGAAGCTCCCCAGGGCATCACTACAACGGGCGCACCGGGATTTTCTTCCTCATAGGTCCCGTCGTTAAGGAGTTTCAACTTACCGAACCGCCGCTCAGTCCCATGAATATGATGGTCAGGCCTATGAGTGGTATCTCCAGTAAAATCATGCTCACTTCCATTGCCCACGTACGCGCCTGGCCCGCCGGGTATTGGCATGGGTGAGACGGACTCCGATTCATATCTTCGATAACCGTTGTCTCCCTTGTATACCTCACGAGCCTCAACTACCAGGCCATCCAGATTTGGGCGCCGAATGTTCTGGGTTCGATCGGCCTGTTGCATCTCTGTGATAACCACTACCGGCCCCTGGTATCTCTCCGCCCAATTAAGGGCTTGGCGCTATTACTGGCATCTTGGCGTCTCCGTGAGCCGGATGCATACATATAAACAGGTCCGATTGCTCCGTCTTGGTAGGGAGACCGGTCGATGGCCCCCCACGTTGAACGTCCACAACTACACAAGGTATTTCCGCCATCCAGGCAAGGCCTAATCCCTCGCTCATCAGCGAAAACCCGGGACCTGCAGTAGCAGTCATCGTGCAATCAAAATAGAATATTTGGTTTTCAATTTCA
>CAZXXH010000100.1:0-5542 GCA_964644645.1 uncultured Dehalococcoidales bacterium
CCCAAATCCAATATGCCGAGTTCTATAACAGCAGCTTCTACACCAATCGCCGGAATCTCAATTCGAAGCGCGGCAGAGTTACCACCTATGTCAGAGACTTGATCAAGTGATACCGGCAAGAATCCAGGGGGGATATCCGTAACAGGGATTGACTCGCTACCAGCCCACTGTGGCTCGTCCCAGTACATCGGATGAATCCAAGCAGCAGGGTAAATCTTTACACTCAAGGCATTGGGGTAGGTATATCCTGGAACCTCTCCGACACTGATCCCGTATACGGATTTAGTATCGCCTGATACCGATTCTTCCAAAATCGGCCGGTTAACTGGGTAAACAAGATTGTCCAAATTCGAGCTTGCTAGCTGCGCCAGGCCCAAGTACCCACTTGCGAAACCCACGAGCAAGATACCTAATCCTATAGTTACAAATCCCAGCCAACGCTGCCACACACGCCTGTTTAAGCGCCCATCGGTGTGGTCAGGTGAATTATTTGGAATAGGTTCGTTCACTCTACTGGTGTGGATACGGTCCAATCGACATAGTACGTTCGTTCAGTATACGGTTCGGGGCCGACCGCGCCCACGACAACAGTAACAGCATATCCAAATACAGTTGCTTACATGGATTGAAAGATCGCGCTGCCCTACTCCACACTTACATAATGGTCATCCTGTTGTAAGCGGTGACGCGTTTCAAATCTAATATTGGAAAAGCCGTATACAAGAACACCGGGGACCATTCGAGTCCGAACAATACAGAGAGTTATCGTTTGAACATTGATCTAGCATATGGCCGACACGGCCTTCGGGTTAATTTTCCAAAAAACAGAACGACAGTCGTCGCACCCCAGTACACACCCGGACTGTGCAACCCGTCGGACGCCCTGCTCGCCGCAATACGTTCGCCAATAAACACGATGCCTCTCCGGAAGCTTGCACTGCCGGGCATGAATGTCGCGATCTCAGTGTGCGATGTCACTCGAGCACAGCCTTCCAGGATAATGATGGAGGCTTTGCTAAACGAGCTGTCCGGAATAGTGTCCATGGGCAACATAACCGTACTAATCGCCACAGGCACTCACAGACCTAACACTCGCGCAGAGCAAGAGAAGATGCTTGGGCCAGAAATACTAGCGGCCGTGGAAGTAATGAATCACTCAGCCAACGATCAGAGCTCACTGATCGATATCGGGTTGGTTGGCAATTCAGTTCCTGTGCGATTGAACCGACGATGGATGGAAGCTGACCTTCGGATTACAACAGGCTTCGTAGAACCCCATTTCTTTGCCGGCTTTAGTGGTGGCCCAAAGATGGTCGCACCAGGATTGGCCGGATTGGATACGATACTGACTCTTCACGACTCAGTAAGAATTGGACACCCGGCTGCAACGTGGGGCGTCACTTACGGTAATCCCGTGCATGACGACATCCGCGCAATAGCTGCGAATACTGGTGTCAATTTTTCCATCGATGTCACATTGAACAGTGATCAAGAGATAACCAGTGTGTTCGCTGGAGAGTTGGTTTCTGAACACCGTGCCGCTTGCGAATATACCAAGCATCAGGTCATGCAAGCGGTAGACGAACTCTACGATGTGGTAGTGACCTCAAATTCTGGATATCCGCTCGATCAAAATCTATACCAATCGGTTAAAGGCATGTCAGCGGCAGCCCGCGTTGTGCAGCCTGGTGGAGTTATCGTATGTGCCACCGAATGTAGTGACGGAATTCCAGACCATGGCAACTACGCGAATCTCCTTGCATCGCGTGATTCACCGGCAGAAATTCTCGAAATGATCGAGTCGTCTCCCCATACCGTACCGGATCAATGGCAAGTCCAAATTCAGGCTAAGATTCTCCAGCGAGCTCGGGTACTAGTTAAAGCAGACGGCTTAACGGATAGCGAGATAATTGCAGCACACTTCGAGCCTATAAGGGACGTCTCCGACGGGAGCTCTGCAGGCAGCGATCAAGCTGGGCCTGCAGCCCGCGTGTGCGTGCTCCCCCAAGGACCACAGACCATCCCCTACCTACGGTGACCGGGCTTATGCGGATGCCTATCTTTCAACACCCCTCACCATGTTAGAAAAAACTGACGTCGTAGTTATAGGCGGCGGAGTCATCGGGGTCTGTGCAGCTTACTATCTTCAAAAGTCCGGACGCCAGGTTACTCTCCTTGATCGATCCTCGGTTTGCAGCGGTAGTTCACAGGGTAACTCCGGTCTCATAGTGCCGAGCCACTCTATTCCACTGCCAAGACCAGGAACGGTCGGTAGAGCATTGAAATGGCTCTTGGATCCCAGGAGCCCGTTCTACGGAAAACCCCGCATCGACCCCGCACTGATTTCCTGGTTATGGCAATTCCGTAGCAATTGCACCCCAGAACGAATGCGGTCAGCTATGAACACTCTCCTGAAATTAACCCGCGCAAGCAGGGACCTCTATGACGAACTGATCGACGAGGAGAAGATTGCCTGCAACTACCATACAACTGGGCTATTCATGTTATACAGCACCGAGGAAGGTTACCGGGAAGGGCTTGAAGAAGGCCGGCTCATGCGAGATAGTGGCCTTCTGATGGAGGAGAAGAACCCGACACAAGTGGTAGCGATGGAGCCCGCCATACGGCCAGACATAGTTGGGGGTGTTTACTATCCGGAAGACTCTTATTTGAATCCAACGGACTTCGTTTACGAACTCGCCGACAGGATAAGGGCAAAAGGTGTAACGATACGTGAAGGCGTCGAGGTGTTGGGGTTCTATACCAACGGTGGGCGGATCGAAACGGTGAAGACGACCGCAGGAGAATACCAACCGAATCACGTAGTACTGGCAGCAGGATCGTGGTCACCAAGCCTCGTGAAAAACCTTGGTCTGAACCTTCCGATTCAACCAGCCAAGGGTTACAGCGTTACCTTTGATTGGAAGGGCCCCGCGCTAAAGCACGGTCTAATCCTAGGAGAAGCTGCCGTGGGAGTGAATCCGATGGGCTCTAGGTTGAGACTTGCAGGAACATTAGAGCTCGCGGGACTCAACCTAACGATTAATTCCCGCAGAGTCAACGCAGTGGTACGAGGAGCTCAGCGATATCTAAATGGCGGCGAAAAATTTACCACGGACAACACGTGGGCTGGGCTCAGGCCCACGACGCCGGACGGTGTGCCAGTCATCGGAGGCGTAATAGCGCACCCGAACTTAGTTGTTGCAACCGGTCACGCCACGATAGGTATGACATTGGGGCCGATTACGGGCAAACTTGTCTCGGAAATCGTATGTGAACACGAACCTTCGGTCCATGCACCGGGAGTTAGCCCCGCCCGGTTTCAGTAGGCAGGCTTAACGCTCTACTGAGTGTCTCGACGCCTACAACGAGGCCCCTAAGCCCTTCGTCTGGTCAACCTCGGTTGAGGTCATCCTCGAAAAGGTAGGCCGCTGTAAAGCCATTCCTGAGGCAATGCTCTAGCCAGAAGATGCGGCGTCTGGAAACCACAGTCGGAGCGCTGTTGTGCCGAGGATCGCTTCCTGCTCCGCCTGCGATAGGCCCAGTTCCTCGGTGAACAGCTTGAGGTTCTGCCTGTAGCTCGTTCCCTTCGTCCACCGCGCGTTCGGGAAGCAGGCACCCCACGCGCACCGCTCTGGCCCGAAGTATTCGATCACCCGCTTTAGAGGCTCGTGCATATCCCGGTGCGGATATGCCTCGGATGAGCCCATGGCGCCCGGCGTGAGTTTGGCATATACGTTCGGTCTCTGCGAGAGGAGATTGAGCGCTGAAAGGGTCGCCTCGGTGTTCTGGCGGGCGTTCAGCATGAAGCAGTGATGGAGCACGATCCGAAGGTCATCCAGATCGGAAGCGATCTTCGCGATATCCTGCACCCGATCCAGATTGTCATCGAGCGCGGCGTTCACCACGACACCCAGATCGCGCGCCTTCCTGAACAGGCGGTATACGTTCGGGGTAGACAATCGGCTCATGGGGTCTGCGACGGGCCGTAACCCACGTATGCCATAAGTCTGGACGGCGTCCTGCAGAAGCTCCAAGTGTGCGGGCTCATCCGGGTTCACCGGTATGACGCCGGCGGCCCACTCACGGTTTTCGCTGGTGGCTTCCATCACGTAGCGGATGTCCCAGCCGTAGAAACTCATCGGCTGGACGAACACGGCACGCTCCACTCCAACCTCATCCATGCGCCGTTTCAAGTCTTCGGCGGCGGCTGGCTCCTCCGGCTCGCCAGGCTCTTCTTTGGGCGGGTACCGCTTACGGTCATTTGAGTAGATGTGAGCGTACGCGTCTACGATCAGCATGGCTCCCCTTCCGGCTATCCAGCCCCCAAACGCATGGCATGTTTCCCTTGCGCTGCCACGAACGTATCTTAGCCCATCCGGTCCCTTGCAGAGTTGGGCTCGCCTGTGCCCGGCGTGTGCGTTAGTTGGGATTGTAGGTCAAACGGCTTTAGAGGAAGCTCCAAGCGACGACCTGCACCGGTCAAGAAGACGCCTTTGCTGACTGGTAATCGGAAACGGTTTCGCTGCAGTCGAGATGACGCTGACCTAACCATCTCCCGGCAAAATTATCTAAATCATTTCGAAAACATTACACTGGTACGGCGGGCAGGGCCTTGAGTGCCTGTGCCTCGTTTGTACGGACTACGCTGTGAGGGTCAACAGGCGCTCGTCGTGCAACGCCCAAGTCCAGCCAACTCTCATCGGCCAGAAACCCACGGAGGAGTCAAAGGAAGATGTATGACGCACACGGGTTCCTTGGCAACAATCCCCAGTGGGTTGCGTGGGGCGTACCAGCTCCTCTCAATGAGGAGAGCTGGCTCCAGATAATGGAGAGCATCGGCCTGGATGGGGCTCTGGTAATGCCGCCAGGACTTGGCCACGGGGATGACTTCAAGTCAGACATGGAGAGTATTGCCCTAGCCGTGGAGAGACACCCCGGGCGCTTCCATGGTCTGTGTCGAGTCAAGCCGAGGCGCGGCCAGGCTGCGCTCGATGATATGCGCTACTGGGTTGAGGAACGCGGGTTCTGCGGACTCAAGATCAACACCGCGGACCAAGTCTACCGCCTGGACGATCGTCTGCTTCTGGATCCAGTGATAGAGCTCGCCGATAGGCTGGGCATACTGGTCTTGTGTCATTCGGGAGACTTTTTCAGCTCGACATGTACCCCTGATATGGTGGCCGACCTCGCTGTTGACTTTCCAGAAACCACTTTCGTCATCGGCCACATGGGTCACCCCGGTTGGCACGGGGGATTGGTCGAAGCCATGAGGCGAGCTCCCAACACCGTGACCACCACGGGGGCGGTCTTCCGGTTGGACGTGATAATGCCCGTGGTAGCTGAGATAGGAGCAGGAAGAATCCTGATGGGTAGCCATGGGCCATACGCTCCCGTGGCAATGGCGCCGTTGATGATTAAAGACGGCCTGCCGGGAGTCTCCGATGACGACAAGCAAGCCATTCTCCACTCCAACTTCGTGCGAGTGCTCGGACTGGACTCCTGATGCATGGCCAGGTGAGCACTGCCGCGTGATCGACCT
>CAZXXH010000100.1:5552-6541 GCA_964644645.1 uncultured Dehalococcoidales bacterium
AGATGATCTATGACGCACACACCTACCTGGGAGTTGACCCCAGCTGGGGAGCCTGGGGCCTGCCGGTGCCGCTCGAAGGGAAGCAGTGGGTACAACTGATGGACGAAGCCGGCATAACCGGGGTCTGTGTGGCGCCGCCCGATCCAGGCGTCGTCGACGACTTCAGGCCCGATAATGAACGCATAGCGAAAGCGATCAGGGAGTATCCCGGCAGGTTTTTCGGATACGCCCGTGCTAAGCCAAAGCGCGGCCAGGCTGCCCTAGACGACCTCCGCTGCTGGGTGGAGGAGCGCGGGTTTCACGCGGTCATGATGAGCACAATCGACGAGTACTACCAATTGATCGATCGGAACCTAGTCGACCCGGTCGTGGAGACCGCGTCGCAGCTTAACGTCCCCGTCTTCTTTCACACAGATGACTCCTTCGGCGCCACGTCCACGCCGAGCATGGTCGCTGATATAGCGGCTGACTTCCCGAACACGACATTCATCATCGGCCCGGCGGGGGGGGCAAGCGGTGGCGGGGGCTGGAATGGAGAGATTCTTCCAGCCTTGAAGCGGTCGTCCAACACCGTGATTGCGATAGACGCGGATTTCAGGCCGAACATCATCCAGCCAGCGGTGGAGGCAGTGGGTGCCGACAGGATCCTGATGGGCAGCCGCGCCCCCTATTCCCCTGCTGCTCTGATGCCGATATTCTTCAGGGATCACCTGCCCGCTCTCACGCCTGAGCAGAAGGAAGCCATCATGGGGCGGAACCTGATACGCATCCTTGGGATCGAGCAATGATGCTGTTTCGTTCAGGGTCGTGACTATAGACGCCTAGCGATAAACGGTGCTGCTTTACAAGCAGGAGGTCGAGGGTTCGAGTCCTATCGCCCGCTCCATTTTTTAGATAAGGTGGTTTTATGATTCGCAATATGACTTTACTAACCGTAACGTTGCTGCTATCCGTTTCGTGTTCAGGTGGTTCTGAGCCGGAAACTGCTC
>CAZXXH010000101.1:0-6512 GCA_964644645.1 uncultured Dehalococcoidales bacterium
CCGCGGCTCAACGCATTTTCGACCGCGGTATTGCTGATGTCGTAATTGTTGATGTAGTGGACGGGTTGGCAGAAGGAAAAGGCCTTGACTTACTACAAAGTGGTCCGATAACGGGCAGTGACAGCAATGTAATAGGTTCAAGTAGTTATCCCGATACTGCTGACTCTGATGTAGTAGTTATAACTGCTGGTATCGCCCGGAAGCCAGGAATGAGCCGAGACGATCTATTGTTCACCAACATGAAGATAGTTGGGAGCGTAACCGAAAACGTTTGCAAACAGTCGCCGGGCGCTGTGCTGATTGTCGTATCAAACCCGTTGGACGCGATGGTGCAACATGCCTATCGGGTCAGCGGTTTTCCGAAGCAGCGCGTGGTCGGTATGGCAGGCGTACTTGATACGGCTCGTTTCCGAACATTTTTGGCACAGGAACTAGGCATGTCAGTCACCAATATATCCGCATACGTATTAGGCGGGCACGGAGACACTATGGTGCCACTTTTACGATCTACCACAGCGGGTGGAGTGCCAGTGACTGATCTAATACCCGCTAAACGGCTAGACGAGATACTTGAGCGGACGCGGAACGGCGGCGCGGAAATTGTTGGATTACTGAAAACAGGTAGCGCTTTTTATGCCCCTTCCGCCGCCATAGTACAAATGGTAGAAGCAATCTTGTTTGACCGGAAGACTGTATTGCCTTGTGCCGCATTACTGGAGGGGGAATACGGTATCGACGGTTTATTTGCTGGTGTACCGGTTAGACTTGGATCTGGCGGGGTAGAAAAAGTAATAGAGATGGAATTGTCACCATCGGAACAGGATGCTCTCACCAGTTCAGCCGATGCCGTCCAGGAACTTGTTACAGCAACGGAACGCCACACAAAGTAGTAAACGCGACGGGCGTCTATTCTAGCGTTAATGGATGTTCTGCCTTAGCCGAAAGCCAACCCACAACCTTCCCTCTGCCGCAGCCGTAGTACAACAATAATCCAATATCAGGCACTACACATCAACAAGTTTGATATACAGTTCGGCCAAACTCTACGAAATACCGTTTCTCCACACTGAGGATCCTATTACAAACAGTGGCGGCTTTGAGCGTTGCATAAACCGGAGGAGCGGTACGTCTGGATAGTTCGGTTGCCTGTTAACCGACCTGCGTGGCTTCGGTTATTCCATAGAGAAACTGCTTGGGCGATACTTTGTGTCGCTGCAGGCCCAAATTTTCCGGCTCTATGCCCATAGCCAAACCCAATAGTTGTGGTAAATGTAGGATAGGCATGTCAGCTTTTGCTTGTCGCCACTTACGCGCAGCCTTTGGTTGATAGCCATCGAGATTCAAATGACACAATGGACATGGAGTTACCATTGCGTCGGCACCTACATCCTTAGCTTCACCCGTGTGATTGGCCACCATACGGGTAGAATTATCTTGGTTAATGAACAATATAGGTAGTCCGCAACATTTCGTACTGCCAGAATATTTGACTGCGGACGCTCCCGTCGCCTCGATAATTGTTTCCAACGACGTCTGCCTAGACGGATTTTCACCAAATGCCAGAGCATCACTAGGACGTATGATGTAGCAACCATTAAACGGAGCCAAGCTCAAGCCTCTTAGGTCCTTGCGAAACGTTTGCTTGACTTTTTCAACACCGACATCTTCAACTAAGATCCATAACAGATGTTTAATCACAGTGGTGCCATGATATTCAAGACCATCTTTGGCCAACTCCACATTCAGTTCAGCGAGATAATCGGCATCCTGTTTGACTCGATAATTTGCCTGGGCCATGACTCCTTGGCAAGTACTACATATCGTAAGGATAGGCAGGCCCATCTGTTCCGCCATAGCAAAAGTACGAACGTTCAAGACATCCCCAAGTCTACGATTTTTCTCTTGTAAGACGCCCGCTCCTGTGCAGGCAGCGCTTGTCAATTCTTGTACCTCAATGCCGAGACGTTTAAGAACGGCTACAGTAGATTCATACAGTTCTGGCGCTCCACCACGAGCGACACAACCTGGATAAAATGCATATTTTTTGGGCATGTGGGTGCCGTCTGGCTTCATACTGTGAGATGCCTCCGTTTATTGGCTGTGTGCCTGTTTCCAGCATTCAAAACCGCTCTAGACGTACAACAGATCCGTCTAGAGATCACCATTATCAGGAAGTCTAAGGGTTTGTTGAACTGCACCAATACGATCCGGTAGTTATTCGGGTTCGAGGTCTTCCACGATACGCCTGATTTCGTCTCTGTTTTCTGCTTTGTGAGGACGGATTGGTAACTTCCCATGTGTTAACGCCGCTATGCCCACTGGCGCCATTTCTAATAAAACCGGTACATTCAACTTGCCCACACTATCAATCGTCAGTCGTGCTTCGTCGAGTCGTCCGTGCTTCTTCACCGAACTAACAAACGATTCGGCATGTCTTGATCCAGCGGTGGAGCGGACACCTCTGGAAATACCCATATCCCGCATCGCCATTATGCGTTCCATCGGATCAACATCCTTCGGACAGACTTCGACGCACTGCATGCAGCGTGTGCAATCCCACGCTCCACCCGGTTCGTTAAGGAATGCCAACCGATTATCGATTTCCCCATCCCTGGGATCTTTAACGAATCTGTACGCTTTTGCGAGAGCAGCGGGACCGATGAAATTGTCATCGACTTCTAGCACAGTACAGTCTGATACACATGCGCCACACATTATGCAATTCATCACCCCTACAAGGTGGACCATACTTTCGTTTGTCACCTGATATTCGCCTTCCGGTTCCTCTCCTTTCGGTTGAAGAAACGGTTGGATCGAATGCATCTTCTCCCAGAAACCGCTCATGTCGGTAACTAAATCTTTGATCACTCTCATGTTGCCCATCGGCTCAACTGTGATTGTTTCTCCATCAGAGGCAATATCAGTAACTCGCGTTTTGCACACCAAACAAGCACGTCCATTGACCCGCATGCTGCACGACCCACATATTGACGCTCGGCATGCGCACCGTAAAGCCAGAGTGCCATCGATTTCTTCTCTGATCTTAATCAACACATCCAGAACAGTGGCACTATCCGGGGCGTCAACTGTGAACTCTTGAAAGTACTGCCCTTCTACTTTCCGTTCCGGATCAAAACGTTGGACCTTCAATTTTGTTTCCATCAATACACCCTAGATTCAGGTTGCCATTTGGTAATTTTAACCGGAGTGGTACTAACCCTGCTTCCCTCTGGTGCTTTGTACACCACGGTGTGTTTGAGCCAGTTTTGATCGTCCCGTTCTTTCATGTCCGTGCGGAAATGCGCTCCTCTACTTTCCGTTCGCGCAATTGCGCCAGCGCATACGGCTTCGGCGAATTTGATCATAAATTCAAGTTCGAGAGTAAACACAAGCTCCGTATTGAACACCTTTCCTTTATCCGCTATCGATACCAATTTGCTCTTTTCACGAACCTCACCAATGATTCTTTGGGTTGACTCCATACCCGTTTGATCTCTATAGACACCGATTCCTGACGTCATTGCTTGTGCCATTTCGAGACGTAACGAGGCCCATCTGTATCCGGTCTGTCTATCCAAAATATCCTGCAATCGCCTTTGCTCACTACGTAAAGCGTCCTCCGTTTTGGAGTGAACCTTGTTTTGAGTGCGTCCATATTCAACCGCTGCAACCGCTGATCTACGACCAAAAATTACGGTGTCCAGTAGCGAGTTAGCTCCAAGCCGGTTACCACCATGAACACTCACGTTGGCACATTCTCCTGCGGCGTAAAGGCCAGGCACCTCCGTGGCGCCGTTTACGTCTGTTTTGATACCACCCATAATGTAGTGCATCCCTGGCCGGACGGGGATAGGTTCTTCGGTCAAATCAACGCCCATGAATTCTGTTGCTACTTCTTGCAGGTATCCGAGCCGTTCATGAACGATGTCTTTACCCAAATGCCGCAAGTCCAGCAATACGTTTCCGTCAACTCCCCTACCTTCGTCGATTTCTATCTGCTCTGCTCTCGAGACCACGTCTCTAGAAGCCAATTCTAGGTAATCGGGCGCGTAACGTTCCATAAAGCGTTCACCCTCAGAATTGATGAGGTATGCACCCTCCCCCCTGGCAGCTTCCGATAGCAGAATACCGTTACCCGCCAGTGTTGTCGGGTGATACTGAACCATCTCGGGATCCATGATGGGAGCGCCCGCATCCCAAGCCAGGCCTAAGCCGTCAGCCGTACAAATCAACGAATTTGTTGATGGTTCAAATACGCGGCCAGCTCCTCCGCAAGCAACGATTACTGCCCGCGATTTTATCGTATGAAGAGTTCCGGAACTTATGTCCAGCGCTACTACACCACGGCAAACCCCATCCTCCATAACGAGGGATGTTACAAACCACTCTTCGTACACTCGTAAACCCAGTTTCATCGCTTGTTCGTAGAGAACATGAAGAAGAGCGGCACCAGTAATCGCTCCCACGAAAAATGTTCTCGCCTTTTTTTGCCCACCGAACCGACGTGTGCCGAGGCGCCCATCATCACCGCGGCTAAATATCACGCCCATATGTTCCAGTTCAATCAGGGCGTCTCCGGCTTCCTTACACATGATCTCAACAGCGTCTTGATCAGCCAAATAGTCACTGCCTTTGATTGTGGCAAGAGCATGATCTTCCCATGTGTCCCCGCGGTCAGTTAAAGCGGCGTTGATACCTCCTTGTGCTGCATTGGAGTGACTACGTACAGGATGAACCTTAGTGATAACCGCTACATCGGCTCCTGCTCGAGTTGCCTCAACTGCAGCTCTGAGCCCAGCTAAACCAGCTCCGATTACAACAAGGTCATGTTCATACATGGCAAACATTAGCTCCAAGCATGTTTATGATTCTCCAAAATCACAGTAATTCGTTCGCTGAACAGAGCATCATTAAGGAAGCGGCTATAGTCTTAGCGTCGACTATAGCCCCAGAAGATATCAAACTAGGAACATCCGCCAAAGCCGTTTCCTCGACATGGACATCTTCATCGGCATCTTGGGGAAGAATCGATCGCGTCAGTTCTGTTGCAACGTACGCGTGAATGAATTCGTTGCAAAAACCAGGGGCTGTATAAAATGCACCCAAAGCCCGTAGATTTGTTGCTGAATAGCCCACCTCCTCTTGTAATTCCCTTTGCGCTGTTAATTCAGGGATTTCGCCTGGTTCTATTGTCCCTGCAGGGGCTTCCAACAGTATCTTGCCTGCTGCCTGTCTCCACTGTCTGACAAGCAAAACGGTCCGATTGGGAGTTACTGGGAGAATAACAACAGCTCCGCGATGTTCCACAATTTCCCGGGTTGCTGTATTTGAATTATCGATTTGCAGAGTATCAAGCCTCAGATTGATTATCTGCCCCTCGTAAACCCGGCTAGTTGATATTGTTTTAGGTACCAGTACAGTTCCATTCAAAATGAAATAGACCTCATTGTTCGGCACTTTGCCTCTGAACCGCTCCCTGCCGCATCCCAAGCCGACGCGTCACACTACCCCAAAACGCACTCGTTGAATTTTTTCTGAGAAAAAGAGCGCTGTGTGGACTTCTTTGAATTTTCACCGTTTGCCCTTGGACAAGCCTCTTGTCTATACAGCCATCAATGCTAACCGTACATGGATTGTCCGAACGCAACGAGAGTTCCAATCCAGACTGCGGAGGCAATATAACACCGCCTTGAAGGCTCATGTGTGCTGCGATCGGTTTAAGAAGAATGTTGTCGCTTTGGGGATCCATGACAGGACCTCCTAACGACAGACAATAACCTGTTGACCCAGTAGCAGTTGCAACGACCACTCCGTCACCGCGGTATGTGGTGATGCGTGTACCATTCAGTACTGTGTCTACTTCCACGACGCGAACACCTATTCCGCGTGCCATAACTACATCGTTTAGCGCATCATACGCGCTTCGTATACCCACATTGTTATCTATCGGAACATCAGCCCGTAACATCGCTCGGCGTTCGATTTGTGCGTTTCCGTCTAAATACCAGCCTATTCCATCCATTGCTTCAGAGGCGTCTATTTCTGCCATGAAGCCAACACGACCCATGTTAACTCCTAATACCGGGATTTTCCGACGCGCTGCCTGGTGAACCCCCCTGAGTATGGTACCGTCTCCGCCGATCGTGACCAGCAAATCTGAATCATCACAACGTGCTTGAACCTCTTCTAATGCATCCTCGTTAGCAATCCACCATTTGCCTCCTCGAGCATACCGACTATTTAACGCATGTGCCAGATCGGTAGCCTCGGCCAATTGCGTATGGCAGATAATCCCAACTATTTGCCTTCGTGACACTGACAAGTTCCCCACCTCAATATGGGAGAAAAGCTGTACGTAAACAATTTTCCGAGTTTACGATATTGATGAACTGCAGACGTCGACATTTAACCGATCGTCTGGCTTGCAAATTCCAGAAGTAGCCAAGGTCCGATCCCAAAGAGCGCAATTCCAACGGTTCCCAGTACGGTTATGGTCATCAGTGGCCGTTCAA
>CAZXXH010000102.1:0-6425 GCA_964644645.1 uncultured Dehalococcoidales bacterium
TGGGATAGTTCTTGTTTTGATTCTGGGGTATCTTACTTCTTGTATTATCATGAAGTAGATTAACGAACAATTTGGAGGATTGGAATTCACTATCCCGTGGTCGACCATTGCCGTGATAGTGGGCATAACCTACGTATTCTCATTATTGACTACCTATTGGCCCGCCCGGCAGGCAGGGCAGATCTACCCAGCAGAGGCGCTCCGATACGAGTAAATATTTGACAATCGAACGCACAGTAAGCATCTGCTCGGATGGTCATTGTGATGTTCACGTAAAACTAATTCACTAGCTAGTTGTCACACGAGTGGTCCGACGAATTCACTAAAACCCTATTAATAGTTTACGGTGTGGATTTATCGGACCGCATATGACAGGGTGAATCACGGGTCTTACTGGTACGCTCTTTGGCGTTTGGCTTTCTTTAATGGAATGAGGCGGTATAAACCAAATGAAATTTGCTGAACTGTTGATCCAGGATGCAAAAAGACGTGGGCTCGAACACGTCTTTGGCATACCGGGCTCTGGATTTCCAATGGACGCTATGGAAGCAGGGCGGAAGGCAGGTATTGAAACTGTCCATGTTGCTCATGAGTCCACCGCTGCAATCGCTGCTGCCTACTATGGGGTCACCAAAGGGACATCAGGGCTAGCTATAGGCGTCAAAGGAGTCGGCGCGGGGAATATGGTGGGCGGTGTATCGAACGTATATTTCGAACGTATGCCAGTTTTATGCGTTTTCGAATCAGGTCCGACAGATTCAAATGTCGACTTGGTTCAGGTAGCCGATCATGATGCCATGTTTGGATCGGTGACCAAATTCCAAGCTACATTGCAACGTGAGACAGCCTCTCAGGTTCTGGGAGTCGCTATCTCTGAATCGACCCATGGGCGTCCTGGACCATTGGTGCTTAATGTCCCGTTGGACTTTGATGATAGCGATTGTGGACCTTTACCGTCTTTATCTGAGGGTCCGAGTCTATTAACTCCTCAGGAAGATGATTTAGAACGAGCTCGTTCATTAATCTCTAAAGCGAATAAACCAGTCGTGATCGCGGGCGCGGATGTGATTCGAGAACAAGCGATCGAATGTTTGGATGCTTTTGTGAACGCGACAGGCGCAGCGGTTTTGGTGTCGATGGAAGCTAGGGGAGTCTACTCTGAACTGAACCCTAGGTGGGCCGGAGTCCTGCTTGGCGCCTATGCGAAACATTGTCTGGAAACAGAAATACTGGATCGAGCTGACCTGTTTATTTTTGTTGGTGTTGATTCTTTGATGACGCACGCTCCGTGGCCATATGAGACTCCTACAATTGAACTGGCGCAGCGTGCAGACTATCGGACAATGTCACCTTGTCCACAAGTCCGAGTCAATGGTTCATTACGTGAATCGATTACGCTGCTGACTGATTCGCGGTATGGCGGTTTTCCGATTGAAGAAATTAAGTCAGTAAAAGAAGGTATATCGGGGTACTTTAAGAGACCCAAAGGCGCAACATTCGCCATACAGGATATTGTCAACGAGACTCGTAGTGCATTCCCTAAAGAAGGGATTCTGGTTTCCGAAACGGGTGCTTTTATAACGGTCCTTGAGCACATGTGGCAATTTGACAAGCCAGGCCAGTTTTTTGGCACTGCAGGCGGAAGGACCATGGGTTTAACGATTCCCGCCGCTCTAGGTATCAAATTGGCGGCACCAGACATACCAGTGATTGGTATTGGTGCTGACGGCAGTACATTGATGCGCATGGGAGAGTTGGAAGCTTTCGCCAGGCTGAAACTTTCCGTTCCTTTAATTGTTGTGAATGACAAGGCGTTTGGCACCATGAAATCACGACAAAAGTCACGCGGGATGAAGGAATATGGCCTAGATATGGCCCCGGTTGATTATGCAGCAGTTGCCCGTGCGTGTGGTCTTAATGGTGTCATTGTTGAAACTCCGGACGATTTTCGTGGTGAGCTAAGGCGTGCGTTGGATTCGAACATTACTACCCTGATTGATGCGCGTGTTGACCAACAGCCCTACTGGGATGGGTTCGCATTGTCCATAGGCGCGATACCAGAGGATTGGTCGGCGGACGAATGGTAAGTTGCAAGGCGAATTTCCATCTGTAACGAGTCTTGAGGTTGTCGGCGTCGTGACTGTGCAAATCGACCGCACATCCGCCGCAAAATTTAGCGGGATCTGACGATTTATTTACAGTTCAGGGATTCATTGAGCAATTCGTTTAGTTTCGCCTTTTTTAAAATGGCTTCAGCTTCCTCCAGTCGTTCTGGTGTGTTGATGTTAAAGAAACTGATGCCATTTGGATCAACAGCCTCCAGATCAGACCCATCAAGGATGTCGACAGGTGGGACCAGGTTGTTCACTGCCTTTTTGAGTACTTGGGTGGGAGAGCGTTCTCCGCTGACTAACGCGTCCCCAACGATTTGTATCCAATCTTTTCTGCGCCACGCTGAGTGGAACGGTTGCAGTATCCCTCCCACATCGTATATCGCTGCCGCCGCTGCGCTCCGATCCCGTATTCGGGAGATAGCCAGTTCTACCACTTCGGCTGACAGAAACGGATAGTCTATGCCTGTTATAAAACATAATGGTTCTCGGGCGGCTGCCAATCCGGCGTGTATACCCCCAAGGGGGCTTACATGGTCTATGTGGTCAGAAACAATCACCATGTCCAACGCTTTGCCAGCGTCCAAAGTACCGGAATCCTGTCCTGGCCGGACGGACAAAACGATTTCCGAGCAGTGAGGTCTTAGAATATATGCGACCCGTTCCAGCAGGGTTTTTCCACCCACTTTTGTGGGGGCCTTCGGCTTACGCAGACGTGTTGCCAAGCCGCCCGCAAGTATGATGCCGGTAACGTCATAACTTGGGCGCGATGTTTGCGGAATCACTTACTTACAGTGGCTCATAATTAGGCGAGATGTTCTGGTTGGTGGTGTATCTATCCGCCCTACATCAGACGAGTCAACAGCTGCCTAGAAACTTGAATAGGTTGGTTTCTTTTCAATTTTTAAGTGTTCTATTCTCATCGGTTGCGGCTTGGGGTAGCATCACCTCTCCCATAGGGAAGAAACGGCTCCACGCGAACCAAAATCCCAGACTAGATGGAATAGGTTGGAGTTGCTTGCCTACAAGTTCTCCTGCTTCACAATGGCCTGATATTGCCCGCCACAGGCTATTTGTCTGACGGTCGCGCATAAAGAGTGCCTGGTAGTCCGGACGTCCCTCCGTAATTTCGTTACTCACGTTTTCTCTTTTAACCTGGTCATTTTCCACATCATCAGTCTCGTTGTTACTTGTTTCGATCGTGAAGCTAAGGACACGTCCATCCAGTAATCGATCGAACGCAACGACGGTCAAACTCGGGGTTTCAAGGGCAATTAGCACAGGTTTTCGCCAAAGATCTTGTTGAACGACTAATTCCCTATTTAGTAAGGGAAGTGGGTATGCTCTCGATTCGTTATTTACCGTGAGGCCCAAAACGATGTCTTTGGCTGCCCAACTATGATCGCGAGGTTTTTGCTTGAATATCCCTGGGCGATTGCTCGTGTAGTATGTCTCAAAAATATCTTGACGATCAGATTCTTCCTTCTCCATCACGTACGTTTCTGGGTGTCCGTTAAACCAGGCTTCCCAAGTAGTGTTGAACGCCGGGATTTGGGTAAGGGTTTCCCCAATTCTTGAACCTGATATAGCCTGCCCCAGAAACTGGAGCCACAGACTTTCTGTCTCTCGGTCATAGTACACAGACGAATTCAGAATCATCTTACCTGAGTTGCCAAATTCAACCCGTTGACTACTATTAGTTTCCCCGGCTAGGAAAGCACGGGGGGAATAACAGACGGGCGACCAAGTAACCGCGATCGGGGTGCCCCCAATATCGTCATTCACGATTTCGTGGATACTGAGGTAACTCAACGGGTACGCCTTCGCCAAACCGTTGTATGTGATGCCTATAACCCGTTCTGATGGGGTCATTTGGCTTGAGGCGTCTAGCCCTTTTATGAATTTGGGTTCATCCAGCGGATGGATTCGATCCCTTTGAAGTGCAGCTCTCAGTTTCTGTTGACTATAGGTGGGCTTGGGTCCAGGCAAGCGCACATGTACGCGCTCAGCAAACTGTCCAGTGCGTAGGAGCATGTACATAACGAAGGCTGTGATATACAGCGCAAAAAGTATGTCGCGCAAATCCGGTGGGAATCCGCTGATAGAAAAAAGAACCACCAATCCGATCATGATTACAGCACTGCTGATAGCGGCACGTAAGACAGGGGATGCCGGTTGTCCGGGCACTCGTTCTGATGCTAGGTCTGATGTTTGCTTTTCCACGATTAAGTCAATTACTTCCCATGTGTTGAATCAACAAGCCGGTTATCCGTTCAGCACTCGAACTTTTGGATTAACGTTCACGACGCGGAGATCGACTGCGGCGTTGTTATACTTCGGTTTCGATTTAAGTTTATTGTGATCTATTAACAACGGATTTATCCAGTGCTGTGTAGACTATTCTGGGCCTCGATGCCGCTTTTGAATAGTACCGCCTGATACTGATTCGAAAGAATTGATCGTGGTGTTGCACACGGAGTAAAAGCCTGATTAGGCAAGTTTGAACATAACCATTGACTGTGAGGGGTTGGGTTTGGCAGATCGAAAGATATCCATAATTGTGGGTGAGGTCGTGATCGAAGCCGATATGAATGATTCCGTCACTGCTGAGATGGTATGGCAGGCGTTGCCGATAGATGGTAGGGCCAACACATGGGGGGACGAAATCTACTTTCAGATTCCTGTGTCTGCAAACGAAGAGAATGCTGAGGAGACCGTAGAATTCGGGGATTTAGGCTATTGGCCTCCAGGTGAAGCACTTTGTCTTTTCTTCGGTCCCACACCAATGAGTCGCGGTGAGGAAATTAGACCAGCCAGTCCAGTCAACGTGATCGGGAAAATGCTAGGCGACGTTGATGCGCTCAAGTCAGTCGTATCTGGTTCTCCTATATCCATCGAAGCAGTTGCGTGAGGTGTTATACGACATTGGTTGATGTTGTAGAAGATCGGTATTCGGCCAAACTCAAAGCGCGATTTTCGACTGAATGGCACAAGGCTCATGTCGATCATCCATTCATCGAAGGGATCAGAGATGGGTCGTTGTCAATGGAACGATTCAGCTATTTTATGCGTCAGGATTATCTTTTCCTTAGCGAGTATTGCCGTGTGATCGCGTTGGCAGTGGCCAAATCAACCGATCTTAATACGATGGGTCGGTGGGCCGGGTTGCTTGACGAAACCCTCAATTCCGAGATGGACTTGCACCGTAGCTTTTGTGCGGATTTCAATATCACGAAAGAAGATTTAGAGAATACTGAAATAATGCCGGCAACTGCGGCTTATACAGACTACTTGGTACGCATTGCCTTTGAAGGTACTGTGCAAGAGATAGCTGCGACGCTTTTACCTTGTCAGTGGGGATACGATGAAATAGGTCGCAGGCTCAGTACATCCATGACGGCGCCCGAAGATTCTTTCCATCACCGCTGGGTTACAGGATACACTGCCCCTGAATATCAACAGGTTACTGACTGGCTTCGTCGTTTCTTCGATGAGCAGGCTGCAGCCGCATCCCAGGTTATGCGTAATCGCATGGCTGATGCATTTGTAAGCAGTATTCGCCACGAACTTAACTTTTGGCAGGCCGCATGGGATTTACAGGGTTGGCTGGAGCCTTAGATCACGTCCATGGGTTTTGCAAGCAGGAGATAGCGGTCATCAATGAAGAAAAAAGTAAATCATGTGGTTAAACGTCCTGGACGCAAAGTTGATGATGCTGACGTAACAATCCCGGTAGCTACCGATTTGGTATCTGTGCCTGGTTCACCAACTCGCGAGCAAGATGTGTCATTTTATGCCAGAGAATATCCTGCTGAGACTCAAACAATTGAAAAATCCGCAGATCGTGTTTGGGCGAAGACTGCGTATTCCAAAGGAGTTCAGGATTACAGCAAAACTCACCGAAAAACCGTTGCGCCATTAGTAGAGGCAGCAACCAAATCGGGAGATGTTGAACCTACTGGACAACCTAGTGATAGCGATGATGTTACATCCAGCATCCGCAAAAAGGCTCGTGAGTTAGGTTTTGGCGAGGTTGGGTTTACAAAATATGATCGAAGATATACCTACGCCAGCAAGAAGCGTTGGGCAAAGTACCAGCATGCAATTTGTCTTGCGCTTGAGCAAGATTACGATCAAACGCAGGCGATACCAAGCCTCGAGGCAGAATACGCTCACTATGGCACTTACGAGATCGCGGGTGATTTGGCCTTGCAACTTGCGGGGCATATACGCGCTATTGGTTACCACGCGCAAATCCATAGTCCCAATGACAACACTGGGGTGTATATACCGCTGTTTGTAAATGCTGGGCTT
>CAZXXH010000103.1:0-2023 GCA_964644645.1 uncultured Dehalococcoidales bacterium
ACCTCAATATCAACCTTACGAATGGCGTGGTTGTTGGTATCCGCCACGTATAGCACATTGTCGCGGCAGGTTAGGCCCGCGGGCGCATTGAAGGATGCAGCCAACAGCGCTCCGTCATCATGGCCTGACCGGCCACTACCAGCCACGGTGACTACCGTTCGCGTCAATGGATCCAGCACTTTGATCTTATGGTTGTACGTATCTACAAAATAGATCGATCCTCCACCGCTTGTAAGACCCTGAACGTGTTGTAAAAGAACCGCGTCTCCTACCCCATCACTATCCCCGAAATCGAATAACCCTGTACCCACTAGCGTTTCGACCCGACCGTCCGGACCGGTACCAGCTCGCCTTATCGAGCTGGTTTCGCTATCGGCAAAATACAACATCCCATTATTCACCGTTATCCCATACGGCTGGGCCAGTCTCGCTTCATTGAGGAACCCATCAACTATGTCCTCACGACCATCTCCTGCGAATTGCCGCATTGTCCCACCTGACTCATCGATCACCCACAACTGGTGAAATCCCGCCATAGCCACATATAGAGCATCATCTTGGATCACCAAGTCGTACGGCGAGTTGATCGGCATACTTTTAGGATTACCGTCAGCGTGTCGGACTAGCGCCTGTTCGCCAGTTCCTGCGATTGTCTCCACGCTGAATGATTTACGTTCAATTCGCCGCACAAGGTGGTTTTCCGCATCCGCAACGTAAACATTGTTATCGTCAAAAGCAATGCCCTGTGGGCCCCAGAAAGATGCGTGGTCGGCTGCCCCATCCTGATCACCAGCCTTACCAGACCCCACGACTCGAATAACCTCGCCGTCAGGAGTAGAAAAGATGATGCGATTGTGATTCGAATCCGCTATCAACAACTCATCCGCGGTCGGATCGATCTCTATTTTTCCGGGGTATGCGATCGGGGCGCTTGAGGCCGCAACCGAAGCAACTTGGTGTGGCAGAAGAGTCCGTTCTAAAATCCCCGTCGTTTCAAACTCAGCCGTCATGCTGGTGATAAGCCTGTCGAAAATGGCGAACTCAAATTCCCCTTCGTGTTTCCCGATAACCTTGCCTTCCGGGTCTATAAACATCATCGATGGCCATGCTCTAACGCCGTAGGACTGCCAGATTGCGAAGTCTCTGTCGTTAACTACCGGGTGCTCTATACCGTACCGGTGAACTGCATGCCTTACATTCGCCGTTTCACGCTCGTTTGGAAACTTAGATGAATGAACGCCAACTACAGCTAGAGTCTCTCGATATTTTTGTTCCAGCTTCCGCAACTGCGGAAGTATGTGCATGCAGTTGATTCAGCAATATGTCCAGAAGTCGAGTAATACCAACTTCCCTCGTAGATCATGCATGGTTAACGGTGTATCCACGTTTAACCATTCAAGCCCAACTGGAAAATCCGGAGCCTGCACTTTTCCAGCGTATCGTTGAGCCATCATTCCATCTCCGCTTCTCGTTTGATAGGCCGCGTATGCTCTGCGAACAACCCGATAGCACGAATGCTGAACCAAAGATTACCGTCAATGACGACAATATGTTGTATTTTCGATTTATTCACGGGCATCTATTAAACTGACACTACTGTACACCGGCCTGTTTGAGCGATTGACACATATGTACCATCACTCAAAACTCGTCTTGTCCATCAAAAGAATTATTCTCTCCGGAGGTATAACGCTGCCGATGTCTCTCCACCAACCCCACTACATTATCAACATATGAAACTCGCATCCCGCATGGCAAGGCTGGGCACCGAAACTGCCTTTGAAGTACTCGCTAAAGCGAAGGCTCTAGAATCAGAGGGGCGCGACGTCATACATTTCGAAATTGGTGAACCCGATTTCGACACTCCCACCCATATAAGGGAGGCCGCCAAGACCGCACTTGACGCCGGTTTCACGCACTACGGCCCATCCCCAGGTTTGCCTGATGTGCGGGAACGCATAGCCAGTCATCAATCGGAAATCCAGGGTTACGATATAGACCCTTCCCGAATAGTGGTAACCCC
>CAZXXH010000103.1:2033-4179 GCA_964644645.1 uncultured Dehalococcoidales bacterium
CGCTAAGCCAATAATGTTCTTCTCGATTCTCGCTATGATCGAAAAGGGCGACGAGGGGATCTACCCAAATCCTGGATTTCCTATATATGAATCAATGATCAACTTTGCGGGTGGCACTGCCGTACCACTACAGCTCAATGAAGAATCGGGCTTCAATGCGGAAATAGACGATCTTCATCAGAAAGTCACCTCGCGTACAAAGATGATTATCTTAAATTCGCCTAATAATCCCTGTGGAAGCGTAATCCCGCGGAGCGATCTGGAAAAGATCGCGTCCATCGCAAGCGAAGCAGGAATCGTTGTCCTAGCTGACGAGATATATAAGGATTTTTATTACGAAGGCTCCCACCACTCGGTCAGCGGATTCCACGGCATGCAAGACAACACCATCATCCTAGACGGATTTTCTAAAAGTTATGCCATGACAGGATGGAGACTAGGCTACGGAGTACTACCAGCACCGCTTGTTGAACCAATATCTAGGCTCGTTACTAACAGCGTGTCGTGTACGTCTTCATTTTCACAGCAGGCTGCTATCACAGCATTGGACGCTTCGCAGGATTCGGTCACGGAAATGGTCAATGAGTTTAAGCGTAGGAGAGACGTCGTTGTAGATGGCCTTAACTCGATAGACGGAATCATATGCCAGGTCCCAAAGGGTGCCTTTTACGCTTTCCCAAATATTCGTGGTACCGGATTGACTAGCCGTGAACTAGCCGACCGGCTCCTCTCAGAAGCGGGCGTAGCCCTCCTTTCCGGCACTGCCTTCGGGCAGTTTGGAGACGGATATCTCAGATTATCGTTCGCGAATTCGCTTGAGAACATCAACGAGGGAATACAGCGAATCGCTACCTTCATCGACACTAGGCAATAGTAGAACTCTAGCTTCGTGCATTAACAGCCGTATGTTTCTGTATCTTGCGTGCCAGCCCCAAGTAATCGACATCAGATCCCGGCCGTTTGTGCGTGATCAGGACTTATCAGTGTGCTGAGCGATTTCGGTATCCATCCCGGTCGCAACCATTAGGTCCCTGGTATTAGCGCGTGAGATCGACCTGAGTACATGGGAGGTAATACTTTTTACCTGTTTTAGAGGCGCCTCTACACGGACAGCGGGTGTGCAGTCCAGCAATCCCCAAAACGGTGGAAGCTCGCTCGGCTTGATTACACCACCGGGCGCCATAATGTAGTGGTAATCTGCCAACCTCAGATACGCTTCATTATGGAATTTGGTGCTCAACGTATCCACACGCTCAGTATTTTGCCTTAGTTGAGCATTAGCTCGGTCGTGCTCTAACAATGCCAAACGGACTTCACTGGAATCGCGCCAACCGACAGGGTCAGATAGTTGAGCATCAGATACCACTTCGCTGACAAGAGTAGCCGTCAGGCTCGTAGAGTCGCGTAGTTGAGCCTGTTTCGTCATTAACCGCTCACGATCTCGATCGGTATGGTTATCCCTAGAGGCATCAGATCGAGTTGACTTTACTTCCACCAAATAGACTCGACTATCTGGTCCAAGACCAACTACATCTGCTATGCGACCAAACGGCCCTTCAAGTCTTACTTCAAAGGCGACGGACCGGCACCCGACTTCCGAGTACAGCCAACACCAGGCGGCCCGTTTAAGCGTGTGGGTGGTGAGTGTCTCATTACGGCGACGTAATCTAAGGTGTACGGGTCTGTTTTTCTCAGGAAAATCTGCCATGTGGTCGTATGGATTAGAAAGTCACTCATGACTTCAGCCACATAAACATCGTATAAGGATTTTGGGCGGAGCCAAATCGCGGTTGGCAGGAAGCAGCCTGATTAACAGGTAGTGAAACGGCTATATTTGGTCTGGATTCAGTCTGCTCCAGAAACCGCAACGCTTCCGAAGTCGGGTGATGTGGTCGTTTGGACCGAGGGAACTGACAGTCTATACCCTCTGCCTCTAACCGTCTCAATCAGGCCTCGTCCGCCTGGCACTCCAGCCAATTTCTTCCTCAGTCTAGACATGGCCACGTCCAGAGCACTTTTCCCGCGGTCGCCCCAACCATCAACTGCGAGTGATTCTTGGGCAACTATCTCGCCTGCGGCTGAAGTCAACGAGTACAACAACGAAAATTCGGTACGGGAGAGGGCAATAGCAAGACCTCCTACCAGT
>CAZXXH010000103.1:4189-6372 GCA_964644645.1 uncultured Dehalococcoidales bacterium
CATGACATCACCAGCTTCAAGTGGTTGTCGTTCACGTGTGGCGACCATGCGTCCAGCCTCTTGTAACACACGCCCCAACTCGTCGTCTCTACGTGGACGTGGAGATATGGATCCTGGAGTATGATCCATAAAGCGACTTGCCAGGCGCAACACCTCCTCCACGCTTTCGAGATCGTCTATGGACACTTCTCCGTCTCTACGAAATACCAATACAGCGCCGAGCACGGTGCCGTGCCTGAAAATAGGAGCTGATATACCGATGCTGAAACCACTCTCCAACGCCCAATGCGGAACCGGGTCGCCCACACCAACGTGGCCTAACGCTCCGGCGCAACCTCGCTGGACAGCTGCCAACACTTCCCCACCAGCAGAAACAGGAGCATCTCGCACACCAGACGGCATAAAGGTAGAAGACAGGTTTAGACGTTCCGATCCACTCTTACGTTCGTAAATTACCGCTCCTTCGTAGCCAGTCACTGAAACCAGGGACGTTGCCAATGAAGCATTCCGTTGGTCTTTATCCTCCGCGTCGGAAATCGCGGTAATTCCAGCAAGGACTCGTTGCGCCCGAACGCCCGCAATCGGATCCGTCCCTTGCTTAAAGAAACCGATACTCAGCAATTCCTCACCCTTAAGCAGGTGAAAGGTCGCGGCTGCCACTCCAAAAGAGGCACCTACCAACGTTACTGAGCCGGCAAGATCACCCATCGTCACCGCTGACCACAGCCCTGATACCACCGCAATGAACACCATCACAAAGACCCCGGTCAGACCCCACGTCGCGGTTAGCCTCATACTACTCATAGCTACGATCACGAGTGCTGGCGAAACTGGGCCAAGAACTGCTACTGCCGTAGCAGCAACAAACATTTCTATACCCCTCAGAACGTACAACAAAGTCATTGGGGCCACGGATCTACCATTCACAAAAAATCGCAATAATGGAGACCACAAAAGTAGTAACGCGTATGACGCTGCAAGGGTTACACACACGATCCAGTTGCCTTCAATCGCGGCGAAGCTAAGCAGTACCGAAACCACCGCGACCAATGGAAAAAATGAGAGTCTCTGTTCTGGAGTCAGTATTTTCGGGGACATCATTACAGCGGAAAGTAGCATCATCCACTGTCATAGTTCACGTTCAAAACAGAACAGGGATGCGCCATTTGGGACATATAGCATCCGGCATATCCAACTACAAATGTCTCTCAAACCGCCCATAACTATGTCGGATAACGACTCCTGTCTCTTCAAATATTGGGATGAAAGGTGGCCCTGTCATCCCAATATCGATTAGATCCTGCTCCGCTATCCTCCTACTCGACCTTTACGCGCATTAGCATCGTGCCCTGTCAGCAATCGCTGCACATCGGCAGCATATTTAACCTCTGAATCATCTTCGGGCTGGTATCCCAGTACACGTCTAGCATTTTCAAGCGACCAAAATGCTCGGGTGTTTCCACTAATGCCGTACACAATAAGCCACGGTATTCCGTGGCTGTCTTCAATATCGTCTGTATCCACTGCCCTTCTGAACAACTGGGTAAGATCTCGCTCACTGAAATGTGCTCCTAGATCTCTCTTAAAGAGCCCCAGGTTAGTCGTCATTCCTGGACCCTGTGGCTCAGCATGTTTCTCTACAAGCGTGTCTAAGCCAGCATCATAGTGCTTACCCGAAGTATCACGAGGTGCACCGATCCGTACTTGGACCACCTCTAATTTTCGCCCAAAAGCTCCGCAAGCGTACACGAAACCAAGTAGTTCATAGGCCCCCTTTGACCAACCATAGAAATTATTACTTAACGGCAACTCGTCAGGAAATACCATGTCCTTTTTTGAACTATGTACCAGCGTATATTCGTACCAGTCAGCAGCGTGATTTGAACTGGCCATAACCACACGAGACACTCCTGCATCGAACGCAGTCCGGTAAACATTGTTGGCCATTTGAACGTTCTCCAATTCGACCGGGAATCGCTCGAGTTGTGGCATGTCTTCTCCGTCTGCTCCGCCGTCTCGGGAGTGTTTATATCCCAAATGCACCACTGCATCGACGCCCTCAAACAAGTGTCGGTAGTGATCCCTGTCAGGGTCAATCAGGTCCACAACCTCGACGCCTTCCACCAAATTCCCGTCACGATCATGATCCGTTACATCTACTAGCCTCAGTTCGTATCGCCTAC
>CAZXXH010000104.1:0-557 GCA_964644645.1 uncultured Dehalococcoidales bacterium
TGCGCCTGCCACTGCTGCCCAAATCGCGTCTGCCGACGCTTCTGTAGCCCAGGCGGAGCTGTCATTGGAGAACTTGAATGCGCCTGCCACTGCTGCCCAAATCGCGTCTGCCGACGCTTCTGTAGCCCAGGCGAAAACCAGTCTTGTATCAGCCGAAGGGTCGGTAAGTACCACTTGGGCTTCTCGTCGTATCGCCCATAAGGCATTATGCGACAAGGCTTCTGAAATTGGATCATCAGCATGGATATATAGGGATCCGATATGTCCAGCCAACACATCTGAATTGACCGTAGCCGCTATGGATACTGTGATTGAGATGATTGCCAACGACCATATGGTTACAGAGAACAACACATTGTTGAACGCGTACCAAAGTTATCAATCGGCTTTAGCGTCCCTCGTATCTGTAAATGGGAACCTGTCTTCTGCCCAGGCACAACGTTCGGCGCTTGACGAACTTCCAACGGTTGGTGAGCTTGCACAGGCGACCGAGGCTTTGAAATCTGCCCAGGCACAACGTTCGGCGCTTGACGAACTTCCAACGGTTGGTGAGCTTG
>CAZXXH010000104.1:657-5359 GCA_964644645.1 uncultured Dehalococcoidales bacterium
CACAGGCGACTGCATCGTTAGAAAGTGCAGACCTTTCTTTGCACACTGCAATGACGACACGGAACGATCTCAAAGAGGCTGTCTCAGCCATGGTACTTATGTTTGGGAATGTTCCTGCATGGCGTGAGTTCCGGGAAGGAATGGCGCCTGGTGAAGACGTTGAACAACTAGAACAGAACTTGATATCACTCGGATATGGATCAGATGGGTCACTATCCGTGGACCAGAATTTTGACACCGCAACCTCCAACGCAATTAAAAGTATGCAAATTGAACTGGGCGTTGTTGTCAGTGGCAGTGTTGATTTCGGTGAAGTGATATTTCTCCCTGGCAAATCAATCGTTGAATACATTGAACAGACACCGAATCTTGGTGCGTCTGTGACTCAAAATGCCCCATTGCTGTTACTTACACCGATAGACAGAACAATAACGCAGATAGGACAGGACTTATCTGTATCGATAAGTGCTGAGAGTTTGCAACAAGTAAAGACATCTATTGAAGTAGCTGATCAAGATTTAATAGATATTGGATCAGCGGTAAAAATAGAACTTCCAGATGGACTTGTTGTCCAAGGCACCGTTACAAAGATCGAAAATGTAGCGGTTGTTCCGAGCGGTAACCAAGCCGGAAACCCGTACTTGGAGGTCTATGTTGATATAGATGGGAACACGAGTTTCAGAGAATGGACTGGAGCTCCTGTCACAGTATCTGTTACCAGTAGCCTTGCGGATGACGTATTGGCCGCGCCCATAACGAGCCTTGTCGCTCTGATGGGTGGAGGATATGCGCTCGAAATGGCGGGTCAATCCGGGACGAATTTGGTAGCTGTGGAGACAGGGGTTTATGCAGATGGATGGGTTGAGGTAACGGGTACTGGAATAGATGTCGGTACCGAGGTTGTCGTACCGCGATGAACAAAATTAGGCGGGGATCATGGCTGATAGTGACTCCTTGAGCATATCCAACGCTGTAGAGCTTAAAAAGGTTAGCAAAAGCTACCCCGGATCACCGCCAGTGGAGGCACTTTCCAACGTGTCGATTTCAGTGGCGCACGGAGAATTTGTCGGGATAGTGGGAGCCTCAGGCAGTGGGAAGTCAACCCTTCTTCATGTTATAGGAACCTTGATGAGGCCTACTTCAGGTTCGTTGCTCATAAATGGAATAGACACCGCGAGGTTGCCAGATAGGGCCTTGTCTGGGATCCGGTCGCGGGCCGTCGGATTTGTTTTCCAGGAATTTTTCCTGTTGCCGGGTTTTTCAGCACGTGAGAATGTAGAAAATGGTTTGCTCTACTCAGGGATATCTGCCGTGGAAAGAACCCACAGGGCTCGGGTCATGCTAGAAAAAGTGGGTCTTTCTCACCGTTCTGAACATCTTCCTAATGAAATGTCAGGTGGTGAGCAGCAAAGGGTAGCGATTGCCAGAGCCCTCGTTAATGAACCGTCTTTTGTTTTGGCTGATGAGCCTACAGGCAATGTCGATTCTCGGAATACAACGTCGCTTATGGATCTGTTTGCCGGGCTAAATGATGAAGGCACCACCGTCATATTAATCACGCACGACCAAGAAGTAGCACAAATGTCGAACCGTCAGATCACATTGAGGGATGGTCGAGTCTCGGCCGATTCGGGCGATACACGTGGAAAAGCAAATGCGACAGCAAGTTAACCAACAATCTGATATCCCAAGAAGCCGCTTAGGGTTGTTGGATACGCTTCGGGTCGGGAGTTCAGGCCTGAGAACGAGGAAATTTCGTGCGGCATTGTCAGCGGTGGGTATAACCATTGGTATCGCGTCAGTGGTAGGAGTTTTAGGCCTATCCGAGTCAGGTCGGGCAGATCTGATCAAGGAACTAGATGCACTAGGCACAAACCTATTGAAAATTGAAGCTGGAGCGGGTTTTGGTTCTGACCAGGTAAGCTTGCCCGAAGATGCGGGCTCCATGATCCGTAGGATTGCTCCTGTATATGAGGTCGCGACGATTAGCCGGGTATCGGGCGGGGTCTTTAGAAATGATCTGGTGGATGACGGACGTACACGAGGGATCACTATAGTTGCGGCGGATCTGAACTTGCTTGCCTCTCAAAGAGGCAGTCTAAGAGACGGGATTGACCATACATCCGTGACCTCTGAATTTCCTACAACTGTACTCGGTTCTGTAGCAGCAGAACGACTGGGCATCAGTGATGTATCAGGTCAACAAAGATTATGGATTGGTGAAAAGTGGTTTACCGTCATCGGGGTGCTCAACCCACTACCCTTGGCTGCAGATCTAGATCGAGCGGCAATTATCGGTTATCGAGCAGCAAAAACCTTTATGGACCATGATGATGGAGCAGACGTTATTTATGTGCGTGCGTATCCTGAATACATACAAGATGTGCGCTCTGTCATGGCAGCTACTGTAAATCCCGAAAAACCGGAAGAAGTTCAAGTCAGTCGCGCCTCGGATGTTTTGGAGGCAAGGGCTGCAGCCAGCAATACGTTTACAAACCTCTTTGTTGGCCTAGGTGCAGTGGCGCTGTTAGTAGGTGGGATCGGGATAGCTAATGTCATGGTGATAGCCGTCATGGAACGTCGTAACGAGATTGGTCTCAGGCGGGCCTTAGGGGCCACACGTTTTCATATTGGCACTCAATTTTTGTCTGAGTCGCTCTTGATTTCTATCGTAGGTGGGATAACGGGAATAGGTTTGGGAGTATTTGTTACAGCCGTATATGCCACAGCGCGTGATTGGTCTATTGTCGTGCCAGGATACGCAATCGCTGGAGGCATAATTTCGTCTCTGGTAATCGGCGGGATAGCCGGATTCTACCCAGCGTTCCGCGCTGCAAATATGTCCCCAACGGAAGCTTTGAGAACGCGATAAAACTAAATAAGTTGGTGGTACCGAGAGTCAGTGCCTTGAGAACCAGCGAATTTAGGGTCTAACAATCATCTGCAGTTGAGTACTTGGTTTAATAAGCGCTTCGAAAGTTTGCTGGATGTCCTCCAACGGCACGAAACTTTCATCTGAGATAAGTGGCTCTACGGAAACTTTACTGTTCTCAAATAGTTGCACGGCTACTTGCCAATCTTGAGGCAGTGATCCCCAGCTCGATTGAAAACTGACTTCCCTGGTCATCCAGTCGACTGGCATCAATGGCATTGGTTCCCACGGCACAGCTACCAAAACCACTTGCCCACCACGCTTGACAGTGTTCATTGCTTGGTCAAGTGTAGTGCCTATGCCTGCGCAGTCGAAAATAACATCGGGTCCCAAGCCGCCAGTTAGCTGAACCATCTTTTCGGTGGCATCATCTATGTTCGGGTTTATGACCGCGTCAGCTCCCAACATTACTGCTGCCTGGCTGCGGCCTAATGCTGGTTCTGATACCAGCACAGTCCCCGCACCCGCCGCTTTAGCTACTTGAATACAGAGTAATCCTATAGGCCCTGCTCCGAGAATCCCTACTGAATCTCCAATTTTGAGACGGGATTGTCTGACGGCATGTATTGCGACAGCGCAAGGTTCAGTTAGTGCAGCGGTTTCATCTGGAACTCTGTCTGGAATACTTATCGGTGCCCACTCTTCCATAATCGTGTACTCGGCATAGGCACTCGCGTTGCTACCTCCCATACCCGGTAGCATTCCCATTGTTCTGTAGTTAAATCGAGGATGAGTGCGTGTCGCCGGCTCCATTCCGTTGGGTGGGATGCCCCCTCCACCGATCACCCGATCCCCTTTGCGCCATTTAGATACATTGGAGCCTACTCTATCAACAGTCCCGCAAAACTCGTGACCCAGGATTTTTCCTGGGGGTGCAATGTCGTAAAGGAACGCGTGTACATCGGTACCGCATATAGCACTGCAGTTAACTTTTACCAGTAACTGATTACGGTCCGGTTTCGGCGTTGGAATCTCCTCGACCTGTATGAGTTGCTTACCTTTGTATATAGCGGCTCTCAATGTGTTCCTTTCTTACTAGTCATGATCCCCTAAACCATCATTTATCATGAGTGGGTTGTTACATGACGTGGATCCGCTAGACAGCGGCTAGGACGAGATTGAGCCTTATTAGACTGCTGGTACGGTTGGCGGATATGTCGCCATGTGCTTGTTGTACCTAGTCTCCTATGGGACTCTTAGCCGTTAGATTCCACACAAGTCACCCGCCTATACCCCAACCTCCGGCTGTTTTTCTAACATTTCTAGCTCTTTTTCGAGAAATGCCTGCGGTTCGTTAACCACCGGACCGTGGCCCGGACATATGAGCCGTATGTCGTATGTCAGGAGCTTTGCTAGTGATCGGAGGTGGTCCTGAAACGAACCGTGATCATGGTTCATGTGAAATGGCTCAGAAGTTCTTATAACGTCGCCTGCGAATAGGATGCCTTCTTCCAGATATAGTGCGCCCATGCTTCCATATGTGTGACCTGGAAGATGGATAAACTCTAAAGTCGCACCGTCCAAATCAAGGGTCTCACCGTCACTGACTGCCATGTCGACGAGTGTCCCTGGCGACTTCTGCTCAATGACTGCTTTCTCAATTGGGCTTGAGAAGATAGAACATCCTGTCTTATCTGATAGACTCTTTATTCCGCCACTGTGGTCGCTATGCCAGTGACTCACTATGACCCCTGCGAGCTCTGAATCACCAGTTTTCTTCCATAGGTCGAGTAACGACCCCAAATGTGCCTCACCGGGGTAACCACTGTC
>CAZXXH010000104.1:5369-6321 GCA_964644645.1 uncultured Dehalococcoidales bacterium
ATACGTTGCTGTATTTGCCTTCTGCTTCCGGACCAGGTTTCTCTACTAACTGTCTGTAAACGTTTGGGGCTATTTTCATCTTATGCCTCAATTTTATCGGGCGAACACTTAAGCTTCATCGTACTTGATACGTGGATCAACCATTGGGTAAAGGAGATCAATAAGCAAAGTAATTTATTGTCACGATCTACTGCTGTTCAGACAGGGTTCCTAGTTAGTGAATAAATCTAAGACGTTACCAATGCCGCTACCGTCTAAGCGATATAGCTCTGTATAGCCACATTCCGTACAAGCAACGGTGGCATATTTCTGATTCTGAATGTTCAGATATCGAGATAAGCCGGATCCTGTAGTTCTCAGTTCTCCATCCCTGTGTTCGGTTCCCTTACACTTTATGCATGAAAATGTTCGTTGCTCCATAAGAGATCTCCTTAGTGTCTATCGCCGAGTCCAAGATGTTCATACCAAATATCGATCAAACTACAAATTGGAGCGGCGGACGGGATTCGAACCCGCGACACCCTGCTTGGAAGGCAGGAACTCTACCACTGAGTTACCGCCGCTCGTCTATCAGTTACCCATCAATTTCATAGCTAAATCTAGCATGGGTGACATAATTGGGAGCGGTTCCAAAGTAAGTTTGCCACAAAATTTGCCACATTTGGAACCTAACGGCTAGGAGTTCCATGGAAAAGGAAATTTAGAAGGTGCCTTTGCCTTTGCCTTTCCTATCCGATATACAGCTTAGGCCACTGGCAACTGGGGGCATCCCTGGATGCGAAACCCTTGGGCTAGCCCAAGGACAGGGTCAGTCTCCTCTTGAGGTTGTGGTCTTAAGGTCTACCGCTCAACTGCCCGTCACAGCAATGCGCACGGCCTGGAAAGACCGTCACGGCAGCGTCCAGCCCCAGTGCTACTAGTTGTTGTCTAACGGGACCGTGCAGCCGTCTGC
>CAZXXH010000105.1:0-5933 GCA_964644645.1 uncultured Dehalococcoidales bacterium
TAGCAACTATATTTTTCAGAGCACCCCCCAGCTCTACACCAATCAGATCATCACTTCTGTAAACACGGAACGACTCAGAGTTGAGTATTGATTGTGCCTGCTTGGCCGAGGTGGTATTAGGGAATGCGACGGTAGCAGATGAGGGTTTCCCGTCCGCTATCTCTCGGGCTAAGTTCGGTCCAGAAAGAGCTCCTATTAAGTCGCTGTCATGGCCATCGGTCTCTTCATAGATTAACTCAGACATCCGCTTACCGGTTTTGAGATCGATTCCTTTAGTTGCACTTACTATAAGTGATCTCGAGGGTATCGCAATTGCAAGTTTACGTAAGTTAACCCGGACAGTAGTTGATGGAACTGCGACGATCAGTAGTTCGGTTTCTCCAAGTGCCTCATCCGGATCGTTGCAGACGCGGAGTGTGCTAGGGAAGATAGCTCCGGCCGCAAATCGCTTGTTTTCTCGCGCTTTTTGCAGGGCTATAGCCTCTGTTACGGTGCGTGCCCAAAGGTAGACCGAATGACCCTGTTTCGCAAGGATTACTCCGAGGGTTGTACCCCAGCCTGTGGTCCCTGCTACCGTAACGCGAGCCATCCTATTACCTTTACTGAAACTGGACAGAACTAATCCCATGGTTCGTAACCAAGGTAGTAGCACAAGTCCATGTTACGTCCTAGTGTTCGGTACGTTTTCGCTTTGGTCGTGACGGGCGCGACAGGCGGTTTTCAGAACCGCGAGCCAATCGAACTATGTTATCCCGATGGCGTGCCATAATTGAGACATATCCGATCGATCCAAAGATGAAATATGCGATATCTACCCAGCCTATTATTATGAGCACGAAAAGGCTACCAACGCCCAGGGTAGTGCCGGCCATTGAACCCACCGAGACATAACGAGTTATCCCGGCGATCAGTAGCCCTATTAATGCGAACCCACCGGCGATCGGTGATATCACTAGTAAAGCGATGAAGCCCGTGATTACACCGCGGCCACCCTCGAATTTGGTAAATACCGGCCAAATGTGTCCAGTCACCGCTAGTGTTGCCGCGAGGGACTCTACTAATGGCCCTCCATCTAACCAACGGGCGATCAAAATTGCTATTGCACCTTTGGCACCATCTAGGGCCATGACTAAAAGTGCGGCCCGAACGCCCATTGTCCGGAGAACATTCGTGGTTCCAGTACTGCCACTTCCGTAGCGACGAACGTCGACTCCTCGTCGGAGTCTGCCGATCAACAAGCCAAACGACATAGACCCGACGACATAGGCAATCGGCAGGGCGACAATATATGGCCAGAGATCTTTCACTTTCCTGCCGTGAACTCCAATCGTAATGGTGAGCCATCAAAACCCAAGTGTTCTCGCAGGCAATTTTCCAAATATCTACGGTATGAGAAATGAATGAGTTCCGGGTTCGCCACTTGGACTCTAATTGTAGGAGGACGGGTCCGTACTTGTCGCACACCTTTGAATACTGGCGTAAGACGTCCCTTTGATGGTGGTTGATGCTCTGCAAACGCGTCCACGACGACTCTATTGAGTTCATCGTCCGGGATCGATCGGTCGAATTCGTCAAATGCAGATATTGCAGCCTTGAGCAGTCCGCCTATGCCTGTTGCATTAAGTGCTGAGGTGAGTTGCACAGGTGTCCCGGGGAGGAACTTGAAGCGTTGAACAATCTGCTGCTGAGCACTTTCCGCAGTTAGGTCAACAAACGATGCGAGGTCCCACTTGTTTATCACGATCACGGAGGCCCGACGGGCATGGTCAATGAAACCGGCAATGTGTGTATCTTGCTGGGTGACTAGTTCAGAGGTGTCCAACACCAGAAATACGACGTGGGATCGCTCTATGGCCTGGAGCGTTCTAATAACGCTGTATTTCTCAATGCCCATTTCTAATTTTCCACGCCTGCGTAACCCAGCTGTATCTATGAAAAGTAAGTGGTGGTTGTCCCAATCGACACGCGTATCGATCGCGTCTCTTGTAGTCCCGGGTACTGGACTTACAATTGCTCTTTCATCACCAACTATGACGTTAAAAAGAGCAGACTTGCCGACGTTTGGGCGCCCTACGATGGCTATTCGTATTTCATCATTGTCCTGCTCGGCATTTTTCGCCATATCGAGCTTGTTGAAAAGCGCATCCAGCAAATCACCTGTACCGGTATCGTGATAGGCGCTGATCGGTATTGGATCGCCGAGGCCTAGGCTATGGAACTCCGTAGACAATAGTTCTAAGCGAATATTGTCAGCCTTATTTGCTGCCACGATTGTAGGCTTTGCGTAACGTCTTATCAGGTCAGCAACGTCTAGATCAGTGGGATTAACACCATCTTTTATATCTACAACAAGGATTAAGCCGTCTGCATCATCTAATGCGCGCTCCATTTGTGACCGTACATCCGCTGTCAGTCTCTGTTCCGGAGCCAGCTCAAAGCCTCCGGTGTCGACTAGTAGGAATCTGTAATCTCTCCAGGAAGTGTCAGTGGAGACGCGGTCCCTCGTTGTTCCCGGGGTGTCACTTACAACAGCTACGCGCCTTCCTGCTAAACGGTTGAACAACGTTGACTTGCCCACGTTCGGTCGGCCCACAATGGCGATCACGGGTAGTGTCATAGATGTTCAATTGCGGTCCACTAGTAGTTCTAACAGAGCTGCCTGTGCCCAAAGTCGGTTTTCGGCTTGATCAAATACGATCGATCTAGGGTCATCCAGTAATCCTGGCGTGATTTCCTCTCCAGGATGAGCAGGGAGGTCATGCATAAATCTAACATCTTTACGTGCAAGATCTAGCAGCGCAGGAGTCACCGCATAATCGGCGAATATGGCTCGTCGTTGTGTTGACTCGTCTTCCTGTCCCATGCTTGTCCAGACGTCCGTATACACAATATTGGCGTCCTGTACTGCTTCTTTAGCGTCGCGGTACTCATTGATACTCGCACCCGTCTTCAAGGCCAGCCGTTCTGCAAGTGTGATTACTGAACGTGGTATGTCATATCCATCAGGAGACGCTATCGAATAATGAGCTCCAGATGATGCTAGTGCTAGCGCCAGCGAGGAGGCTACATTGTTGCCATCGCCCACGTACACCACTCGGGCTGCTTTGAGATCGCCGACAACTTCTTTTATGCTGAGAAGATCGGCTAGCGCCTGACAGGGATGTTCATTGTCAGTCAAGGCGTTCACCACTGGAATTGTGGCGCACGACGCGAAATCCTCCAGAGTAGCTTGAGCAAACGTTCTAACGATAGCAACATCGGCCATTCTCGATACCACACGTGCTACGTCCGCGGCCGGTTCTCGGTATCCGAGCCCGACTTCTTGACCGCCGAAGTAGATCGCCTCGCCGCCAAGTTTTCTGGCCGCGACCGTAAAACTGAGCTTTGTGCGCAGTGAGGGTTTCTCGAAAAGCATGACCGCGATGCGATCCAACATAGCATCTGATGTTGCCCCCGCTTTTAATGAGGCAGCACGGTCCAAAACCGATTCTAGTTCGTTAGGTGACAGGTCTACGAACGACAGGAAGTGACGCATCGAGCACTCCTACAAATCACACACGGATGCTTACAAGGTTTATACATTACTGGAGCGGCGAGTACGGTGTAGGCGTCAGGATACTATTTCGTGAGTCCTTGACGATCAAACCTTCCCGCTCAGATTCCTCTCTTGCTTTCTGCCATGCTGGGTCATTCGTGAAGGAGTTCCATGACTCCATTCTTGCGTTTAAGTCTGGATACGAGAGCAAGTAGACTAACTCATTACGAGAAGGCCCTACTGTGTATGTCCAGTATCCCACGTTCTTCATTCCATGTTTCTCGAACAGGTTTAACGTGTGGTCCCGGAATCGATTGTGGAGAGCTTCTAGGCGACCGCTGAAACATTCGTAAATACGCAACTCGTAAATCAAGATTCTCTCCTTGTTTGGTCTATAAAAGACCGTTGAATTGATTGACGCGTCGTCGTTAGCAGACTACACGGTAGCATCCGATTTTCGCTATCGGACAAATCCGCGTCAAATGGAACATTTAGTGGTTAGCCATAGGTCGACGAGTAACGTTAGGATTTGAGGGTTAAGTTATCTATGAGTCGTGTGGGTCCGAGATAGGCCGCTAGTGAAATCAGCACCGATTTCTGGACATGGTCTATTTCTTGTAGTGATATCGGGTCTGACACACTAACATATTCCAGTTTAGCTCTTGATTCGGCAGCTATTACCTTCCGGACTCGCTGTCGAAGTATTTCGGGTTCATGCTTTCCTGATTCCCACAAGCTGCGAGCTTCACTGAGGGCGGCAAATAAAACCGCTGCTGCCTTCCTATCCTCGGAGCCAAGATACTGGTTGCGGCTGCTTATGGCCAAACCATCTGATTCACGAATCGTTGCGACGGGTATCACCTTCACACCGAATCCTAAGTCCCTAGCAATTTGCTTTACTATCACCAGTTGCTGGGCGTCCTTCTCGCCGAAAAAGGCTGTATCTGGGCGGACTATGGCAAACAATTTTGAGACGATCGTCGCAACTCCGAGTAAGTGGCCAGGCCGGTATTTTCCTTCAAGGACATCAGCTATTGGTCCAGGGTTAACCCGTGTAGATTCG
Source organism: uncultured Dehalococcoidales bacterium (assembly GCA_964644645.1). Taxonomy (GTDB): domain Bacteria; phylum Chloroflexota; class Dehalococcoidia; order Lucifugimonadales; family Lucifugimonadaceae; genus CAZXXH01. The sequence continues at coordinate 4,599 of CAZXXH010000105.1, forward strand.
CCGATTTGGTACATCTCATCAACATCTGGTGCGAATACGATATCTGAACCGTGTTTTTTGAGAAACGAAAGGTCGTACTCCCTATCAGCGGGGTAGTTTTCATAATCTTCACCAGGCCCGAACTGAGTCGGGTTAATAAATAACGAAGCTACCAGTGAACCTGCCTGAGTTTTGGCACGGCTCAACAAAGCCTCGTGTCCGCTATGTAATGCTCCCAGCGTAGGAACAAGGGCAACCGGAGAGGTTAACTGGCACCGTGCAGCTCTCATGTTACTGGCGGATTTTATGATTTTCATTATTACTTTGACGTCTATAGATCACGCGTCGTGAGCTGAGTTGATAAGATTCATTTTGGTGATGGTATGTAATGATCTGAACAGCCTATTTTGACTACATATTCTCCGATGGGTCTTTTAGGTGTGATTCGTTGCTGAGAGAGAAAGATTCAGCGTCCGTTGGGAACGTGCCTAGCCGTACGTCGGACGCATACTGTTCCAAAGCGTTTTGCATCTGATGACCCAGATCAGCATACCGACGAGTGTGTCGTGGATTGAATTCTGGTTGTAAACCCAAAATATCGTGGATTACCTGTACTTGGCCGTCACAGTTGATCCCGGCTCCGATCCCAATGGTCGGAATAGATAATTTCTCCGTGATGGACAGTGCAACTTCTGACGGTACTAGTTCCAGGACAACTGAAAACGCTCCTGCTGCCTCGAGCGCCACAGCGTCCGCTCGTAATTTGGAGGCTTCTTTTTCTTTTCTGCCCTGCACTCGATAGCCTCCGACTTGATGGATTGACTGCGGGGTTAAACCAAGGTGGCCCATGACCGGAATTCCTGCGTCAGTCAATTTTCGAACCGTTGGTGCCACATTACGGCCACCTTCCAGCTTCACTGCTTGGGCACCGCCTTCTTTGAGAAGGCGGCCGGCGTTCCACATGGCTAGCTCAATATTAGCTTGGTATGCCATGAACGGCATGTCAGAGATAATTAGTACATGTCGCGCGAACCATGTCGTCCATTGATACCGGTACCGTCGATTCGTATCCGAGCAAGACATTACCCAGACTATCTCCCACCAGGATTAATGGAATTCCTGAGCGTTCAACTATAGCGGCCGTCGTGGCGTCATATGCCGTTACTACGACTATGGGTTCTCCCCGATTCTTCATCTTCTTAACTTTGTGTGTCGTGAATCGCACAGTCGACCCCCAGCTTAGGATTTCTGATCTCCAGAACTTGTTTTGAGTACTTTATTTAAAATAATCTCGATCTCACGCTGTGAATCCTCTCCCAAGCTGCCTTGCTCTGCTGCCACCTTAATTGTCGCTAG
>CAZXXH010000105.1:5987-6216 GCA_964644645.1 uncultured Dehalococcoidales bacterium
ATGCTGGCACGCCACGACTAAGACCAGCCTGAGCTGTAGATGTAATGAGCGGGCGCAGAGCCTGAAGTGCCTGATGCCGCTCGTAGCCGAATAGAGACCACATGTCAGCGGCAACCCCCAACCATGCCGATAGGAGCCCTGAACTCATTACGGCCGATGCGTGATAAGCATCTCGATGATCGGTCGGGATCGGCACCGATTGGCCTCCCAAATCAGACGCCAGTAATTT
>CAZXXH010000106.1:0-4308 GCA_964644645.1 uncultured Dehalococcoidales bacterium
AGTTCGTGCCAAGAAGCTAAGCCGCCCCAATTGACCCGTATACCGAAGAGCAGGCTGAATCACAGAACGTGCAGGTAAACCATGCTGGCATTTTTTTTTCGTGTTCATATACGGAGCCGGCGGCTGGTCAGGCACGATACCCCTAACCGGAGGGTCGACTATCAATCGACTCGGACAAGCCCTACGTTGCCAACTTAATGGGCCAATCGCCTCACCATGTTGGACTAGTTGCTCCGGTGTAAGCCGACACCCTACCCTGCGTAGGTTTAATGCCATAGACCCCACAGAAATTAGACGGTATACGAATGGACCCTCCGCCATCGCTTCCAGTTGCGACCGGACACAAATACGCCGCCACTGCAGCGGCCGCTCCGCCACTGGACCCTCCAGGCGTCCGGTCTACGTTCCACGGATTCCGCCCTGGTCCACCCAAGCGGTTCTCGCATGTGCCTACGATGCCGAATTCGGGTACATTAGTCTTCCCGAGTATTATGGCGCCTGCAGCGTTCAGCTTTTCAACTATTGCTGCATCTCGTTCAGGGACATTATCGTGGAATACCAACGAACCCATAGTGGTCCGTATTCCGCCTGTATTTTGAGTATCCTTGAACGCTATCGGCAACCCATGCAAAGGGCCAATCTGGTGCTGGGCGTTTAAGTCGGACTCTGCTACTTTTGCGGCATCGATGGCTGAATCGTAGTTAAGTGATAAGTAAGCGTTTAACTTTGGGTTGACCGCTTCAATCCGGCGGTAAAATAATTCAACGATTTCTATAGGCGAAACCTGTCGTTTGGCGATGTAGGCCAGCAATTCGCTGGCAGAAAATGTGGCTAACTGTTCAATCATCATCTGGGAATTTCATAGACTTAGGAGCTCTACCGTACCGTAAAACGAAGTTAGCAGAAAATCCGTAATGCCTCAGTCGTATATAGACCTATTTTCTATGTGGGTAGAAGATTCGAATCATTTGGAGTCAGAATTAGGACTTCCAACTTAGGGGACAAGCTCGTACAAATAGCACAGGAAACACTGATTTGGTTAAATAATCTTGGCAGACGCCAGTAAGGAATACATATGTACCCGAACCCTATCAAAGAAAAAATTGCTGCCGGCAAGCCTATTTTAGGAACATCATTGTTCACTCGGGAGCCACACGTGGCCGCTGCTATCTTCTCCGCAACCCCCGACTGGGTCTGGATAGATCAGGAACACCACCCGTGGGGAACAGAATCGATAGGTACCATCTGTGTCCAGGCCAGACAAGCCGGGGTTGCCGGTGTTATAAGAGTCCCCTGGAACGACCCTGGTGACATCAAGAAGGCATACGACGTCGGTGCAGTCGGCGTTATGATCCCACAAGTCAATACCGCCCAAGCGGCGCTAGACGCAGTCAAATACTCCCACTACCCGCCTGTGGGCGAGCGTGGCATAGCCCCATTTTTCGCCAGTCTGGCCGGTATCGATCCAAATGAAATCGTACTTAAGGCCAACGATGAGACCCTTCTGATCCTACAGATGGAAAGTCTGGAGGCATGGGAAAACGTCGATGAAATCATTGCAGTTGAGGATTTCGACGTGCTGCTGGTAGGCCCTGCTGACTTGGCTGCGTCCTTGGGTGTCCCAACACAACTCCACCACCCAAAAGTGCAATCGATCATGGAGGAATTGCCACGCAAATTGGAGGGTACTGGGAAAATTGCCGGTACGACATTCGCGGGGTTCAATGATTGTATTCGATGGATCGATAAAGGTTATCTATTCATGAGTATAGGCAGTTTGCTTAAGTACGGCGTCGAGGTTCAAAGACGACACTTCGAAACCGTACGCCAAACGATAGGATGAACAAATTACAATCAAACTATCACGCTAAACTGGGCGCTTTTAGAGCATACTTATCAGTCGCGCAGGGAAGATTATTGGTGGCTGAATCCAGACAAGATCCGTAACCAGTGAACCGAATATCAATGAGGTGGCAATGTACTTTGAAGACAAGTTGAGCGTTCCAATGCGGGACGGCACCCTACTTGCAACTCGGGTCTGGAAACCGTCTGACACTGGCAGGTTCCCCGTTGTCCTAGAACGAGGATACTCGACTGGCAAGATCGTCAATGCCGAGTCATTCGTCTCTGCCGGATATGCATACGTCGGACAACAGTGCCGCGGCAACTTAGAGGGCGGAATGTTCCGATCAGACCGGGAGGACGGGTACGACTGCCTTGATTGGATAAAATCACAGCCTTGGTGCAACGGTGATATCGCAATGTACGGGTCGTCTTTTCAGGGTGCGACGCAGTGGCTCGTTGCTCCGGAGCAACACCCGAACCTGAAGGCGATCGTACCGCAGGTAATCAACACCGATCCGTGGGAACGAATGTACAGAGACCACGGTGCCCTCCAGCTTTCGCACACAGCCCGGCGCATATATAGAACCGTGGTATCGCCAGACGCGACTAAAAAGGTCTCCGAATTCGGTGGGTGGTGGAAATTTTACAGGCATCTCCCTCTCATCACGTTGGATGAAGCAGTGGTAGGTCACAAGAACCGGTTATGGCGGGAATACGTCAGCCATTCCAGTTACGACGCATATTGGAACGAAATCACCACGTTTCACAAGATTTCGAAAATTCGTATCCCGGTTTACATACAGGGTGGCTGGTACGACAACTACCCCGGAGCAAGTTTTCGTGCTTTTCAACGTCTCACAGAAATTGCTGCAACCGATGAAATCAGGATCCATGTAGACGCTACGGATCACCCAGGGTTGGTTGTGGGCGACCGAGATTTCGGCTCCGAACCATCGAAACCACGACTCCAGCTTGCGATTCGCTGGCTAGACTATGTGCTGCGAGGTATCAATAATGGCATTAGTGATGAACCACCAGTAACGATCTTCGTTATGGGGGCGAACACGTGGCGTCAAGAACAGGAATGGCCACTTACCCAGACTCAATTCACTAAATATTTTTTCCATAGCAACGGCGCACGTCATGGTTGGCTCGATACAGAAGTACCAATCGATGAACCGCCAAACAAGTACACTTATGATCCTGACGATCCCGTCCTGACCTTGGGCGGCAACCACTCCGGTCCATCGGATCATCCCGACGTAATCCGCGTCGGCGCTATCGATCAACGCCCAAACTGGGACCGAGAGGACGTGCTGGTATTTGAAACGCCAGCGCTACCAACTAATCTTGAGGTGACTGGGCCCGTGACCGTGAAGTTGTTCGCAGCCTCCTCAGCACCAGACACCGACTTCATTGCCAGACTCATAGACGTGTATCCAGATGGAACAGCCTATAACTTAACGGATGGGATCATAAGGGCGAGGTTCCGCGAGTCGATCTACGAACCTCCAAAACTTCTGGAGCCTGAGCAAACCTATGAGTACACCATAGACCTACAGCCTACAAGTAACGTGTTCAAGAAAGGACACTCGATTTGCGTTCACATCACCAGCAGTGGCTTTCCACTGTGGGATAGAAATCCGAATACTGGGCATGAGCAAGGGATGGACGCGGATGTTCAAGTAGCCTACCAGACTGTGTTACACGATCGAACCAACCCGTCTTACATCATATTGCCCGTAATTCCCAATGAATCCAAGTAGAGTAGCCTCATCACCTGCCAATCCAACCGAAGTTATCGTAAGCCTCTGTAACTTCAGTCAGGCTTCGGTGCCACGTATCTTTTTCATATCCTGTCGCAGGCGTTTCGTGCGTCCCAAGTCAACTTGGAACGGTCGATTATTCATAACAACCCCGTATTCACTGTAAGCATATTCTGAGCTTATCTTTTCGTTCCACACGTCTATACGTACCAACTCAGGGTCGCGATCGAGCGGATCACCCCACCCTCCTCCTCCCGCTAGCCGGTGGCTGAAGACATCCCCGCGCCGAATGGAGCGAACTGCAAGTGTGGGTAGCAGTTCTGCTTGCGGTCCGGGAGTTAGAACATTCGTTGAGGATGTCCCGGGTTTACCTCCACTGAGCCCAAATGGTGGATATTGTCGCTTATCCGACCGTACCTGAAGTGTGGCTTCATCCGCTAGACACCGTATGTTCCTCACTTGCGCAAGTGCCCCCCTGCACGTGCCAGCTCCCCCAGAGTCGGGCACCATCTCATATTTTTCTATCATCACGGGGGACCCCAGTTCAGCTATTTCTACCGGGGTGTTCGTCATGTTGGCTCCCGGGTGAACCACGCCCTCAGGCCCATCGCCATCAGGTCTAGCGCCTCGTGAACCACATATCCAATCTGCGAACGCGAATGGAGTGCCGTGCTTATCGCGACCGCCAATCGATATA
>CAZXXH010000106.1:4318-5976 GCA_964644645.1 uncultured Dehalococcoidales bacterium
CCCACAGGGTGCTGGAAGACTTGGGTTCAGTATGGAGGATACCGGAGCGGATACAGAGATCGGACGGTAAAAACCCTCACAGTTAGGAATCGGATGGCGGAACATCATGCGTATGGCAACATAAGCGGCTGCCTTGGAAAAAGGCAGAGGAGAGTTGATCCCTGCAGGAACCTGATTAGTAGATCCTGCAAAATCAACGAGCGCTTCATCTCCATCAATAGTGAGTGTCACATGTACCCGCACTGGATTTTCGTCGATGTGGTCTACTTCAATATGGCTGGTGAATTCATATCTCCCATCCGTTAGGTCTTGGATCTCAGCCCGAGCTACTCGTTCGGCATAGTTCAATATCTCTTGGGTGTAACTACGTAATGTAGAGGAGCCGTATCGGCGAGCCATGTCAATGAAACCCCTCTCACCGATTGTCACCGCTCCCAGTTGTGCCCGCAAATCACCCAACACCGCTTCCGGAAGTCGCACATTGTTCTCGATGAGCGAGAATATAGCGCTATTCACGGTACCTTGCTCAAACAGCTTGAGCAGAGGAATACGCAAGCCTTCTTGGTAAATTTCCGTAGAATGAGTCGAGTTGCTGCCAGGAACTATGCCACCCACATCAGCGTGATGGCCAACGGTCGCAGCAAAACCTTCCAACTTCCCCAAAACAAAAACCGGCTTAATGATGTATATATCGGGAAGATGAATACCACCCGCACTATAGGGATCGTTCAAAATGAATATGTCATCCTCTGAAACGTTACCTTCGTATTGTTGCAGCAAGTTAGCGAGAACATCCGGGAATGATCCGAGATGAAGAGGAATGTTGAGCCCCTGAGCAACGACCCGCCCTAGGCGGTCACAAAACGCGGTCGAATAATCCATAGCGTCCTTGATGGTCGGAGAATGGGCAGACCGCATCACCGTGATAGCCATCTGGTCTACCAACGTATCGAAACCGTTCTTGATAACCTCGAATTTGATCGGGTCAATCGAGTTCACTCCCATCAATCTCCTCTTCTGTATCTGATCACTAGCTCGAATCACTAACAACGCCGTTAGCATCTACATGTAGGTTTTCAAACCGGGCTTCATGGATTCCGTCTCGGATCCATGATCCTCATGATTTAAGCATTTTAGATTCGCCACAATGAATCACTGTCCGCTGAATTCTGTTCTAGGCATCATGAATTGCACCAACTGTGCCCATACATAACCGAACGAGAAGTGATAACCAAGTTTGGACGGTAAAAACCTAAATTACATCTTTCGGTTCTAACAACATTCTCTCTCCACTTCGAGTGAGGTGGGCCAAATAATTGCTGGCCGCCTGCGACCTCTGGAAGGTAAGCGTCCTAGCGCTATGATTGTAATGTTGGTGAATATCGGACTCGTTTTGTATGTTGTACCTGCACACAAATTTAGTTGGCACGCCCGGGGAGATTCGAACTCCCGACCCCTGGGTTCGAAGCCCAGTGCTCTATCCGCTGAGCTACGGGCGCATCATGCAGGATACAGGCGTAGACACCAGCATCCAAATCGCTCAACGGTTTAGGAGTAGTTAAAACGAGGTGTTCAAGGTACCAACTGTCAGTTGAGCCATATGAGTTTATGGAGTCAGTGGCGGCTATACGGGGGGGGATGCTGCTGAAATCATATCC
>CAZXXH010000107.1:0-595 GCA_964644645.1 uncultured Dehalococcoidales bacterium
CGGCCGTGGTTGGTAGCCAGAACGTCTAAGTTCCCAAACCAAATAGAACATGAACAGCGCTACAAGAATCTTCAGCCCTAATACAATCCCATAGCTAGCAGTTGTTCGTTCATCGGTCAACCGATTAACGGTTAAGATCAATCCAGAAACAATTAGCGCGATGATTGATAAATCGACAAGGTCTCGGTAGAGCGACGATAAAGGAACCATCAATTTTGCCATTATTTCTGGATGCGAGATATTTATGGGACGGATGACGATCGCAAAAAAAATTGAACCGCCCACCCATGTTACGGCAGCAATCGCGTGGACCCATCTGACAACGACAAAAAAAATCTCAGACGCATCCAAATGAAGTAATCCCTAGCTAACGATCATTAATCAACAAATATTTCGCACGGACGTACGGTGTGTGTGTGTATACGAACGTTTAGTGTATGTAAATTTGACCATTTGAACGAGCGACTCGCCGGTTAGCGATCAACCAATTTGTTGTCGTACTCCGAGTTTTGTGTTGGAGAGGACGTTGTTAACTGACTTAGGATTTCCACAAGGGGTTTACGTTCAATCTTCCCCACCCACTTTCGGGTGACGT
>CAZXXH010000107.1:605-4768 GCA_964644645.1 uncultured Dehalococcoidales bacterium
CGTTGTGATTAACATCTATAAAAAAGGTGGTCGGATAGTAGACCACGTTGTAGTCGTGCTGAATAGTGTTATAGATGTCTGGAATATTTGGAAAGGTGATACCAAGTTTTTCCAAAAACCGCTGTCCGTCAGCAGTACTATCTAGGCCCAACTGCTGTACACCAATGAACTCCACATCAGTGGCACCAAATTGTTTGTAAGCCTTCTCTAATTCAACAAGTTCGGCTCGGCACGGAGGACATGATGGAAACCAGAAATTGATTACTACGGGGTGTCCTCTTAAGTCGGGCAGAGCAATTTCGCCATGCCTAAATGACTCTCCTACAAACTCGGGAGCGGCATCGAATGTTGTGTCTGTTCGAATTAGTCTAATAGACTCATTCTCCGCACACGACGTTGCCATTAATGCAAACCACGCGATGAGAAGAGCCGGACACCGGGCAAGTAAAAGCTTCAAGTAACACATCGACGTTAGCACGCAGTTCCAGAATCTAGTAACAAAGCCACAATCCGATAGAACCCTGCGGGTTTCTAAGGCGTTCACCTCGGTGCGCACCCCACAAATGGTAGCCGCCGGGGGAATACCACGTGTTTTTTTCGCAGTGTTGGTTAAAGCAACTATTCATCCGATAACGAAGCGGTTAGCGCTGCCAGTTCGTCGGAAAGCGCTGCGTTCAAAGCTGTAATTGGGACCCTAATCTGGCCCATAGTGTCACGATTTCGAATGGTCACACTTTGATCCGCGTTTACGGTGTCAAAGTCCACGGTAACACACAAAGGAGTTCCGATTTCGTCTTGTCTACGGTATCGTCGTCCTATGCTTTGTGAGTCATCATATTGAACAGCGAATTGCGTCTTGATTTGTTCAAATATGCGTCGCGCCGTCGGGATCAATGACTCGTTTCTGCTAAGCGGCAATACAGCTACCGTGTTTGGCGCAATCTTTGGATGGAATCGCAAAACTGTCCGATTTTGTCCGCGAATTTCTTCTTCGTCGTATGCATCCGCTAAGTACGCGAGCAATGAACGATCAACTCCAAAAGCCGGTTCAATCACATAAGGTACGTAACGTTCCTCAATAACATCATCAAAATATGTGAGATCCCGACCGCTTCCTTTCATGTGTTTCCGCAGGTCATAATCTGACCGGTTGTTGATAGTTTCGAGTTCGCCCCATCCCCAAGGAAATTTATACTCAATATCTGTCGCTGCCACCGCATAATGGGGTCTTTCGTCAACAGAGTGTTCTCGTAACCGCAGGTTCTGTGATCGTATCCCGAAGTGGGTGAACCACTCCATACTGAGATCAACCCATTTTTGGAAGGTGTCGTCAGCTTCTGCCGGTTTGCAAAAGTACTCCATCTCCATCTGTTCAAATTCTCTCATTCGGAAAATAAAATTTCCGGGTGATATTTCGTTCCTGAATGATTTACCTATTTGGGCTATACCGAATGGCAATTTTCGCCGGGCGGTGTTAAGCACGTTTTCAAAGTTCACAAAAATACCTTGTGCAGTTTCTGGTCTAAGATAAACTCTTGCAGCATCTTCTTGAACTGGGCCCATGAAGGTGTTGAACATTAAATTGAATTGGCGTGGATCAGTAAGTCCTGCTCCGCATTCCGGGCACTCCTTGCCTTCAATTTCATCATCACGGTATCGCCGATGGCAGCTTAAACACTCTGACAAGGGATCCGAAAATCCATCAACATGGCCACTAGAGACCCAGACTTCTGGGTGCATGATGATAGACGTTTCGATCCCGACGACATCGTCACGATCGCTCACCATGGCCTGCCACCACATTTCACGAATATTCCGTTTTAGTTCAACCCCTACTGGTCCATAATCGTAGATGCTGCCGACTCCTCCATATATTTCACTACTTGGGAAGATAAAGCCTCTTCTTTAAGCCAGCGAAACCAGAGTTTCGAGTTTAGGGTTATTGGATTGACGCTTCACGTAAACGGACCCCCGGTTGTAGTCAGTGGACTGAGTTTGTCGTTGGACCTATCAGACACCGCGCTGAATGGTCACAAACAGTGTACCGCCACATGGATCGTTATTGCCCCTGTACCTCACCCCCCCGACCGTGTAAGTTAGGTTTTCGAGCTTGATCCAAATCCCAAATTAGCAAGATCAATCGGGCGAATCATATGTCAACCATCAACGAAAAAAATACGACTCGGGTCGAACCGCTCATGGGTGAACAGCTCGCAGGGATAACAGCATTTATTACGTATGCACCGGGATGGCCGATTCGGGTGGGCACGGGGGCGGGGCTGGGTATTTCAGCGGGCATTGCAAAAGTGTTTGGACAGCGAGGAGCCACTGTAGTCTTATCCGACATAGATAAAAATGCCGCGCATTTAGCCGCAACTCGCATACACGATCTTGGTAACAAAGCATTTGCCACCGGGGGTGATGTCACGAAAATTGCATCTATGGCAGAAGCAGTTCACGCAGCCATAAAATTCACGGGCCAAATAGATATTTGCGTGGCTAATGCAGGAGTACTAGCTGCGGGCGACTACCACGAAAGAACAACCTACATAGATGCGGATTGGGAACTAACGTACAACGTTAATGTTAAGGGTATGGTTAACACAGCCGATGCAATAAGCCCTCATATGAAATCTCGACGTTATGGAAAGATTGTCAATATAGCCTCTCACGGTGGGCGAAAACCGCGAGGACCTGGAAAGTTTGGAGAGGCATTGATCCCCTACCAAGTCTCTACGGCCGCAACCCTACAGTGGACCCATTTGCTTGCCACAATGTTGGGTCCATACAACGTGAACGTGAACGCAGTCTGCCCCGGTATGTTGTGGACCTCGATGTGGCAGAACATCGCGCAAAATATGAAAAAAACAAACCCGGACCTGGCTGAATGCACTCCGAGGGAAATCTTTGACCGGACTATCCAAGATCGCATGTTATTGCAGAGGGAGCAGACGCCAGAAGATGTAGGTAAGGTAGTTGCTTTCTTAGCTTCCGACGACGCATCTGAAATTTCGGGTCAAGCGATCAATGTTAATGGAGGAGCTTTAGTGGACTAGGTTCGCTATGGGAGGTGAGCGAAACTTTGCGAACAATACCCGTACAGTCCACTTCGCCGGTTAAATCCCTTAAACGTAGCCGATTGTGCTAGATGCAATCTAAGTAGATATGACACGAGAAAAAACCTATCAGGACGGCATGTTGAGTCGGAATAAGGGGATATCACCAGTTATACATTGACTTCTATTGTTCAATCATTTCGCTATCGCAATTACCGATTTCTCTGCAGCTCTGAAGGAATTGTAGGCTGGTCTCTAGAAATCGAATTTCTTGTGTTGGGGTGGTTCGTATTGGTTGAATCAGGCTCTCCATTTTATGTGGGGTTGATGGGCGGCCTTCGTTATTTTGGTACTTTACTGGCTCCGCTTTATGGTTTGATGGGGGATAAATTCAACCGCAGTTGGATTTTGTTTGTTATCCGGGTCGCATTGTCAACAATAGCAATTGTGGTTCTAGCTGTTTCACTGCTTGATTCAATTCAACTATGGCACATTTTTGTGGTCATTATGTTGTCCGGATCCTTACGGATATTCGATGGTGTAACTAGTCAAAGTATGGTCGCTGAAATCGTTCCGAGACCGTGGTTAAGTAACGCAATCGGCCTATCTCGTATAACAAAAAACGTTGCCCACATCGGAGCAGCAATCGTGGGGGGGCGTTTATTACAAACAGCTGGACTCATCCCGTCTTACGCGGTTATCGCCGTACTCCACCTGATTGGTACGATACTTACTTACCGCATCACATTGGAACGAACCAGGCATCCGCTCGAACTCGGGCTAATTAGCGGTATGAAACAAGGTGCAACCTACGTATGGCGACACGACCAGATTCCAGGAATTTTATTTCTAGCATTTTTGGTGAATATGACAGCGTTCCCGTTTACCACGGGTCTCTTGCCAGTGATTGCTCGTGACCTCTATGACGCTGGGCCACTTGGTTTAGCCATAATCGCCGCGTCAATCGCGATTGGAGCATTAGCTGCAGCGCTTTTATTGGCATGGAATAACCCAACGTCTAAGTCAGGTCGCATTTTGCTTACGTCCATCGGTTGCTGGTATTTATTGTTACTGGTCCTAGTCTTTGTAGATGGCTATGCGCTGGCT
>CAZXXH010000107.1:4778-5918 GCA_964644645.1 uncultured Dehalococcoidales bacterium
TCTTCTAGCCGTAGGGTTCTGTACAAGTTTCTGCATGGTTTTTATGCACTCACTGATTTTGCGTGTCACGTCTGCCGAGTACATCGGTCGGGTGATCGGATATCGTGGCATGGCTATTTATGGGCTCCCGATTGGACTTTTATGTGGAGGGTTTATTGCAGAAACAATCGGGGTGCATACCGCAATAACGCTTAACGCGATTCTTGGCCTCGTTTAGACTGCGTTCGCTGGTATACGGTGGCGCGGACTAGTCCGATAAGGTTTAACCCGAGCACTGTATCGGTAAGAAAAGATTCTACGTAGCCAGTCTGAACCTCAGGATCTCAAGGAGCTCGGTAAGTTGAAAGTTATGTTCTCCTCTACATGCCCCACATTGATTACTCGGCTGGGAGATAGTGCATCGATTACGCAAGTAACCGCTGTTTCAGGCGTAGAGGCACCCGATGTGATACCGACCCGATCAATCCCGTTGAACCATGACCATTCCAGTTCTTCTGGACCGGTTATCAGGAAAGACGGGGTGCCTTCAGCTTCTGAAACTTCTCTGAGGCGCTGACAATTAGAACTATTTTGGGCCCCTATCACCAACACTAACTGGGTCAACTTGGCAATTTCCATAGCAGCCCGTTGACGGTTTGTCGTGGCATAGCAAATATCGTTCCGAACAATCGCCTCTGGATGCACTGCACGGATATCATCAATAGCCTTGGCAGTATCGTTCACACTCAGGGTTGTTTGGGTAAGCACTGTAACCCCTTTTTCATCATCCCATGGAGGTATTTCTTGGTTTTCTTGTTCGTCCATTACTAACATTGGAGCTTGTCCCATTGTGCCTATCACCTCTTGATGGCCGCGATGGCCTACCAAAATTACGTGCCTACCTTCACGGTGATATTTTTTTGCTTCGTTATGTACCTTCGTGACAAGTGGACAGGTCGCGTCGATTATCCGAAGTTTATTTTTACGCGCAATTTCATAGTCCGACGGAGCCGACCCATGGGCAGAAAAGACGACCACAGAGCCTTCGGGGATTTCCTCCACACGCTCAACGGTTATAGCACCCTTCTGTTCGAGATCTGACACGACGTGGGGATTGTGTACGATTTGAAGTATGACGAATACAGGTTTCCCATTATGATT
>CAZXXH010000108.1:0-5909 GCA_964644645.1 uncultured Dehalococcoidales bacterium
CGTACAAGATCTGACGGTCTTGCATGATCTGGCCGGTGGCTGGTTTTCTGTTACTGCCCTAATCCGGGGCGTAGGCCTGGGATTTTCTTTCCCTCAAGAGATATTCCGCTACATATGGTACTGGCAAATTTTCGGAGGTAGTAGTGGATACCCGATGTACCGACGTACGTATAACGTTGGGCTTGAACCATTCAGTTCTTTACCGAGTGGTGTACCTTGGCCTGGGTCCGAGGAGCGCACTGCACTACTTTTAGCACCCGGTGAACGGCGAGTTGCCGTGATGCGTGCTGTAGCATACGAAAACAACACAGGCGTTGAACGAATTTCGCGCGTTGGCAACGTAACACCTCGGCCGGAAATCAGATAATTCTTTGCGGGATGTGCCGGTCATTTGTATGACCCGTCCCGACACTAGACTTCGATAGGTGTAGGCACATGCCGGTAAATTTGAATCCTGTGACGGCAGCTATCGGCGACCAACACTAGGCCGTCATCGCTTGTTTCATCAGCCGATGGGCGCCAGAATCGTTTTTCCATTTCGAAAAGGCCAGCGGCGTCGCGCGAACCTGCCTGTTCAGGGTTGACGTCGATAAATTCTTGGCCCCACCGCGAAAGTGTGGCGTCACCGTTAAGCGTTGCTAGGTGTGCTCCAGCGGATGAGAACATCTGTACTCGGTCGTTACGCCAATCGGCGACGTAAACGTTGCCTCCAGCATCTACGTGCACCCCCGATGGCCGATCGAACTGACCGTCGTCTTTGCCACTCGAGCCGATGGCTGAAACGGACTCGCCGTTATGTGTAAAGGATTGGATCCGATCATTCCGCCAATCGGCTATCCAGACGGTGTCGTTTGAGTCTATCGCAATGCCCCATGGGTAGTTCAATTCGCCAAGATTTGTTCCTTTAGAGCCGAACGATGAAATGAATTCCCCATCTTTGGTAAGTTTTTGGATTCGTGAGTTGAGATGATCTACAACGAACACGTTTTGATCTGAGTCTATAGCGATACCAGAGGGCCTGTTGAAGAGGCCTGGTTCAGTTCCGAATCTGCCCCAGCGTTTGATAAAAGTACCCTCAACATCGAATATCGAAACATTATTCATGAATTCATCGGTGATGTAGACGCGATCTTCCCTGTCAATTGCGATTGCAGTGGGCTGGATTGTCAAACCAGGATCTGTGCCCCATCGAGCAAACTCGTACAGGTATTCCGAGTCGAGTGTTTGAACGCTAACCCGCACGTTTTTGTTGCTTGCATTCGAGCGGCTCAAAACAAAAATCAGATCAGCGTTACTGAAACGGACGTCCACTGGATTCATGAAGCCACGCCCGTTGAAAGAGGCGATTCCGATGGTGTGGCTATATTCGAAATGTTCTGTCAACAGCGGACCTCTACCTATGATCGCACTAGGTCGAGTTGGTTATAGGAGCCTTTCAAAATCGGTTCTGAGTCGATGTCCATGAAACCTTCTAAGATCCTCGAGTTAAGGTCCCGGAAATCCGTGTTGAAGTGAACTTCCCCCTCCATGTGTTCCGATGGTGCCAGATTGGGAGATTCTCCGTAAAGGCCGCCGTTCACCGAGGGGCCAATTACGAACGCGAGACCACCAGATCCATGATCGGTGCCGGTTCCATTATCGGCTATGCGACGACCGAACTCAGAAAACACCCACATAACGGTATCAGCGGACGCACCTTGTTCGTCCATGTCAGTCCAGAAACAGTCAATGGCCACGGATAGCTGGTCCCACAGCAGAGCGTGGTTCGTTAACTCGTCAGTATGGGTGTCGAAACTACCATGATGTGCGTAGAAGCTGCGCGTTCCCAAATCTGCAGAAGTTACTTGGGAGATACCTTTGAGGCTTTGCGCTATTGGGTTGTCTTGCGGATACTCCACGCGAGAAGAGTATGATTTAGGCGCCCCGCGTAGTAGATCAGCCCCATCAAGGGCTCCACGCCCAGTTTCGAACATGCGTCTAGATGGCATACCTTCCGCGTTCATAGGCTGATAGATTCTGCTTACGGTGTCTAGCAGTGCGTCTCTGTTTTGGGATCCGGCAAGTCCAGTGAACAGTCCATAGGACTCAAGAGCTCCAACTGATGCAACTGGCACTCCTGGCAGGGCCAACGCTCTTGGGAGGCCGCGTCCGAAGTTAACTGCCGTTATTGGATTTGTGCCACCCGGGTCAATTGCCTTAGCCGTTCTCCCCAACCAACCCTCGGAAGAACTGGTGAATGGTTCGGCTGTGTGCCATATGTCCATAGACCGGAAATGGGAGCGGTTTGGCTCGGGGTACCCAATACCCATGATCACGGCCATCTGGCCGCGATCAAAAAGATGTTTCACTGGGGCCATGTGGGCGTTAAACGCCACGCGATCGTCTATCGGTATAACGGCGTCGCCGCTGAGGCCCATGGCGGGGCGGAAGTCATAATAGTGACCATCCTGGTAGGGCACTAGGGTGTTCAGATAGTCATTTCCACCCGACAGTTGAACTACGACCAGATTTTTTGGCTGGTGTCCGTTACCTGGAGTTTTGGCCATACTACCTCTCCTGGCAGTGCTTGAGCATAAATTTGAAATTGGGTCAACAATACTGATAGTCGGGTGTTGATACGATTAATCGAAGCATTTCGATTGCCCGATCTTCGAAATCTTGATCTCCAGTCACAACTGGACCGCTAGACGCGACATGATCGATAAGTACTTGCTTCGGGTATTTGCTCAGGTCAAGCATTCCCATTGCCTCTAAGCAGGCCTCCACGAATGTTGCTGGCTGTAGTTCGTTACACAATGATTGAACTCTTTCGATAATCCGTCTGACACCAGGTGCATCACGCCTACTTAATTCTTCAGCGGCAAAGTTAATACGTTCGATGAGCGATCCACTGTCTACCCATTCCTCTCCCTCGTGCCAACCCTCGACACTGGGTGGGTTTAGCAGATGTTGGCCCATAATAGTCGAATAGTTTACTAAGGACACTTCGTCCATTGCAGGAATAGTGCAACGATCGGTTAGCCTCACAGTGCCGTATATCAGTTCGGCTGGGCTCTTAACCTTCCGGAACCTGACCGCAATCGATTTGAAGTGATCGGACAAGAACACCTCTTTTAACATTGCTCTAATGCTGCCATCGGTCTCTTCGAAGATATCGGCGAGGCGTTCTATCTCTTCGTCATCCGGCTTGTCTGAGACGAAAAACAGATAGATGCGTTTGGCGAAGAAACGGGCAGTCGCCCGATTCCTGACAATAATGTCTATAACGTCCTCGCCATTGAAATTGCCGGTTTCACCCAAAAACGTCTTTTCACCATCATCGTGATCGTCTGGGTCAAATCGAAACTCCATTGGGAATGGTCCGAGAAAAAAAGGTGGTGGAGTTGGTTTGGAAGCCCAGCCCGTAAAGGCCCTGGCCGCTGCTTTGACATCATCCTCTGTGTAGGCACCTTCACCTTCCTCGTTGATGCCCATCGAGAAGAGCTCTAGTAATTCTCGGCCGTAATTTTCGTTTGGGGCTTCCTTATGACTGTTTTGGTTATCTAGCCAGTACATCATTCCAGGATCTCGAGAGATGCCTATCAATATGTCCCTGACTTTGGACAGACCTATACGGCGGAACAAGTCAATTTCCTTCAACATCACGTGCCCGTGGTCGAGTTTGCTGCCTCCGACCGCCAACAGTCCGTGCCAAAACAAGGCGATCTTTTCCTCAAGCTGCTGATTGCTGGTGAGCAGTCGCCAGGACCATTGCGGGTCCCCGTGCTGGCAGGAACGTGCCTCCACAGATGCTATGAAGTATCGGTCTATAAGGTCTTGGTCCTCAGGCTGTCCGTACTCCGGACTTAACAAAGCGTCAACGGTCGCCTCATATCCTAGAGCGCAGTATTCTTCGAGTTGATCTTGCGTCGCTCCAAAGCCGGCACGTCGAAGCAAGTGCGCCATCAAACGCAATTCGATCTTGCTATATGTTGCTGTGGTCATCGTGTTCGTGCACTAAAGCTCGGATGTATTTACAACATCAAGTCTCGACAATGTACGGTACATCTGGGTACGGGGATCGTTCGTGGATTCACATCAACATCTATGGCTATGGTGATAGTACATCTCGGTATTTCGACACGTCAATACAGTTGTTCCCGATTGAGTGAATCGGTAAGTGATTGTAGGTACGCTCGATCACTAGGAACAGAGGTAACGATAACTTAGCAGCTTGCAGTGGAGATGTGCTCTTGCCGCGGTGTAGCTGCCGTGCCAGAATGCGGCCAGATCACGCGCTGCGATAATTATAGTAATTAGCTTGAGAGGTTCCCCATGAAAGCGGTTGTTTATCACGGCAGGAAGGACATACGCCTCCAGGATTGGGATGAGCCAATTCCTGGTCCTGCCGATCTCAAGCTTAGGATCACTTACACTG
Source organism: uncultured Dehalococcoidales bacterium (assembly GCA_964644645.1). Lineage (GTDB taxonomy): Bacteria > Chloroflexota > Dehalococcoidia > Lucifugimonadales > Lucifugimonadaceae > CAZXXH01. The sequence goes on from CAZXXH010000108.1 coordinate 4,418, forward strand.
GCATTTGCGCCACCGATATCGAAGAATGGCAATTCGGCCCCCTGTACATCCAGCACGACGAGCCTAATCCCATCACTGGACGCATGTTGCCTTTAGTCCCGGGGCATGAAATAGCTGGACAGGTAGTTGAAGTCGGTCGAGATGTTCATGGATTCTCTGTAGGAGATCGAGTAGCGATATACGACGTGGCTACTTGTGGGACCTGTTGCTGGTGCTTGAAGGGTGAGACTTCCTCATGTCCGCATATGGCAGTGGCCGGAATGGCAGCCGATGGAGGACTAGCTGAGTTCGTTGTTTGGCCTGCTGAGTTATGTCAGACCTTGCCGGATACCGTTGCCGACGAAGAAGCTCCTTTCTTGGAGCCCGCCACTGTAGCTACGCATGCTGTCCGCCGTTCTGGTGCTAGGATCGGTGATACCGTGGCTGTACTTGGAGTGGGCACAGTCGGCATGTTGGCCCTACAAGTATTAAGTAGTGTTGGCGCCAGAGTGATTGCCATAGATCTCAAACACAGTAATCTGAAGTTGGCAAGCCTGCTAGGCGCTGATGAAGTGGTGGACGCTAGCCAGTGTGATGTATCTGAGCGACTCCGAGATCTCACTAACGGCATAGGGCCAGATATAGTTTTGGAGACATCAGGATCTGCTCAGGCACCTGTTCAGGCAATACAATCGGTCAGGAGGCAGGGTAGGGTCGTCTTGGTAGGGATATATTCTGCACGTCCCCAGATCCACTTCAATGACATAGTTGGTTTTGAGCGAGAGGTGATTGGCTCGCTTGCAGGGACCCGACGAGATTTCGAGACGGCTCTGCAACTTATGGGTAGTGCCAAAATGAAAGTAGGCGATCTAATAACAGCGAAAATCCCTTTGGAGCGAGCTATTCAGGATGGATTCGAGCGTATGCTTGCCCCCGAAAAAAATGTCTTTCGGATACTTGTTGGGTCCGGTTGATGACGGCGACTGGAATGAACATCCGCGGACAGTGTAATGCCAAAGCAATCCTTGAACACCAAATGATCATCCGGAGGTCGTGATTTGCACTATCAGAATGAGCGTAACTATGGATGTCGGGTTTCGGACTCGTGGTCTTTCCGCGGGATTAAGACAATCATCCTTGAGAATGAGATGCTGCGCGTCATGGTGCTTGCGGATAAGGGTGCTGATATATACAGCTTGGTCTACAAACCGATTGATGTTGATTTCCTTTGGCGTTCTCCTTGGGGGGTAAGAGATCCTAGACGATTTATCCCATCCACTGGGGATGGGGTCGGGGTTTTGATGGATGTTTATGCGGGGGGTTGGCAAACTGTAGTTCCCCATGCTGGGTATCCAAGCGAGGTGGCCGGCGCTGATCTTGGTTTACATGCCGAACTGGGCACTTTGCCGTGGGACTCCAAAATTGTGGAAGACTCCTCCAAACGGGTTTCGGTGAAATTTTGGGCTCGCGGTCCAAGAACCCCGTTCTTCGTTGAAAAGACGCTTTCCTTGGA
>CAZXXH010000109.1:0-5447 GCA_964644645.1 uncultured Dehalococcoidales bacterium
GAACCTCGCTGCATCCAGTGGAATTCACGTCGAACGTATCCACGGAAGCACTGCTTTTCTCTCATCCGGGATTGCTGGTTTTGGTGGTGCCTTACTCGCGGCAATTCTACCAGTCAATCCTGAACTCGGTCTCTCGTTGTTATTGCCTGCGTTTGCGGTTATCGTCCTCGGCACGATCGGCTCCATGCCAGGTGTGATTATTGGTGCGCTTATCATAGGCCTGCTGCGAGCCGCCTCCGAGCCCGTGCTAACCGGTGCTGGAAACGCACTCGATCGTCCTACCGCCAGCGGCTTTGCTCAAGTGATGCCATTTATATTTCTAGTCGGATTATTGCTCTTAGCACCGCGTGGCATTGGATCGGCTATTCACAATTGGAACATAGAACGACTCAGGAAGAGACGCTTGTCCCAACAAAACAAGACTCGCCATCCAACGCGAGAGATCTTTCGAATACCCCGTCGCGTATCAGTAATGATGGCTGCGTTGCACGTTTATGTTGACCGTATTAACGAACGGAGTGAGGAGGCAATCGAGTCAGTGGCGAAGGCTATTGCAACCATCTGGGTACTGTCAGGAAGTTGTCTGGCCCGTCTATCCGAAACAGTAAAGTCAACGGGTACAGTGAAACCGGCATTTGTGTCCGAATTGCGAATCATGCCGAGCAATTGGATACGGATCGACCGCAACACCAATAAAGGATCATGGGTGGCGTTCACCATCCTTTTCCTTCTACTGGTCGGCATAGTATGGCTTCTGCCAAGCGTTACCAATCTTACGAAGACTATGCAGGTCGCACGTATCATTACGCTGGTAGGTATATTCGGTTTAGCTTCTTTCTCACTAAACCTCCATACTGGCTTAACTGGTATGACGAATTTTGGCGTCATATTCTTCGTCGGCATTGGCGCAGTGACTGTTGGATTGCTCTCGGCTCCAGTAGAGACGAATGGGTATGGATGGTCTCCATGGATGGCTACGATTGTTGCTGTCCTGGTTTCAGCGGTGGCAGGCTGGTTGCTCGCTTACCCAACTGCCAGGTTACGCATGGATTACTTCGCCATAGTGACAATTGCCCTAGGCGAAATGCTCAGAATTTCGCTTCAGGCTGAGCCATTGCTACGTGCCGGGACAGTTACGTCGGCAATCGGCATATCACAATTTTCTCGGCCGTTGGAAGGCTGGTGGGAGGGTAGACCATCTGAAATGATGGGAAGTCTCCTTGGCCTGAATGTCTCAGCACCATATGTGGTCTTTCTCGCTATCCTGACGACTGCATTGTTGCTCGCGGTCTGGTTTCTACTCAATACCCTTCTTGCATCACCTTGGGGCAGGATTCTGCGTTCGATCCGGGAAGATGAGATAGTTAGTCAGCATCATGGTCACAACATTTAGACTCACAAGGCTGTCAGCCTGGCACTGGGGGCTGCTGTAGCAGCACTCGCCGGGGCGCTTTGGGCCTGGCTGAACACGAATGTATGGCCAGATTTCATGAACCCCGTTCGCACAACTTTCCTCATCTGGGCTGCTTTCATCGTCGGGGGGCGCGGCAACAATCGAGGGATGATTATCGGCGCTTTCCTGATCGTTATCGTTGAATTTGTGTTCAACGTCATGGTTGTCTCAAGGGGTGGGGCAAGCCTGCCCTTGCACAATATGACTTCGTATCTCGATACCGCTTTTTCGTGGTTGGTAGTAAGTGTTGGAGGAGTTATATGGTCGGTTCGATCTATTACTGAGATTTTCCCCCGGGAAAATGTCCTGCTGTCTTTACCCCATCTCAAGTTGGTCCTCATCGGGATTGTGATCGTAGTGGCATTACTGGTGTCGCCTAAAGGTTTGTTGCCTGAAGTCCCCAGCAGGCCGAAACGTCCGATTGACCTGACCACAAACTTGGATGACGAAGCGAGTGCTAAATAATTATGACAGTACCGGCACTTCGGGTATCAGATTTAACTAAAGATTATGGCGGGCTAAGGGCTGTCGACGAAATTTCGTTTCAGATCGAAGAAGGCGAACTTGTTGGGCTGATCGGCCCTAACGGGTGCGGGAAGACGACTACGTTCAATTGCATCTCCGGACTATTGGAAAAGAGCTCTGGCAGGATCGAGGTGCTTGGGCAGGATGCTATTGGCATGCGCCCCGACCAGATACAAGGTCTCGGATTGACAAGAACGTTTCAGCATACTTGGTTATGGCGAGATATGACTGTGATCGAGAACCTTCTCGTAGCTCCTCGCAGGCAGTTCGCTCCTAATCCCTTGTTTGCGTTATTGCGACCGGGTTCACGGAAAGAAGAAAAACAGCGCGTGATCGATGCTTACTCAACGCTGGACTTGCTCGAGGTATCACATATGGCACACAGCCTCGCAAATGAACTGTCAGGTGGACAAAGTAAGCTTGTCGACATTGGTCGTGCTCTTATGAGTTCTCCGCGCTTTCTATTGCTTGACGAACCGGTCGCTGGTGTTGCCGGACCACTCGCGGAGAGAATTTTCAAAAACCTGCGCGCGTTGACCTCGGACAAAGGTATAGGCATGTTAGTTATTGAGCACAACATGGATTTCATTCTCCGTCGAGATGTTGACAGGATTATCGTCATGGACAGGGGGCGAATCTTGATGGAAGGCACACCCGACGAAATCAAGCAGAGCCGAGATGTCGTTGAAGCCTATCTCGGCGATGCGTGGCAACCGCAAGAATGAACAGAGTACTAGACGTTAAAGGCCTTGAAGGAGGCTATGGTTCTGTTCAGATCCTGAACGGGATTGATCTACATGTTGAGGAAGGTGAGTTTGTCACGATCATAGGGCCCAACGGATGCGGCAAGTCGACATTTTTGAAGGTACTTTTTGGCCTCGCTACGTACAGCAAGGGCGCAATTCTGCACAACAGCGTAGATGTGTCAGGATGGCGCACTGACAGGCTGGTCGAACGCGGCCTCGCCTATGTGCCACAGGTCGAAAACGTGTTCCCTTCTTTGTCAGTCCGCGAGAATCTTCAGATGGGTGGAATCCGGCTCAGGGCTAAGAAACTTATCCCAGGCATCGAACGGGCTTGTAGTATGTTCCCTGATTTGGAGCCTAGAATGGATGATCTTGCGGCTTCCCTATCTGGTGGTGAAAGACAGATGCTGGCAATATCTCGCGCACTTATTTCGGATCCTAGCTTCCTACTATTGGACGAACCAACGGCCGCACTGTCACCTAGATATCAACAGCAGATATTGGCAAATATCGATGCGCTCAGAAGTGACGGAATCTCGGTGCTTCTCGTAGAACAGAATGCAAGACTATCGCTGTCCAGATCTGACCGTGGATATATATTTTCCGGCGGACGGGTGGTTCACACTGGCGGTGCCCAAAGTATTGTCAATGATCCGAACATTGCCGACTACTTCCTTGGACTACACAATTGATGTTGTCACTGCCTTGCAAACGCTGCGTGAGGAAGTTCAGATCTAGTCGATCTCCCGAAACTGGTTCTACCAGAACCATTGGAGCTGATCAAACCGGAGACCGTTCATAGACTTAACTGTGTCGGGAACCTCATAGATAGCACAAAGCGCACTCAAGCCTTTGACCACACCAAGGAATTATCTTGATTAATTCATTAGCTTTACGTGTAATCCGGACACTATTAGTCATGCCTGGCACAAAGTTGTCTGGACCAATCTCATACCGAATTCGGGGAGAGTTACCAACTTTGTGAGCGCATACCGTTAACCGTCCAATCGAACTCACACCAGACCTTGAAGCGTGACCCCTAGCAGGTAAAGTGCGATCAGAATAAGGCTCACGCCACTGACCATGCGGATAGTAGTTTCCTTGCCTCTGAATGCCTTAATCAGGCTGGTTCCCGTCAGCACTAAGGCTACAGAGATGTACCAGGAAGCGTCGATCAGAGTCGCGGTGATTCCCATCAACCCAGCTTCTGTCCAATCAGAATCCGGACGGACAAGATGGCTAAATATTGCGAGGAAAAATAGGGCAATCTTTGGGTTAAGGAGAGATATCAGAAACCCTTCACCAGCTCCCTTAAACAGCATGATGGAACTAGTTGGGTGTCCGTATGTTTGTAGGACCGATAGATCATCCTTGGCAATCAACGTCCGAAATCCTATATATCCGAGAAGACACGCCCCCAACGATTGCAGAGCTAGCAAGACGCCTGACATGTCTACCATCACCTCTGCTACTCCAACCGAGGTAAGCAACGCCCACCATCCGATGCCGACAGCGTGTCCAAGGCTAGTAACGACACCGTAGATTCTTCCTCCAGCCAGGGTATTGTTAATTACTAAAGCCAGACTTGGGCCTGGTGAGATTGCACCAAGTAAACAAATGATTATTAGCTGGAACCAAGAAGTCATGTCCATAAGTCATGACCTCCGTTAGCGACGTCGCTGTGCTCGAAAAGGCGTTGTCGTTGGTTCACTTGCAGTAGATTTATTGGTAGCGACATATGATTAGTTCACGGATAGCATATATTGAGGAAATCAATCTCCATGATTAGGATCAATGTCTTTCTGTTAAGTCATGGGATATTCATTAGAAGAGGGAGCCTTTTTACCGGACCCTTGTACGAAATAGATAGGACGGAATGGTATGTCTACGGCATCTGGCAACAGTGAAAAAAGCTTCGTTGCGACCCTGATCCTTTGTGTTTTACTTGGTGGCATAGGGGTGCACAGATTTTATGTTGGAAAGACTGTTACAGGAATCCTCATGCTGCTAACTTTGGGTGGATTTGGCATTTGGACTTTGATAGACATCATTATCATCGCTGTAGGGAATTTTAAAGATAGTAACGGTTTGCTGATTAAGCCTTAGCGGCGAAGCGGTAGAACATCAATTTTCCACATCTTCCCTTGGTGGTACACGGCCCGCTTGCCTCTAAAATCAGGCGACTTGGAAGAGGAGTTAGCGCTTCTACCAGAATCTATAGAACTGCCAATTTTAGAAACACCGACCTATTCGGAGACAAAAAATTTTGGCGGCGGTTTGAAAGTGGCTGTCGTGACGTTGGACTTTAAAGACTTCATTGAGGACATGAAGACGAAAATTCTGGAGGCGGACGCGCAGGGTAACCTGGGTGATTTTGAGGTCTACGAGTGGCCAGTCCAAGTGGACTACAAACTTAAATTCAAGAGGCTGGAGACGCCTGTAGCTATGACTTATGCCGACCATCTCAGAGAAGGCCAGAAGAAGTTCATATCGCCTACCGAAAAACTGGCAGCAGAGATTCTAGAACACGGCTACCACAACCCGAAGAATCGAGCGACTATCCGCCGTGCTAACTAGAGGCCAGGAAACCGTGAAAAATCCAGAGGGGTACCCTCCTAACCGGTTAAGAGGAGCGATTAAGGAGTACCCGGGGTCAGGTGCGTATCTAGCGAGATTCTGCAAACCAAATTGCAAACGAACGTGCAAACATCCGTTAGCACTGG
>CAZXXH010000110.1:0-4368 GCA_964644645.1 uncultured Dehalococcoidales bacterium
TCAACTGGATCCACTGACATGGGTTCTCGCTCCCGTGCCAGTGGCGGTAATGACCATATACCCGTATACCAACCGCTTAACATGGCTTTCACACTACGTCTTAGGTTTCACTTACCTATGCGTGCCGCCAGCAACATGGATTGCTTTCACGGGAGATCTCCCTATCTGGACGATTGTTATGGGAGTGGCAGCCGCTTTTTGGGTAACCGGTTTCGACATCATATACGGAACTCAGGACGTCGAAGTGGATGTGAAACAAGGGTTACATTCCATACCTGCTAGATTTGGAGTAGGGCAAGCCCTAATGACAGCAAGAGGGCTACACGCAATGGCAATTGTCGGGCTTACTGTTGCCGGGTTTCTGCTATTGGTCGGACCGCTTTATTGGGCGGGAGTCGTTATTACTGCAGCGTTACTTTGGTACGAACATACGCTGGTGTCACCTCGCGATCTTACCAAGCTAACAGTTGCTTTCTTCACGATGAATGGTGTAATCGCTGTCGTTTTCGGTGTATTTACTAGCTTAGATGGGCTGAAGATGTGAACAGGCATTTTTCTCATGTGTTGAATTACATGGCGAATAGCGTTGTACTATCGCACGCCGGCTTAAAGATTTGATCATGGGCCACTACGTTATAGGTATAAGTGGTGCCAGTGGTGCTGTATATGCCCAACGCACTTTAGAGGGTGCCTTAGCTGCTGGTCAGAAAGTGACATGTGTTATCTCCGAAACCGCCAGACGTGTTATGAAACTAGAACTCGGTCTGCTTCTCTCTGGATCGGTAGAGATAGACGAGGGGCGACTCCGAGAGAACCTTTCAGTTTCGGACGCGTCCGGATTGACGCTAATAGACTACCGTGATGTAGGCGCAAGCATAGCCAGTGGCTCATATCCGATTGATGGTATGGTCGTTGTGCCCTGCTCAACGGGCACCCTTGGTCGTATTGCTAACGGTATCTCATCAAGTTTGATTGAACGTGCAGCTGACGTGACGTTAAAAGAGCGGCGCCGGCTAGTGCTAGTGCCCAGAGAGACACCACTAAGCAACATTCATCTCCGCAACATGTTGGCACTAACCGAGGCAGGGGCCGTAGTACTCCCTGCATCTCCCGGGTTCTATCATGGACCGACCTCTATACGTGATCTGGTCGACGTTATCGCTGGACGCATACTGGGACAATTGGGAATCGAAACGTCATTAGTTAAACGCTGGTTGGGTGAACCTCACGTGGAGAATAAGACGAGCAAAAATGGAGGAGACCCGGATGCCCTTTGACGATCTCCAATCTTTCCTGACAGTACTTGAGAGCGAGGGTGATCTCAAGCGGGTCAAGGTTCAAGTCGACCCTGAACTGGAAATTACCGAAATTGCTGGTCGCATGTTGCGTGAGGGAGGCCCAGCGCTGATATTCGAGAATGTCGCGGGTTCAGCTTATCCATTAGCGATCAACTTCATGGCCTCATCCCACCGAATCGAGATCGCACTTGGTAGACACCCCGAAGAATTAGGAGAAGAACTGGCCCGTTTCGTAGAAGGTATCAATCCGCCAAATGTGAAGGCGCTTTGGAACATGCGTCGCACAGGATTGAAGTTGCTCAATCTACGCCCTAAAACCGTCCGCAAGGCACCCGTACAGGAGAAGACAGAGAGTAATGTCGATCTTACCTCCCTGCCAACTCTAAAATGCTGGCCGGGCGACGGTGGTCGATTTATTACGCTAGGTTTGGCAGTCAGTGCCGACCCACTGTCCGACACCTACAACATGGGTATATATCGGATGCAACTTTATGACTCCACAACCACTGGTATGCATATGCAAATTCAGAAGGGCGGAGGTTTCCACTACCATGCAGCTGAAAAGTCTGGACAGCCACTAGAAATGGCAGCAGTTTTGGGAGGAGATCCGGCGTTAATATTAGCCGCCGTCATGCCTCTACCTGAGGGAATGGATGAAATCGCCTTCAGTGGCTTATTACGCGGTAGGCGAACGCGCGTGGCCAAATCGGCCACGCTTGGCTTACGAGTACCTGCGAACGCCGAGTTCATACTGGAGGGCACAGTACCACCGCAAATCCGACGCTTAGAAGGCCCATTCGGGGACCATTACGGTCATTACTCTGAAGCGTCTGATTTCCCCGTATTTAACGTCCGAGCGATCACGAGACGGCGCGATCCAATTTACCCAGCAGCGATAGTGGGAAAGCCACCACAAGAGGATCGTTATATCGGAGATGCTGCGCAACTGGCACTAAAACCAATGATAAAGCTCATTCACCCTGAGGTCAGGGACATTTGGGCGTACTACCAGGCAGGATTCCATAACTTACTTGTAGTCTCAGTAGACACGCGCTATACACGTGAGCCATTAAAAGCAGCGCTTGGCCTTCTAGGTGAGGGCCAATTGTCGCTAACCAAGACGCTAATTCTTGTGGGACCGGATGTCGATGTCACCAGCTTTTCCTCTGTCCTGAGTGCTATCAGACGACACTTTAGATCAGAAGAAGATTTCTTGCTGATTGCGAAAGCGACTCTGGATACTCTCGATTTCACGGGTGATGGCATGCACCTAGGATCCAAGATGGTATTGGATGCGACAGTAGCGGGACGTGCCCAAACTACTAGCGCTGTGCCTATACCGAAAGATCTAAGCGCTATTGCCCCTAGCGTGCTTAAGTGGCGACTTATAGATCATACTTTGCTTGCAGTACAAGTCTCAAAAAACGGTAGATCTGCGGCAGAGGCGATCGCCAAATGTCCACTTCTGGCTGCTGTAAAAATTGTTGCCGTGGTATCTGAAGACGTAGACATTGAGGATGAAGTTTCACTGTTATGGGGGATTTTCACTCGGTTTGACCCGGCGCGCGACTTGGTGTTCACACAAACAAAATTACGTGGTTCACTGCCAATTTATTCCGGGGTGATGGTGATCGACGCTACATGGAAAAAAGGATATCCGGCCACACTTGAGATGAGCCCAGAAATCGTGAGGAGAGTAGATGGACGATGGACCGAATACTGGAAGTAGAGGGGATCCAGTTCAAGGATCGTGAGCTCGTACCAATATGGGAACGCGTGCAGCGAGGCGACAGGCTAACGGCTGCGGACGGTGTGAAGTTGCTAGACACTGTTGACTTTCCGGCAGTAGGGCGCATGGCAGATTTCGTCAAGCAGCGCGTCTCGGCTGCCCGGGTCTACTTCGTGCTCAATAGACACATTAACCCCACCAATATCTGTGTACTTAGTTGCACTTTTTGCGACTTTGCAAAAAAGCCAGATGATGTTGATGCCTACGAAATGACGATAGAAGACATCTTGGATTCGCTTGATGAGGAAATTTACGAGGTCCATATCGTGGGGGGGCATCATCCTAACTGGCCCTTCGAGTACTACGAAAATATGCTAGCCGCGATCCACAACCGCTTCCCAACTTTGCAGATCAAAGCTTTCACGGCTTCGGAAATCGATTACTTCTGGCGACGCTGGAAGATAGAACCTATTGAAGCGCTCTCCCGACTGAAGGCGGGGGGACTTTCGTCCATGCCAGGAGGAGGGGCTGAGATTTTCTCAGATCGTATACACCGCATGTTGTTACCAGGCAAAGCAAATGCGGGACGCTGGGCAGAGATCCATCGAACGGCGCATGGGATGGGAATCAAGTCTAACTGCACAATGCTGTATGGGCACGTTGAAACGATAAGCGAGAGGGTGGATCACTTCATCAGACTGAGGGAGGTCCAGGATGATTCAGGGGGGTTTCTGGCTTTTATACCATTGGAGTACCAAATCGGAACTACAATGTTGCAACCCAGACATACATCCCCGATGGATGATTTGAAGATGATCGCTACAGCGAGGCTTATGCTCGACAATATTCCCCACGTCAAGTCCTACTGGGTCATGCTCGGAGAAGCAACAGCTTCCGTCGGACTGCAATTTGGTGCAGATGACCTTGATGGAACAATCGGCCGAGAACTCATAGCTCACGCGGCGAAGGCCGATTCGCCAGCTGGGCTTGCTCGAGATCGAATGGTGAAGCTAATTCGCGACGCTGGCCGAGTACCTGTAGAACGTGACGCGCTTTATAACGAAGTCAACGTCTATGCCAATTAGGGTCGGACTCCTGCCATTCTTGAATTCAGTGGTATTCTACCGAGGCACTCCTTGGCCAAACGTGGATTTCTACCCCATGGCACCACGCCAGATGGCTCAAGCCATAAAAACTGGTGATTTAGACGCAGGTCCGGTGCCAATCACAGACGTATTCAGACTTGGCGACAGCGTTGTGCCCTTAGGTAACCTATGCGTTGCAACTAGAGACTCGTCGGATAGTGTGCTCCTGTTTTCTTCGGTGCCGGCTGATAGCCTC
>CAZXXH010000110.1:4378-5375 GCA_964644645.1 uncultured Dehalococcoidales bacterium
TGATGTAAGTGGCAGTACCTTGAGCGTCAGCCAGGCCCTGGACCTGGGCAGCGGAACATTCAGCAGCGACAACAATTCCATGCTGGATCTGCAGACAGCAACTACACTTTCCTCAAGTGCTCCTGTTTTCTTCGGAGCCTGCTGTTAGCCGCATCCGAATGAAAATAGGGTTGACCGACCAGAGTTCTACTTCTGTCCAATTACTGAGATTGCTGCTTTCAGAACACTGGAACGTTACACCGGATGCATACATCGGCCTGGAGCCAGAAGCTAAAGCCCTCCTATATATAGGGGATGAAGCTTTAAAGCGTAGACACGGCATAGAAGGGTATCCATTTATGTACGATCTAGCTGTTGAGTGGAGGAATTACGTTAATCTACCTTTCGTATTCGCCACCTGGGTGGTTCGTAATGAAGTTGCCAAGCAAGGACTGGAGACATTGCTACCTTTGCTAGAACAGTCTCTCCGCCATATGGTTCCACTGGTCCCAAGAGAAGTTAAGGCGCGCCCAGATCTCGGTATGTCAGCCAACGAAGTGTTTGAGTACCTCAGTCACTTCACCTATCAGGCAGGAGCAACAGAACAGCAAGGGCTCATAAAGTTCAGATATCTACTTGATTCGTTACCTTACTGGCACCCATCTAAAGCCCTGATGGGACTATCGCAACCTACATAGGCAAGAACATGCTAACTAAGATTCGAAATAAAGTTGAGAACAGTCAACGGATAACCACTGATGAAGCACTCTTCTTGATGAGGAGTACAGAGCTGTTGGATCTGGCGCCTATCGCTCAAATCTGGCGTGATCGACACAATCCTGAACAACGTGTGACGTTCGTTATTGACACCAACCTAAATTACACAAACATATGTGACGCGTATTGTTCTTTCTGTGCCTTCTATCGAACTGATGAGGCGGATCCGTCAGCGTATACCTACTCTGTCGAACTAATAATGGAAAAGATTTGGCTGGCCGTGAATGCAGGGTGCACCTGT
>CAZXXH010000111.1:0-5168 GCA_964644645.1 uncultured Dehalococcoidales bacterium
GATAGATCGGGTGTATATCGCCCCCAAGCGGCGCTGAAATCCTCACACAGGTAGCCTTTAGGGGTTTGGGGACCAATGCGAATCGAGCGCGGACGGATTCCGTACGGCTTTAGGAGCCTGGCAAGCGAGTGCGATGTGAGGGGGCCATTGCAGCGCATGTTTGCAATCCGTTTGCAAACAGCGATTTTTTTCATCTTTGAACCGGTTTGTGCCCGCCGTCTATTTCATCTGCGATTAAGTTTGGAGCCAACGCCCAGACTCGAACTGGGGACCTGCGGTTTACGAAACCGCTGCTCTACCACTGAGCTACGTTGGCCCATAACCGAACAACCAGATACCGACTAGACTGATGAGACCATGGCCCAAAGCCTACACCAATGCAAGTGTATATCGTCCAAAACACCCTAATTCAAATTGACTGTGAATCTTAACGGTAGGGCAGGGGGATTGAACATGTATCTATGTGTTCAATGTAACAACAAGATTGTTCGAGTCCAATGCAAGATGCCTGAGCCAGTTCACTGTGGGAATTATTGGGCGCAGCGAATATCCACACTGGCTGGGTCCGCGTTATGAAATGGGTAGTTGTTATGTAAAACACCGGAAATACGACAATTTATAGCGTTATCAGTCTCCCAGTGAACACAAATTGTTCTTGATCCGTGTCACGTACAATGGTCGCGGGAGTAAACAATGAAAAAGGTATTACGTGATAAATCCAGGGACGACTTGGCAGATTCCATTTCCTCGTTAGGGGTGCAAGCATCCCTCGCCCAGCGCGGGCGAAACGAAGAAAAATTTCAGAAATTTTGGATATTTAAACGTTCGCTGGGAATCATCGATATAGCTGATGGGCCAATTAGATGGATTAATTACCTAAAAAAAGACCAGTCCCAACATAGCCCTCCCAAGTGGTGGGTAGTCTTCGGGATACCCGACGAAAGACCCATATCGGCCACACGAAAAATCAAGATGAAGACGATAAGAAAGAAAACTTTCCCACTTTTCGGAAAAGTAACCGATGTGACATGGCGAGGAAACGATCAGGGCACAGGCTTGTTAAGCGTACTATCCGACGATGAAGATGTGGATAGACTCTCAGTTGAATTTGGCGACTTACGCATTCAAAGTTATAGTGAAGACTCATTAGTAGGTTGGACTGTAACTGTGGGAAAACGGATCAGAAAACTAACCAACGAACAGTGGAATGGATTTATAAAGATGTCGGATCACCTTCTTGCGTCTAACCGGTCTTTATAGAACATTCCGAATTTGAATTTGCCGTTCGAGTGCCCTGATAAATTCCTAAACTCTACTGCGATCTTTTCTTTAATGTGGGAAAGGAGATCGACACGTTGCCGTTACAAGACACGCAGTTAGCCACTACCTATCTCACTGACGAAATAAGCTCCCCAATGACTGACGGTGCGATCCTCCGCGGCTATCTGTATCTTCCGACCGGGAAGGGACCATGGCCGGTCCTGATAGATCGGACTCCCTACGGCAAAGATTCGAACTCCGTCGAGGCCAACCAGGTCAAGTCACCACAGTTCTATGCGGAGCGCGGATACGCTGTAGTCATACAGGACACTAGGGGACGACACCGATCTGAAGGCACCTTCTATGTCCTGCGTGATGATGGCTGGAACGTGAACAGAGATGGCTACGACACCATTGAATGGCTAGCGCGGCAGGACTGGTGCACGGGTAGGGTAGGGATGATAGGTGGGTCATACGGAGCAATCACACAGTACCACGCAGCCCCTACCAGGCCTCCGCATCTAACTGCACTCTTCCCAAGAGAATTTGCATCCGATCCACACGAGGTAGGCTACTACCGTGGAGGGGCATTTGAACTGGGCCACAACCTCTACTTCTCGCTGACACAAACCCGGCTTAATCTGGATCACCTGGTAGATGGCAAAGAGAACCACCGAATCGGCCGAATACTGGATAAGGCAGAAGATGAGTTTGACAGTTGGCTAGAGTTCTTGCCACTTGCAGAAATGCCACTGCTCAAGGGACTGGCCCCCTGGTACTACGATTGGATTGATCATCCCGAGGACGGCCCGTACTGGTGGGAATGGACCACGGAACTCCGCCATCATGATACCGATACACCCGCCTACCATCTTGGCGGCTGGTTCGATCAACTTTTGAAAGGGACAATTGACAGCTTCGTCGGTATGTCCACCAAGGCACGTTCTCGTAGATCACGCGAATCACAGAAGATGATAATTGGGCCGTGGACCCATGGGCCACCACAACGTGATTGGCAGGTTGCAGGCGAATTCGACTTCGGTCCCGACGCTGGGGTCGATTTCAACGAACTGCGACTTCCTTGGTACGACTACTGGCTGAAGGACCAGGAGACCGGAATACTGGACGAACCGCGTGTTCGCTACTTCACGACTGGCGTTAATCGTTGGCAGACTTCCGACACTTGGCCCCCAGCTGGTGCTAAGCCGTTCCGGTTGTACTTCGACGGCGGTAGATCTGGCTCGGCGGACTCACTTAATGATGGACGCCTGGTGGACGATTTACCAAACGGAACCGAAGGGGCTGACTCCTACCTTTACGATCCGAATGACCCGGTTCGCACTCATGGAGGCACCCTCGGTTGGCCAACCGATCCACCAGGGGGGCCCAGGGATCAGAGACAGGTTGAGCGACGATGCCTCACTTACACCAGCCTACCAATGGAAAACAATCTCGAGGTTACGGGGCCGATAAATGCCACGCTTTTTGCCATATCTTCTGCGCCCGATACAGACTGGGTCGTACGCTTGTCTGACGTGCACCCTGACGGGGTGTCACAACCGGTGGCAGAGACGATCCTAAGAGCCAGATATCGGAACAAGCCGCGCACCGTCCAACATCTCATTGAACCAGGCATGACTTATGAGTACTCGATAGACCTTTGGAACGCCTCTCATGTTTTCCTTAAGGGCCATCGGGTTAGAGTCACTGTAACCAGTAGTTCTTTTCCGAAATGGGACCGCAACTTGAATACAGGCGGACCATTCGGTCGGGAAATAGAGAGCAAGCAAGCAATCAACACGATTCTCAGGGATCGGTTCAGGCCGTCTCATGTATCGCTTAGCGTGCGTTCCGCTACTTAATAACGGTGTAAACCCAGCCTCGACTATGTCCTCGGCTCACCCTTCGCCACTACTGGTAAATTCCTAAGGTTCCGAAAGTTCGACCCGTGTCCGTCCCAAAACACCCGGGTTAACCAAATTTTCGGGGCGATGTCCAGATAGTACACGGACTACTTCTTCTGCAGTCCTGGTCTCCAACTCCAACGTAGATTCTTGGGAGAAAAATGCTGTGTGAGGAGTGATGATTACATTGTCGAACTGGAACAACGGGTGGTTACTAAGAGGGGGGACATTCTCTAAGACGTCGATGCCGGCACCGCCAACTTGACCTGTCAGTAAGGCCTCAGCCAATGCATCCTCGTCTATCAGGCCACCTCGTGCGGCGTTTAGGATAACGACACCCGGTTTCATGTTTTCGATTGCAGCCGCGTCAATCATATGTTGTGTAGCTGGAATTAGAGGCACATGCAGGGTGATGAAATCTGACTCAGAGTACAACTTTTCGAGACTAACCGACGCAATACCCTCGGGTGTGTCACCGAGACCAAGAATCGGATCGAATGTCACAATTCTCATACCAAACGCTTTTGCTTTTGATGCCACGGTCCTGCCGATTCGGCCGAATCCTACTATTCCCAGTGTTGCCTCGGTTAGCCTTTGCATACGATCGGTCAAAGCCACATCTGCCCAACCATTTCGCTTGACTGCTTGATCATGCGACAGTAACCGACGATTTAGAGCCAACAACATGCCTATTACATGATCTGAAACTTCGTCCATACAGTAATCGGGCACGTTCGTCACGATGATACCGAGTTCAGTTGCAGTTTCCTGATCGATGTTGTCCACGCCTATACCATACCGGGCAGCGACAACGCACCGTTTAGCCGCTTTTAGGACTCCGTCACTAACTTTTGCGAAGCAGAACATGATGGCATCTACATCACCAGCCAACGATGCCAGTGTCGCTTCGGCAGCGGAGGGAGCCACGACCACCTCTATGCCATTTGCCTCAAGCACTTTACGCTCGGGATCTATGGTCGGCCATACGTAGTCGGTAATCAGTACTTTTCTATTCATTAGCGTAATTATGTCGTAGTTGCTGTGACTTATTTACAAAGTTTTGCATGATATGAAATAGCGTCTATCCATGGAGATTGGAACCTAACAGTACATAGTCGTTACTGCTTCTTATTTTACTGGTTCAGGTATCGTCATAGGCTTGAACTGGCAACCTTCCACAAAGAACTCAAAGAAATCTGGAGCGGTCTCGAGTTCCACGTGTTCTATACCTTTCACAAGGGATTCCATACGAGTACGTAGTTGACCGCTCATTAGCATTATCGTGGCACCTTCAACCGCCGCATTGCCTACCTTAACTATTTTGGCCTCAGGCAAATTGGCTATGAATCCGATATTAATGGCGTTGCCTGGATCCACATAATTTGCGAAACCACCGGCCAGGTACATGTGACCATATGCTGTAAGCGGTAAGCCAAACTCTCTTAGCACTATGGATTGTCCGCAGTAGTTGGCTGCCTTGGCCTGGGCCAGTGCACTTACATCGGCACGTGACAGTGTCATACCCCGTTCAGGTTCAAATGTGAATTCCCTCGCCCCGCCTGCAAAGACACCTAGCTCGTTCATACGATCGATTCGTCTTAGTTCCGCTAGTAGATCGATCAAACCCGACCCACAAATACCCTGGGCCTGTGCTCCACCAATCGTTTCGTACTCAACTCGATCGTCGCATATCCTGACTTTTTCAACCGCACCCTCGTATCCCGGCATTGAGTAAGTAACTTCTCCACCCTCAAAGGCAGGTCCGGCAGGGCAGGAAGCAGCAAGCATCCGTTGACGTGTACCAACCACAATTTCCGTGTTTGTTCCAACATCTACCAACACGGACGGTTCATCAGTTTCATCCATTGCAACCGCGAGAAGATCGGCCGCGACATCAGCGCCAACATGACTGCCAATCAACGGTCCGCCGTAGACGTGAGCGTTCGGATGTATCCGTACACCAAGCTCTCCGGCTGTCGCATGTAGAGCGGTAGAGCCCCGTTT
>CAZXXH010000112.1:0-2856 GCA_964644645.1 uncultured Dehalococcoidales bacterium
CACTGGACTTCTCGTCCGGGTTTTCCTAGGCGCGGGTTCCAATTCGCCATATGGGCTATGCGTTTCCACCACCGCTTGCACCTACCCTGGTGTGGTCCGTTCTGGTTCGCTCGGCGAATACTTGATCACATGCCCTGCGTGGAAGTCACGTTTACCGGGGAACCGGTTTTAAGACCGGGTGGCCCGCCTGCTCTATCGGAGCAGCGCGAAAATCATTCTTGATTCAAGATTAGGCTTCCGGTACAGACTCGAAAAGTAAGCCTCAAAGGTGGGAGCTTGCCGGTGCCGTACAGGGTTCTATCTTGAATCTGCCTGGGTACTGGATTCACGGGTGGGTAAACGTCCTCGTGTAGCCTCCAGCGCGATATCTCGGGTTGTCTGATCGAATCTTTCGTTTGCCCCAACCCATTCCAGGTAGTCCGGAGCCTCTTCTGCGACGTCTGCGAGTGGCCTTCCGCTGTAACGCCCAAAATTCACGAGTGCCTGTCCATCCTTCGACCATGTAAAACGGCCCGATCTATCGATAGCGTTCTGATCGACCTGCTTAACCCAGTTCTCCAGCATATCCGGGCGCCTCGGGATGGCAGGATTTGCCTCCAGCTCGCCCTCCAATATTGCTACTTTTGCCTTGATTAACGCCTCGGCATCCTGCCTTTTTGGCAGTTCCTGGCCCACGAAGCGTTTGTGAGCCGCTGTTAGATCACGGGGCTCAATGCGGTGGAAAATAGCCATCGAATCGATGACGGCGCGACCGTCAATCGAAAATGGGATCAGTGCCCGCTTGAACTCCTCCATTAGCAGAGGCAGGGAGAAAGTTTCTATGCCGAATCCTGCTAGATCGCACTCATCCAGGTGGCTTGCGAGCCCGCGGGCGTATGACTTAAAAGGGGGTGCATTGACTACATCCTGATCGCTTAATCCGTGCACTTCGGTGGCACCATGAGAGATGGCTACACCTGGATTTACGAGTTCACTACGGAACTGTTCATCTTCCCCGGGAACCAGTTTAAGTATGGTGATTCGTATGATGCGGGCGGTACGAACGTCCAGCCCGGTCGACTCAATGTCGATGAATGCGATTGGTCGACCTAGGTCAAGCTGCACGAGAAATTGTTGCTCGATAGTTATCGCTGGTATGCCCGCCGGACTTCAATAGTATCGTACGTGAATGTTTGCCCCTACGGTAAACGAGTGAATGTTATCTGGGCTATTGGAGTTCACGGCAGTTCTAACCCAGTTGGACTCACTGCATAATCTGGGGGCTTGTTTTTCCTGTGAATTGAACAATTCGGGGGCTCATCGCGCAGAAGGCTCTGCGGTGGTTCTTTGGGGTGTCATCTGACACTGTTCACCGGATACTGATCGTACACAATCCCGGTAGATCACACTAAAGCAATGTCGTGCTTTCGGATCAGGGCTATGGTTTAATCTCCAAGGTTAATCTGTATGTAGGGTTGTGGTGTCAATACGCTCAGATCGGCTATGTGCTTAGATGTTGCTGATTGTTGATGACGGTGGATTAGCCGCGAATGGTTTAGGTAGATGTAAAAGGATGAACGATATTGTCAAAGCGTAGGGTTCTAGTGACTGGATTAAACAGCGCTGTGGGTGGAGCAATGCGCCCGGCGCTAGAAGAACGATACGAAGTGGCTTCACTGTCCCGAAGGGGAGCTGAGGGAATTCCGGCCGATCGTGACTTCCGCGCGGACATTTCTGATATGCGCGCAATAAAACAGGCATTTGAGGGTGTGGACACCGTTGTTCACCTATCTGCGGATGGTGGGGTAAACAGTTCCCTGGGCGCTGACGCTACCTGGGAGTCACTACTCAAGAACAACATTGTCGGCACTTATAACGTTTTTGAGTCGGCGAAACTAGCAGGTGTTCGCCGCGTTGTATTTTGTTCTAGCGGCGCGACAATCACTGCCCATGAACAAGAGTCGCCATACCGAGAGATTGTATCCGGCGACCTGGATATGGTGTCTCCAGGATGGCGGATGGTGAGTGAAGTCGAGGACCCTCGCCCGTTACGGCTTTACGGTGTCTCCAAGCTATTCGGCGAGGACCTTGCACGGATGTACGTCGAGACTACCGACATGTCCTTTATCTGTCTTCGACTCGGTGGCTTATACCCGGATGACCGGCCCAGTACACCGCGTTCTCGTTCCATTTATCTTAGCCATCGTGACATGGCAGATATGACGGTGAAATGTATCGAAGCTCCCGAAGACCTCAGGTTTGATGTTTTCTTTGTCGTATCAAACAATCGTTGGGGTTACCGGGATATATCACGGGCAATAGAAGTCGTCGGGTACGATCCACAGGATAACGCTGAGGATTTTTATCGATGAGCGGCTGCATATCGCAACCTGTCTACTTGGAGGTCTAATAATGACAGGCCAGAAATTAATTCTCGTTACTGGCATTAGCGGTTTGATTGGTGGCCTGGTAGGGCGTAGCTTGTCAAAACGTTACAAAGTTCGTGGTCTTGACCGGAGGCCTACAGACTGGGCCGACTCAGTTCAAGCCGACGTTGCTGATATGGATGAGATCATGCCGGCGTTTCAAGGTGTGGACACGGTGGTCCATATGGCGGCTTATATGGGTTACGTGGATGTAGATGAACAACTGAGAATCAACGTTCGCGGCGTGTTCAATGTATTCGAAGCAGCGCGTCAGGCGGGTGTAAAACGCGTGGTATTTGCGAGTTCAGGTGCAGCCGTGGCAGGTTATGCCTTGGAACCTCCGTTAAGTGCTCTGGCTGAAGCTCGGTACAAGGACGTACCGGATGCTCCAGAGTTACTTGACCATCTCATGCCCGTACGTCCTAACACCCTCTATGGGTGTGCCAAGAGT
>CAZXXH010000112.1:2866-5136 GCA_964644645.1 uncultured Dehalococcoidales bacterium
ACCCATTTACTGAAACAGTGTGAGATTCATTGAGATTTGGGGAGAGGCAGTGGGTCGGATGTACTCAGATGTGCATGGTCTATCTGTTATATGTCTCCGATTGGGTGGCATCAACGCTGTTGATGCCCCTTTGAATGCGCCTCATGCTGCCGTTTACTTAAGTCATAGAGACGTGATTCAACTATTTGAAAAAAGCGTGGATGCTCCTCCCGAAATTGCCTTCGACATTTTCTATGGTGCTTCAGATAATCGAGGCCGTTTTTACGATCTTTCTCACGCCAGAAACCGGATATCGTACGAGCCTGCGGATGGTATTCAGGACTGGCCAGACGCGTCCAGTTAAGCTGGTCTGTATTTGCAGGTGAGGTAAGGGTGACAGACTGTCACAACTGTGCTGGTCAAGACGCCAGGCTGTTGGTTGCGAGGTTTTACACAAGGCACAGCTTGGGGTTGCAGCTGATAGGACACGCAGAGTAGTGCTACCGTGACTCAAGGTAGAGTGGTGCTAGGAAGTTGTCTACGGGCACGAAGTCGTCACGCAACACGATCGATTCACCCTCGAGCAGCCATCGATCTATCGCGCTAGAGCTGATTAATAGTCCTTCGGGTTCATCCTTGCCAATCCTAGAAACTGCCTGCTCCAAGTCTCCAGCCGATATGCCGCGTAATGACGCGATTACGATAGTGGTCGTTTGTTGATCCAATTCCAAGTCCCCGGCGTCGTTAAGTATTTGTACATGTGGAAAGCTTTGACGTAGTGTTTTCACGAGTGAGCGTAAGAATCGCCCAGATTTTGGTGCGTCTACCACGTTTACCGTGTACACGCCGTCTTCCTTCAACAAGTCTCGGACTTGGAGACTGAATTCTAGAGTTGTCAAATGGTACGGTACGGATACGTCGTTGAACGCGTCACCAAATACTATGTGATATGAACCTTTCTCTAATCTGGGAATAACCATGCGTGCGTCTTCATTGATGCTCGACACGCGTGTTGCCCGATTGAGGTCCAGATAGTCAAATGCCACCTCGGTGACCGCTGGATCGATCTCGATCACTTCCAGGATAGATTCCGGATAGATCACCTCCATGTACCGTGGTAGCTCATAACCGCCACCTCCTATGAAAAGAGCCCTCATGTCAGGATTCTCTGGAGCTAGGGTTTCCAGCACCTCGGCGAGTATTTGCTGGTACTCGTACTCCAGGTGAGTGGGATCGCCCATCTTCACGAAGCTGTGAGCCAACTGATCTAGCGCGAGCAGACGTACGCGGTCGCCGTTGTCTAGGGTGTGTTCAATCAGCTTGATGCAGAAATAGTTGCTTTCCCGTATGCATGATGATTTTAGGGGTTGTCCAGTCCAGCTATACATACCGGCGCCCAAGATTAACGCGGTGATGACTATGTCGCGCATTGTTGGGCGTCCAATAAATTTGATCATCAAGGGTAGTGTTACGACTAACGACAACAGCGGTATTGAAAGGCTTTGCAGTAGGGGACGAGAATTAACATCGTAACCAGCGGCTAAGAACATACCAACCACTAAAATGGGTGCAAGAATCAGGGCGGCTGAGCGCCAGAGGCGTCCGGATACAATCGCAATTATTGCGAGGGTTATGGCTAGGTATAGGATCGTTTCTCGACTGCCCAACCATTGAATAAGCAAGAAGCCAGTCAAGAAAACGCCTACGATGGCGCCAGCTGTGGACAGGGCATATATTCTTCCGACGGTCTTACCGGTTTTTGAGAGGTCTCTCAGCGTGAGTGTAATTACCGTCGGAGTTACCATTGCCAGAATGGTCGCAGGGACAATAAACAATATCGCTGTTAGGGATACGATGCGCCACAAGATTGGTAGGTCTAAGACCCAGCGAGGAGCAATTTGAGCAAGAGGTAGTATGAGTAAGGTGAACGCTGCTCCGGCCATCAATATCAAGCCGAGGAGCCCCTTTGAAGCAGCTCGATCCGCTATTACTCCGCCCAGCCAGTTACCGAAGCTAATGCCCGCCAGGATGATCCCGATTATGCTGGTCCATGTGTATACGGAAACCCCGATGTGGGGGGCAAGGATTCGGGCCGCTATAATTTCTATTATTAAGGTGATCGCACTGGCCAAGAACACCACTGCGAACGGTTCTACCCTTAGTACGACCGCCAATATTAACCGGAGCGTTCTCGTACTGGTGTCCGATGCGGGAGTCTCCGTTGCAACTGGTTTTGAGTTCAGCGAATCCAGCGGCTTCTTAGTTACTAGTTCGCTTTGGCTCATAATTCC
>CAZXXH010000113.1:0-2547 GCA_964644645.1 uncultured Dehalococcoidales bacterium
GAAACGCCCAGTCCTAGATGATAGAGCGAGGGGCGATGGCAATGAAACTGATAGCCGAACAGGCCATGTAACGAGGGTATTGTCTAGCCGAATGACACTGAACG
This sequence comes from uncultured Dehalococcoidales bacterium, assembly GCA_964644645.1. GTDB lineage: Bacteria > Chloroflexota > Dehalococcoidia > Lucifugimonadales > Lucifugimonadaceae > CAZXXH01. The sequence continues at coordinate 105 of CAZXXH010000113.1, forward strand.
CGCTACGACGCCACTGACACCTGTGATTCCATCTCTTTCTGGCTAGACCTCTCTACGAAAACGCTCGCAACATCTGGATCGTCTAATTCTGAGCCGTCTTTATACAGGAAGCAACTCGCCGTACGATTGTCATCCACGGCATAAAGTGGTGGCGAGTGCTGCCAGCAGTCCTCCATCACCATAGAACATCGATCTGCAAATTTACAGCCACTCCATGGCGCAAGCCCTTCGGCTGCTTGCGACCCCGCTTCATCTTCCCCCCAACGCTGATCAGGGTCTGGCTGCGGAATTGATTCAATAAGTAACCGCGTATAGGGATGTTTAGGTTCTCGAATTACCTTCTCGACCGATCCAGCTTCGGCTATCGAACCCTGATACATAATAATGATATTGTCGCTGATTTGGTATGCGGTGGTTAAGTCGTGGGTGATGTACACCACGGCAATACCCAATTCCCGGTTAAGTTTGTTAAGACTGTCCAGAATGGTCGCGCGCAGCGAAGCGTCCACCATCGAAACAGGCTCATCTGCCAGTATTAGTCGGGGTTTCAATAGAAGAGCACGTGCCACCATCACCCGTTGCCGCTGTCCGCCACTTAACTCGTGAGGGAAACGGCCGAGTGTCTCTGGAGGGCGCAGCCCCACCATTTCCAGCGCCTCTCCAATCATCCGTTGCCGTTCCGAGCGGGTCACATGGCCCATGAAGTTGTCGATTGGCGCGTTGAGCACATGATCAACTTTATAGAACGGATTGTAAGATTCAAATGGATCCTGAAAGATCGGTTGCACTTCTCGCCTAAAATTCCGGTGCTCCCCGCGACTCATAGTCCTGACGTCCTTGCCGTTATATAAAACCTGTCCAGTTGTCGGGCGAGTCACTCCTAAGAGCAATCTCGCCATGGTGGTCTTGCCACTTCCGCTTTCTCCGGCTATCGCGGTAATTGAAGACTGATCGGGTTGTATAGTGAATGAAATATCGTCCACGGCAACGGTCTGGACTCCCTTCTTAAGGAAACCTCCGCCGAACACCTTTGTAACGTTCTTGAGTTCAATCAGAGGGGTCAATCGTTTTTTCCTTATCGTATAGGTGGCAGGCAACGAAAGAATCGCTTCCGATAGACTGGAATTCGGGAATAGCAGACCGGCATTTATCTAGGACGTCTGGACATCTTGGGTTGAAAGAACAGCCCCCAGGCAGGTCCAGAAGAGTCGGTGGGAGCCCTGGAATAGCAACGAAGTCTCCTTTGCCTGAGAGCGAAGGGAGGCTCTTTATGAGTAATCTGGTATAAGGGTGCCTAGGCTCCTGAAAGATTTGGCGGACCGAAGCGAATTCGACTAATTTGCCTGCGTACATGACTCCAATAGTGTCCGCGAATTGAGCAACGAGCCCCATATCGTGCCCGATCAACAGCGTGGAGGCACCAATATCCTCCTGCAATCGACGAAGCGTCTGCATGATCTGACGCTGCACTACCACATCTAGTGCACTACTAGGCTCATCTGCCACGATTACACTCGGGCCTAGTGAGGTGGCTGTGGCCATAGCCACCCTTTGTTTCATCCCTCCGCTAAGCTCGTGAGGATACATGCGAGCCACGTTTGCGGGCAGCCCAACGCTACGCAACAGCTCGACAACTCGCTCAGATAGATTCTCTTTCGAATTGTCCAAGTTCGAGGAATGATCCTCAATTCCATCCACCATTTGGTCTTCAACGCGCATCACGGGGTTCAAAGAGTTCATCGCCCCTTGTGGAACCAAGGCAATTTCAGACAGGCGTATTCTGCGAATCTCTTCATCCGTAAGGGAAAAAATATCTTGGCCATTAAGCGTGACCGTACCACCGACCACCCGGCCAGGCTCCCTAGTGAGCCGCATCAGGGCTACAGCAAGGGTGCTTTTGCCACTTCCTGATTCTCCCACTATCGCGACCCGTTCACCGCGTTTCATGGTGAAACTTACACCATCGACTGCTTTCAAAGGTCCACTAGGCGTATCGTAGTAGACCTTGAGATCCTCGACTTTTAAGACTGTTGCATCATCGGCGGTCGTTACATTAACGGCCTCCGACTTGGTAGCTGTATTGGTCAATTGTGGTATCTACCTATGTTCTGATGAACTGACAACATCATCGATCGTGCTCAATACACGCTCAAGTATTGAGACAAGTATACATTCGTCGCACGAGTCATTCAGATCCTATCATCGGTGTGCGCCTCTTACCTTACCTCAATCTCCGGGGATCTAACTCCGGGGATCTAAGATTATCAAAAAAGGCCCAGCGTAACCTTGGAACAATCTTTTGCTCGATCTCTTTTCATAACTGAGGCGCAGCAGATATGGAGGCTAGTCCCAGTATCCCAAACCGCACAAAACAAAGTACAACGTCACCAATCAAAGAGGGGTGGAGACGATAAAAGATTCAGACACAATAAAAAAAAATAAT
>CAZXXH010000113.1:2557-4925 GCA_964644645.1 uncultured Dehalococcoidales bacterium
CCCCCCCCACCCCTTGGGGGCCGCCGCTCGTCCCCCCCCACCCCTCTTTTCCATTAAACCTTGTATCAGGAGTTAGTCTGTAGCGTTCGTCGCCTTAAGGTGAATCACTGTCTTCAGGAACTCCATTTGCACTGGCAGGTCAACCGCGTATGGGTTGTCAAGGCTAGGCCATCCTGTCCAGTACTTGTTGCTGTTGGGTGTTCGAACATGCAAGTTGGCGAAGTAGATCTGCGGCATCTCGTCGATCCAGATCTTCATACCCTTCTCAAACAACTCGAACATTTTCGGGTCGGTAGTCTCCAACATCGCGATCTCATCAGTTATCGCGTCAAACTCTGCATTTGACCACCGGTCCGGTCCCCATCCGCCTCCCGGGTCGCCGGTCGGCTTGTTGTGGCGGGTGTGGTAGATGTCCATCATCTTCCACGGGTCCATACCCTGCACACCACTAGGTCCACGACAGACCACATACGGGATCTCTCCGGCACCCATCAGCTCTTGCTTACCAGGTGAAGTGTCGAAGGAGGCATCAAAGCCACCGTCGCGGAGTTGCTGTGCCATCGGGGGGCCCCAGTGCTTCCAGAACTCTGGCAGGTAGAAGTTGAACGGGATCGTCTCTCCGTCCTTCTCCCACAGTTCGTCGGAGTTCCTCGAGTAGCCCTTACCAGTCATGATCGCGGCTAACTTGTCCGGATGTCCGCTGGAGTCTATGCCGTAAGACTCAACGATCGGGTCCAGAATGTCGAGGAACGGTGCGGACCATCCCTCCTTGGAGTAGCCACCACGTCCCTTGCCCTTGGGCACGAACGGGTGCAGGGCCGGCGAACCAGCGCCCATCTCGGCTACTTCGATCAGCTTATTCCTGTCAATCGCCCAGTTAACTGCCCAGCGCATGTCCTTGTCAGCGAAAAGTCCTTCTTCAGCGTTAAAGCCAAGGACGTACGGGCACCAGTCGATGTAACCATAAGCGCCACTGCGACCCGTAAACGTAATTACGTTCGGGTTTTGCTCGATTGCGCTCTTAACCGAGGCGACCGAGATCTGACCGGAAACGTCAATTTCGTTTCGCGCCAGCATCAACAGGCCTTCGCTCTCCTCGCGTCCGGGTAGAACCACCACGCGTTCTATCTCGGGGAAAGGCTTAAAGCCAATGTCAGAGGCCCACCAGTTGTCCCGACGATCGTAGATAGTCTGCTCGGGGGCCGTCGATGCGAGAGCGAACGGACCCGTACCCAGCGGCCAGCCCTTGTCGGGGTCATAGTTGCTGAATTCGGTGATGTCCTTGCCGCCCCAGACGTCCTCACGGAGCATCTGCTCAGTAACACCGTGGTTACTGCTGATTGTGGTATTCCACCAAATCGGACTGGGGTCCTGCAGTTCAAACTTAACGGTCCAGTCGTCGATCTTGGAGGCACCATTTTCTTTCAAAACGTCAATCTGGGCCAGTTCACCGACCTTGCCCGCGGCATCGCGGAGGTAGTTGAACATGAACACCCAGTCATCAGCGTTCAGCGGCTTGCCATCGCTCCACTTAACGTCTTCCTTAAGCTTCATAGTGAGCTCATCGAAAGTGGAGTTGTACTTCCAACTCTCAACTGTCCAGCCCTCATAGAAACCGGTAAGCACGTTGAACATGATCCCGGGGTCGTTCATGACCACGTGTGCGCCGGTGTGCCATGACGGCCAGCCTAGGAACATGCTGAAGTTCTCAAAGCCTGGGTTCCGGCCACCGGAGCCAGCTTCCGAAATCACCATGATGAGTGTCTTGTTCCGGGGAACATCACCCTTAGCAGCAGCGGGCTCGGGCTCCGCCTTCTCCGGAACTGCCGTCGGCGCGGGCGCCTTAGTTGCGGCGGGCGCCTTAGTTGCGGCGGGCGCCGGAACTGGCGTCGGATCATCGTCGCCTCCGCACGCAACCGCCCCAAAGAGCAGTGCACCCACTACTGGGACCGCCAGACCGACTAGCCAGCGTGTTGAAATCACTAGACTACCTCCCTAAATATCGTGGTTGGAAGCTCAAGCAAATCGCTATTCAGTTGCCCTGTCAAAAGATTGGAGCTCCCTCAAGGGGGTACACGCAGCCAACTTCGTTCGCAACGCGGAACCCCTTCTGCGCAAAAGCGCACAAGCGTCGAGAAGTCTAGACAGGGAACCATGGTGCTGTCAACCTTCAAACCGAACATTTGGCCTATTACGATTTTGTGTTCTATCTTAAGGCCGCATCAAACTTAAGGAGTGCGGTCTAACGCCTCGCTGTTCGTGTCAGAAACAAGCTCAGGGGTCTCTGGGGTTTTTCGATGCCAGGTCTTCACAACGTCAACACTACCGATATCCAATCAGCAATCGCCCTGGGCTGTCGCACAATGTC
>CAZXXH010000114.1:0-4796 GCA_964644645.1 uncultured Dehalococcoidales bacterium
GCACAACGGCAGGCAGATCAGCTGATGCAGCACCCATAAGCATCGCTGGGGTAGTCTTATCACAGCCGCACATCAACACTACGCCATCAATCGGGAGACCACGTATCATCTCCTCAACGTCCATAGCCATGAGATTGCGATATAGCATCGATGTGGGAGATAAGAAAAATTCGCCGAGGGAAATAGTCGGAAACTCCAATGGGAAGCCGCCTGCGGCAATCACACCACGCTTAACATGCACAGCCAGATCACGAAGATGGGCATTGCAATGGGTAGCTTCACTCCAACTGTTGGCTATACCTATTACGGGTTTGCCCGCGAACGACTCTTCGGAAAACCCTTGTGCCTTCAGCCCAGACCGGTGTAGAAAACCCTCAAGATCACGTGAACCGAACCAAGCTTCACTTCGCCTGCGATATTTACTGTTACTAGCCATCACAATTAAGCCCCGTCAAGTCAATAGACAACAATGCCTCTTAAGTTTCCGCGCAAAACACTGACAATAGTATGATCAGTCTGTGCCCGAGATATCAACAGGGCTGACCTCCAGCCAACATTTACGTTCGATATTATTTTTAGCGACCAGAGAGCCTACGAAAGAGTGCGTAACAGTGGGGCTATCAGTTTGGACAGCATCGCCCAACTTTATCGAATAAACCCTTCGAGGATCGATCATTTTTCATACTTTGAACCTGCAAACGCCGTTAAGTTTTCTATTCGCCGTATTAAACCGAGCGACAGTCCCGGGGAAAGCGATGTATTTGGATGCCAGCAATACTCATCATTATTTGAGATCAATATCCCCTAAGGTATGAACACAGAGCATTGCAGAATTGTCTATGCTGGCTGCCGTGTACTTTCGTAAAACAACTTCTAAGCCTAGATAAGGTCGACCGCAAATGAGCAATATGAGCAATAAAGGAAGAATTCGCACCATAGAAGTAAGCGGCAAACCTCGCGAAATGGGTAGGCAAAACGGTGAAGCTACAAGAGCTATGTGGCCAGGTCTACTCAACCACGTCATGACACGACTTAATCAGTACCGAGAGCATGAATTGACCTTAGACGAGGCTGCGGATCAAGCGAGGCGGTTTATTCCGTACGTCCGGTCATATGCGCCTGCGGCCTACGCTGAGTTGGAAGGTGTGGCACAAGGAGCTAACAGGTCAAAAGAAGTCGTGATGCTAGTTAATGCCAGAAATGAGATAGGGACTCCGTCCAATTTATCGGATGGTTGCACTACTATTGCTTCCGCCCGCACGGCGCCTGCAACCAGCAACGGAATTATTGGGCAGAACTGGGATAACGATCCCGAGATAATGCCTTGGAAACTTGTGCTGACCCGCAGGCCTGATACTGGCCCATCCTCCATGACTTTCTGCCTGCCCGGTATATCGGGTTACATTGGGATTAATTCAGCTGGTATTGGTATCTGCTTAAATGGTCTCGCTGGAAGGGCAGCCTCGGAAGGGTTGCCTTGGTACTTCACAGTGGCCAATGTCTTACGCGTATATGGCAAAACCGCCATCGCGGAGGCGGTGGAGCGTGCGCCTCGGACGAGACCAGGTAATATGGCCGTTGTCACAGAACAAGGGGCGCTGGACATCGAAGCCCAAATTAACGTCATACGCGTCGTTAACCCCAATGAGCAAGGCAACCTCGTTCACACCAATCACTGTCTTCACCCTGATTTGGAAGACACGAACAAAAGTTATTTTGATGACCTATACGGGCAAACGTATGAGAGGAAAGCAAGAGCCGAGGCACTTGCCAACCAAGAAACCAATCTACTTTCCGTGGAAGTCCTAAAACAAGTACTCGCTGATCACGAAGGTGCACCAACCTCAATCTGCCGACATCCAAATAGCCATCCAACAACTGGTTGGCAGCGCACAGCAGCGTCAGTGGTGCTTGAGCCATCACAGGGACGTATGCACTTGAGCACAGGAAATCCCTGTGAAACTCCATTCGAAATCTACGATATGGCGTAAGAGCATATCGAATAGAGTGTCGAAATAATCGTCTATCGGTCGACTGAAAGATCACTGATACAAAGGGTAAGTTATCGACAATGAGGCTGAGCAACGCCACGTTAGTTGGAGGAGCACTGGGTTTTTTGGTCGGACTGTTGATGGCCGGCCTCGCCGCTCTTCAGTATGACCGTGATGCCACAACTCTGGGGCAAGTATTAGGGGTTAGCTTAGCTCTAGGACTACCCATCGCAGTCAGTGTTGGAGCCTTGGCTGGATTCATTTGGGAACGACTTTTCTTACGCTAATACTCCTAGATAGGCTCCTCATTGAAGGTATCCGACCGAAACACTGCTCTATGTTCATCCAGGATTCCTGTCAACGTCCGAACAGTCGCTTAACAACCCGTATAACGCGTTCCAGAGGGTTATTCTGACGGTTCACACGATCGACCCGCATATCTGTACACCTAACACACGTGCAATATGGTGGATGCGGGTTCTGTCGGTAGGTTCGCTCGTCCATTAGTCCTTCAACGAGGTTACTGATTCTTCGTTCAACTAGAGTATCGGCCTTTCAAACGAGGCTTATGGCGGGCTTTTAGAGTGTCCAATGAGCACCGCGGATTACTGTGGATGTTAAGTCCACGCCTGTGTGAAATTACGAACACGTTGGTAGGCTCGCTAATATACGCTAATAGTAGGTCAAGAATCGATCTCCGCTAAATACCAACGATAATCACTAATCCTGCAACAACCAATCGGAGGAGGTGCGTTTCACAACTAGATCACATTGTCGACAACGCTTACAGCATCGAACAGCAAAGTGCGACCAAAGTGGCAACCATATGTAGTTCGTCTCCGCCACCATCAATGGATACATAGTGGGCCGTATTCAGTTAACTATTAACTTCGCGGCACTGTGAAGACGTCATCCCTCCAACCACACAGCATTCCGAAATAACCCCAAAAACATGTGCTAACCGATTGGGATCGGAAACGGAATCTGAGACCCGGATATAGTGGAACCATTCGCTCCAAGCGTTGTAGCATCTAGGGCGGTAGGGTGCCGCATACGAGTTCGTTAATTGAGCAAATGGCAACCGATGTTACATCAAGAAGTTTATCGAACCGACGATCGAAACACTTGCGCACATAGACCATCACCCGAATCTCTAACTTAGCCTCCAGAATTTTGGTGCTCTATCATCCAGAAATCCAGATGAGGGCATGATCGACATAAAAGAAGTATTGAGGTTCTATGTCAGTCACACATAACAATTGCTGCAAAATTCCACCGTTGCCTGATCACCGCAGAAGCGAATAGGAGCATAAGCATGCCACCGTCACGAGTGAACGGGGTTCTTATAGCCTCTGCTGCTCGCACTCCAATAGGAAAATTTGGCGGAGCTCTGTCGCGAACATCTGCCACGACTCTGGGCGCCATTGCAATTAATGCCGCCGTAGAAAAATCTGGCTTGGATGCGACTGATATCGGATACGTGTTTATGGGCAACATGCTAGCGGCTGGTTTAGGGCAGACCCCTGCTCGGCAAGCAGCAATCAAGGCTGGAATACCGCAGACTACCTCTGCAACCACAATCAACAAGGCATGCGCGTCCGGTCTCCAGTCCGCTGTGCTTGGCGCACAAATGATCCAGTTGGGAGAAACCCAAGCGCTAATTGCTGGTGGAATGGAGAATATGAGTGCGGCTCCACATCTACTGATGAACTCACGAACTGGCCAACGTCTCGGCAATACCAAACTGATCGACCATATGATTCATGATGGCCTGTGGTGCCCATTCGAAAATCGTCATATGGGCGGATCAGCTGAGGCCATAGCGGATGCCTACGATGTCCAACGAACGGAGATGGACGAATATGCATTGCGCAGCAACCAACTCGCTTCGTCATCCGTAGAAGAAGGATGGTTCGACAACGAGATTGTCTCAGTCGAAGTGGCTAGTAAGCACCGAGAGCCATCCACGATCTCCCGTGATGAGGGGCCACGAGCGGACACCAGTTTGCAAGGGTTGGGCAAGCTAAGCCCAGCGTTTCCTCCAGGTGATCGAGTAACCGCTGGCAATGCGGCGCAAATCAGTGATGGTGCCGCTGCCTTGGTACTACTAAGTGAAAAAATGGCAGTTCAGCGAGATATAACACCGCTGGGGCGCGTGGTGGGATATGCCCATTCAGCCAACGATCCGGGCATGCTGTTCGATGCACCAAGAGTCGCTGTGACGCAACTTCTGGAACGTACCGATGAAAAACTCGGAGATTTCGATTTGATAGAAGTCAATGAAGCTTTTGCTGCGCAGGTGCTCGCTAACGAAAAAGCTCTCAACTGGGATAAAAGCATCGTCAACTCCCATGGTGGAGCAATCGCTCTGGGGCATCCCATTGGAGCAAGTGGTGCCCGCATACTAACAAGCCTGCTCTACGCTCTTAAGCAGTCAGGAGGTAGACGAGGTCTCGCAGCGATTTGCCACGCAGGGGGTGGCGCCGTCGCTATGAGCGTTGAATCGGTTTGATCGCTATTCTTCTCGGCCTTAATCGATAGATCGACTTGATCGATCTGGATACTACCAATACTGCTTAAAGCATGGATCCATGTGGAGCCGAATCCGCGTAATCAGTGTTTTTTCAATCAAACAGGAATTGCTTCTAAAAAGGTATCATTTAGCTGCTGTTACCAGCCACTATCTTCAAGATGACTAATCTCAATTGTCCCAGACATGGGACTGCTCTAGAACACACACGACGCCATGATATAGACGTCGACCGGTGTCGCACGGGTGACGGTATATGGCTAGATCACAGTGAG
>CAZXXH010000115.1:0-2469 GCA_964644645.1 uncultured Dehalococcoidales bacterium
GTAGCGAACTGAGTCCCACACAATCCTTATCAAGTCCTGCGGCTAAACCTACGGGATTAGGTAAACTAACGCCAGCAACAGTGGTACGCATGCGGGCGTCACTGTTACCAATGAATGGCGTAACAAGAGCCCAAGCCGGCGAAATGGACAATACGTATTCAGCAATTTTGTGTGCTTGCTCAGCAGAAAACTGAAACAAGATAGGCCTGATGATGGTTTTGTAAACGATTGAGACGGCTCTCCTATGGGCATTATCTTATCTATAGATAGACATAGCTGGAGATGTTCACACCGCTAAGACGTAAACGGCAGGGTATACCATTGAACCAATAGGAATCGACAGGCATACCATTTTGCACAAGTTCTTTTAACATCCCAATGACGCTCAAATTCGAACAAGGCGACGTAAATAAGCCGCGCGGCCATGCCGTATTGTATTTCCGCGACCGAGATAATCCGGATGATATCGCAGCTACATATATTGTGATCCTACCTGTATCGGTGGATATCGCCCGTTACGTACCACCATTTTTAGCAGGTCAAGTGGGAGATCTTTCGGATTCAGAGTTCACCACGTTCGCCTTCCCCCCTGCACCTGAACGAGTGGACAATCCGTCATACTTGCTTGAAGTTGTGCGTATTCGAGAAGACGACTTGATATTCGGAGGCGAGCGGCCTCTCGCTGATACTGCGGCATTGCTTGGGGAAGTCGGCGATGTTGTTAGCGAATATGCTCGCTTGTACGAAATTTCGACTGGGCCATCGGAAATTGCTGACGAATTGCCAGAACCGGTTAAAACAGAAGACGTAGACGACGTTTTCTACGAACTGATGGGAGAAGCCGAGAAGCTGGCAGAACTGACCACGTTAACCGGACGGCTAAGATTCGCCTCAGAAGGAGGCGATTCACCCACCGCTCGGGATGCTTCGGCTAGAATTCGATCAATAGCTAGACATCTTCCTGAAAATCGCAAGCTTGACCGGCTCGTAGAGGTTGCGGCATACCCTGACCCAGAGGCCGCTACCCTAGTACAGCTTTATCTCGAGCGCGCATATTCTTTGCTGAAAGAAGATTATCTGCGGGTGAAGACACTGGAAGAACAGATAAATACAGCAGAACAGGAAATGGCTTGATCATTAATAAGTACGATCTACACAAATTTCAACAAGCGAACGCCCGAGTAAGCTGAGCCGACGATACATTCGCACCACTAGCAACTAATACCACTCGCTTACCCGTCAATCGATTTTTTTCCTTAAGAGCAGCTGCCAGCACCGCTGCGGCCGCACCTTCAACAAGGGTGTGAGTACACTCTACGAACAATCTAAGCGCCCTCAGAATTTCTTCCTCACTCACTAGCCAGAAATCATGTAGTAGTGCCCGTAGGATCGTCTGGGGGAGTTCGTATGATGAGCCAGTAGCAAGGCCTTCAGCCTCGGTGTTCATCTCCGCTTCAACGGGCCTTTGTTCCTGCCACGCTGTGAAAGCCGCCGGTGCCCGTGCCGCCTGTACAGCAACGATTCCGGTACTTGGTGACAAGGCGGATGCTGCTATGCATGCTCCCGCTGCTCCACTACCCGCGCCAAGTGGAATGATTATATGGTCAACTTCACCAACGTCTTCGAGAATCTCAAGAGCGTAGGTGCCCACTCCAGCTACCAACAACGGCTCGTTCGCTGGGTGCACATAACGATAACCGTTTTTGATAGCCAACTGCTCAGCATGTTCCCTCGCAGCTTCGAAATATTCCCCATGATGCAATACATCTGCGCCAAGGTCCTTCATGGCAGTGACCTTATGCGGATTTGCCCCATCGGGTACTACTATGATCGAGCGAGCTCCAACGGTCCTAGCCGAAAATGCGATTGACTGGCCGTGGTTGCCAGTGGATGCCGTTATCACATCGGCGCCAACTAGCCGGCTCAAGGTAGGGTAAGGTCGCACCGGGGTTCGGTAAACATGGCGAGAGATTGTTCGACGGGCCTCGGTCAAATCGTCAACATTAGGGGTTTGGATCTGTGATACTCCTGTTTGGTTTATGGCGGACCAAGTGAGCCTGAACGTTCGGATTATATTGCCCCAACTCCATTCTTATAACCGCATGGCGACAATGAAAGTAAAATGGGGCATGGTAATACGCTACCTGAGGTCTGCCTCAAATATCATGTTCAAACAAACGTTTGAGTCTTTAGGCAATCGCCATTTCCGATTCCTGTGGGCCGGATCAATCCTTGGGATGGGCGGCTTCACCATGCAAATGATTGCCCGGACCATACTTGTAGATGATCTGACCGGTAGTGCATTTTTAACAGGGCTAGTCAGCATGGGATTTGCACCATCAATGCTTATATTGGCGTTATTTGGTGGTGTCGCGGGTGACCGAATCGAACGTCGTTTGCTGATTCAGATGACCCAGATTGCCCACGGTGTCACAGCCCTTCTAATGGCAATACTAATAATTAGTGGCT
>CAZXXH010000115.1:2479-4720 GCA_964644645.1 uncultured Dehalococcoidales bacterium
AAGGATGGGGGCGGCGCCCATGGATATTTGCTTATGGTTTCTATATTTCAGGGTGCCCTCTTCGCCTTTCAAATGCCCGCACGCCAAGCGGTTATCCCGTATCTCGTTGGGAAAAATCAACTAACAAACGCTGTTGCACTCGGAGCAGCAGGTATGGCCGCAATGTCTATATTCGCGCCAGGGCTAGCGGGTTTACTTTACGGCCAATTGGGGCCTGAATCTGTCTACTTACTTATCGTCGTAACATCCGCCTTGGCCGCATTATCTACCGGCCAAATACCTAAGATACCGCCAGAACCTGAGACCGGTAACGCTAAGATCCTTCAAAATGTAGGAGCAGGGATCAAATATGTCGGGTCAAACAGCACACTTATTTTGCTGCTTTTGTCGGGCCTGACTATCGCTATTCTTGCGATGCCTATTCGTACAATGATGCCTGTAATTGCCAGACGCCTGTACGGAACACAAGACGTGTTAGTTTCTGGAGGAACCAACTTTGTACTTGAACCGAGCCATATCGGTTGGCTGTTAACGATGGCTGGAGTAGGTGGACTGCTTGCGACCATGGTGATCGCTAATCTGAAGCGAGGTCAACACCGCGGATTCATTTTACTAGCAGGATCTGTGGCAATGGGACTTGCACTGTCCCTTATCGGGCTAATTCCAACTTATATCGTTGGTCTATCTGCCATGCTCGTCGTCGGATTTGCAGAATCCATACGGTGGGCACTGGGTATGTCGCTCATCCTCGAGTCGACTAGTACAACTTATCGAGCTAGAGTCAGTAGTATTCAAATGATGACCTACGGTCTGATGCCTCTCGGAGCACTACCGCTGGGCATGATTGTGGATCGCTTCACGGCGCGCCCGGCCATGTTGGGAGTAGGTATCATCGTTACAATCGTGGGCTTGGGCTTCTTGTTCTATGCAAGGACACTCCGGCGGCTTCCGTGACCTTCCAATACCGTAACGGCCCACCAGCCGATGTGTACTGCTACTCGGAATCCCGTTACCAGACCAAAATCGCCGTTAGAACGATCAGTTCTGAATCGAACTGCGTAACCTCGTCACGCCCCATTAACTACCAGAGGGTGAACATCTGTCGATGAGCCGTCAGACTAAAAGATCCATCCCCAAGTCTGTCGGTAGTGGCAATCAGCGTGTTTCCAGATCGTCATATTTCGCCAGAATGTTCCAGTCCCTTGCTGTGCCCGAGTACCGATTTCTATGGTTGGGAATGATCGCAATGATGGGCGCCACAAACATGCAGATGGTCGCCCGGAGTCAACTCGCATGGGATCTAACCCGATCACCCCTCGCTGTAGGTTTGGTAGGAGCCGGTTTCGCTCCAACAATACTTGTTTTCTCATTACTTGGTGGAGCAATTGCCGATCGGGTCGATAAGACGCGAATCATCCAGATAGGGCAGCTCGCTTCGCTTGGTGTATCTATGTTCATAGGTTTGTCGTTATTGACCGACACGGTGACAATCTATCACCTAGTAGGGGCATCTATGGCACAGGGAATGTTTTGGGCGTTCTATATGCCTGCACGCCAGGCAATAATCCCGCAACTCGTCGGTAAAAGTCTCAGCATGAACGGGATTGCATTGAACGCGACAGGTATGTCGCTCATGACGATGATTGCTCCAGGGATCGGGGGCATCATTTACTGGCAGTTCGGCTCTACGGCCACATACTTCGTCGTGTCAGGGCTTTATCTACTTGCCGGCATTTTAAGCTTGAAAATTCCGAGCATACCAGCAGAAATAGTAGACAAGCCAAGGAAAGTTCTGGCCGACATGGTTGATGGCCTGAAATATGCTGGTCGGAATTCTACTGTACGAATATTACTCATCATGGCCTTGTTCACGGCATTACTTGCGATGCCGTTCCGCAATTTGTTGCCTGTTTACGTCGACGAGCTGTTCGGACGTGGGCCTGAAGCAGTAGGTCTAATGATGAGTTTAATGGGCGCTGGGGCGCTAGCCGGATCATTGTTTATCGCTGGCATTCCCCCGGGTAGAGGTCGCGGATTAGTGCTAATCGGGGCATCGGAGATCTCCAGCCTAGCTCTTCTGGCAGCCGCTGGTGCTACTGCATACGGTATCTCAATCGCCGCAATGCTGCTGCTCGGCATCGGAGATTCAGGTCGTCGTTCCCTCAATTCGGCCCTAATCATGGAGCAGAGTGATGATCGACATAGAGGTCGAGTGATGGGTATCTACATGATGAATTTTGG
>CAZXXH010000116.1:0-4677 GCA_964644645.1 uncultured Dehalococcoidales bacterium
CATATGTCTTGCAGCGATCAGCCCTGCCGGCAGAGCTCGATTAGCTGTGCGTGGGTTGAGGCTGTCAATTCGGGCGTCGATGAGCCGGTTGGCTGTCATAGCGAATGTTCGTAATCCCACCATAGCTACGATTACCCACGTGAAGGGAGCCGCAGGAGGTAAGCCATCCTCCAGCTGAAATGCCGTCAATATGGCGAAGGGTAATGCAAAAACGGAGTGTTCGAATTTGATCGTCTGCAGGAAAAGCCGTATATGGCTCACTGATACCAACTGACTCGGAAACGACGATGTCATTTATTGAGTACCTAGCACACGAACACTCGAATCGGTAAGTCCACCAATCAGCATGCGTTGCAATAGCTGTTGCGACGCCACAGGTGCAGGACCCCCTGAGTAGAGCCAGTGAATTACCAATTCGTTGAGTGCGCCAAGCCAACTAGGCGTAGCGACACCGGGATCTGTGTCGTTGACTTCTCCACTATCACTCGCATGTCTAAGACGTCTTTCGATCACGCTATAGAAGCGTTCAAAGATTTCAATTCGCTTATGTTCGAACGAATTGCCTATGCTATAGCCTTGTAGCATTAGCTGTTTGGCAAGTCTCTTATGTTTGGAAAGATTGGCCAGAACCGACATGAGTGCCGCTTCTACTTTGGCGATTGGCGATGAGTGGGCTCTCGCGGCATTCTCGGCTGCCGAAACAAGCCTACTCACCAGCCTATCCAACACTGCAAAAGATTTTCCTAGCTGGGCTGGCAACGTGAAAGTAGACACCGCCTTTTGAGAGATTCGTAGCGCTCACTACTTCATTGACAAGAGTGTCGTGATATCCCTTGTCAGCAAAAACGGTCTCAGCTGCGCAAATAATACGGTCTCTCGTGATTGCACTTGTGGACACGGTTGACTAGACGGGATTTTATTCTTAGATTGCGTTGCAGGTCAAAGTGAAAACTTCAAATCTATATATGAGTCGTATCATGAAGACTCATACCACGAGCTCGTAGGTAAATTTCACACATCATTCATTGACGGATGTTAAAGGCCGATCTGCCCTATACTAAGTCTAGTGACCTGTCATGCTTAATGACATGACGTTGATAAAAACATCCCAACCAGCCACAGCACAATCCAATCATGGCTAGACCGGTTTCTGATGTATCGAGTATCCGGGAATTTTCATCCGGGCTTGAGCAGCCTGCTGGACTTGCGGCTGCTCCAGACGGTGGTCTTTTCGTATCTCATATTGAGGACGGACACGGAGTAATTTCCCGAATAACACCTGACGGTAGCTCTTCTCTTTTTGCCAGGACTGGCGGTAGGCCTGCAGGACTTGCATTGGATCGCCAGGGATCACTTTTCGCCGCCGACGTGGATCGGAGAGTGGTGTTAAGAATATCTGCTGACGGTGGGGTTGAGGATTTTGTAAAGGATGCTAATGGAGCAACATTCAAGGCACCACAGGATCTAGCATTCGGCCCACTGGGGAACTTTTTTCTGACAGATCCGATAAGACGTGCGCCCCCTGATCCCAGTATCAGTCCTGTATATCGCATCACGACAGAGGGAGAGGCATTTCTGTTCGCTGATGAGATCGCATACCCAAATGGCATAGCATTTTCTCCTGATGGACGGGAAATATATGTAGCTGAGATGCGATCGAATCGCTTATTAGGGTTTCCCGTACTCTCGGACGGATCTGCCGGTGAGCCGCGCATGTTGCACCGCTTTTCGGGTTCTGGTGGACCTGCTGGTATGGCTGTGGACAGCGAAGGGACTGTTATTGTTGCTGTACAGGAGGCGCGAGCTCTGGCCTTTATCTCGCAAGACGCTGTCTTATTGGATCGGTGGGATATGCCGGATCGCATCCCAACTTATCCTGTCTTCGGGGGAGAGCAAGGGAGAACCGTATTCGTAGCCGATTCATCCACTGGATCGATAATCAGTTTCGAGCACAGTGCGGTCGGCGCAAAGCTGTTCTAGCCGCGTAATGGCTGCAACATTTTGCAGATTAAATGATCGTTAAATAGTTTTGCAATGCGTAGATACTATTAGCGTCTACCAAATTGGTGCGCAAGGGATGCAGAACTTAAATAAACCATAGTGGGACGGCCATGTGGGCAAGTGTGAGGCTGGTCAGCCTGCTCGAGGCTCGTTATCAAAGCTCAGCTATCGTCATCGGTAAGCCTGCGCCCTGCTCTGACGTCAGTGTGACAGGCGAGAGTTTTGAGCATCCGCTCTTGCCAAGCGTCCGGTGTTCCGCCTTCACTCACTGCATCTAAAAGGCGACGTAAAGCGTGTCCCACAGATCCTGATCCTTGCTGTGCCAGTTCGCTAGGAACACCCCTAATTATTACTGTGGAAGGTCCGAATGACTCGATAGAAAAACCTGTCGATTTTAGAGACTCGGCGTTTGCTTCGATCAGTGCCATATGAATTGGCTCAAGTTCCAATAACTCTGGCTCCAACATATTTTGTGTTTCCACCGATTGATTTCGTGTACGTGAGCGGTATCGATCATGAAGCACTCGTTCATGGGCGGCGTGTTGATCGATCAAGTAAAATCCGATTGGCCCCTCGGCAACGATATATGTTTCCTGCGACTGGCCGATTACCCGTAGTAGAGGTAGCGTGTCTAGTGGAGTTGTTTTAGATAGTAGGTCTGTTCCGGTTGTACTTACCCTTACCGCGTTTTCCTTCGAGTCCTCGCTGCCGGACGCTAATTTGGACGTTGGCCACAGAGGCTCATCTAGTATCCCATCATGCCAGCGCACGTTCCGCTCGGTGCCAGGGCGTGTTGAGCCACTAATCGTCGCTCTTTGTAACGCAGGTACAGGGCTGGTAGTTAATAGAGTAGCCCTCACCGATCGCTGGACCATATTAAAAACTAGGTCTTCCCTAACAAACTGCACTTCACTCTTTGCAGGATGCACGTTTACGTCGACGTCGGCTAACGGGACCGAAATACGTAGGATCGCTATCGGGAATCGTCTCGTCTCCAAAAATCCGCTATAGGCTTGCTCCACTGCGTACGACAGTCGGCGGTTATATATCCAACGTCCATTAACGGCCAAAGTAATGTAATTGCGGTTACCCCTGCTGACGCCGGGCTCACCAATGAGACCTTCTACCCTGAAGGATTGATCAGATCCACTATCCAGTTTGATCATCGCGTTGGCAATGCTTGGGCTGTATACAGCTGTGGCTGCGTCAACGAGAGAACCGTTTCCTTGGGATACAAGGCGGTCACTCGCATCTGCAATGAGTCTGAAGGCTATGTAGGGGTAAGACAAAGCATATGCTGATATGACCTGCGTGATCTTGCTCAGTTCTGTGCCTGCGGATCGCATGAACTTCAGTCTGGCAGGAACTTCATGGAACAGCTTGTTAACTAAAAGCGTTGTGCCATTTGGTACTGCCGCTGGTTGGACACTGATTACCTCCCCTTGAGCCAAGATACATGTTGTGCCAGCGTCTTCACTTGCTGCTCGGGAACTGGCCCTCACCTCTCCTACCGACGCGATGCTTGGCAGGGCCTCACCTCGGAACCCTAGCGTGCCTATGCTATATAGATTGGAAGCATCGTCTATTTTGCTTGTAGCGAAACGTTTAAACGCGGTCTCTATTTCGCTCCGCGGGATCCCGTGCCCGTTGTCCGTGACCCTTATAGACTTCATGCCGCCCTCAGTTACTTCGATATCTATTCGAGAGGCACACGCGTCGATGGAATTTTCAACGAGTTCCTTCACGACCGAGGCTGGCCTGGAAACCACCTCTCCGGCAGCGATCTGTGAGATTGTTTTTTCACCTAAGACGCGTATCGGCATGGTCTCCACATCCCAGTGTTGGTGATCTTAAAGTTTAGGTGGAGTCGGAATATTGAATTTGAGTTTGCCATAGAGACGAGTTCATCAATCTCCGTTGCTGCCCCTGATAACTGGTTTCTGGGGAGGTAGAACGAACCTTGGATGACTGCAAGTACCTGTTCTGTCGAATTCTCTGATAGCGTTCGATACCAGCTTTAACTCCATATCATCAACGTCCACAAATAAATAAGGTTTGACGGTAATTCCACCTAGACGTTGGACTATAGAGTCGTGGTCATCCACAACAAGATCAGGCCATCGCGGAGGGGGTTCAATCTGTAGTTTAGCCACGTAGTCGTCGATCGGTTTCGAAGTATATCCGGTGATTAAGTGATCCAGACCGTGATTTGCGATTTCATCACGCCTGATCCCCATTCCAGACCATATGAAAATTGAGTGTCCATCGCCAGTTAGCGTTGTCAATAGCTCACATGTATGAGGTCGCAATAATCCACTGGCGGAAAGCAGCGTGTAGTCAACGTCTATAAATATATTCATCGGTTTTCGATGGAACAGCGGTTTACTACGCAGTATATCCATGCCTGCGGGAACGACGATTGTTTTGGTGTCATAATCGCCGGACACGAGATGTCAATGTTAGAAATGCAACGGTGACAATCAACAAAAGGACACCTTCACCTAGAACAGCCCACCTGATATTGGCAGCTTGAGCGATGGCGCCCAACGGAATGACGCCTGCTGGCATTAGGCCAAAATTCATCATGTAGATACCCATCACTCGACCTCTATGTCGATCATCACTCAGCTCCATGTTTAGGGCCGTATTGAGGGAACGACGACCTGAATCTCCGAG
>CAZXXH010000117.1:0-1549 GCA_964644645.1 uncultured Dehalococcoidales bacterium
CCGGGCTGAAGACGCATTAGCAAAGCCCCGTGTGGTGGCAACCGGGTCAGCCCAACCGGATTTCGGTTCAACAAGGGCGGTTTCGATATCGTCGGCAACGATACCTGGCACCAATTCAACCAAATCCGTTTGCGACAACATATAACTCTCGACGCCGAGATCCATGTTTCGTTTTATGTTACGTTCCATCGCCTCACGCGTGCCCGGATCACCAATCTTGATCCAGCCGGTTTGGTGGAACACGTCAGGAACACCTGTAAGTTCCTCAAACTGTTCGAAAATCTCAACGGAACGTGCTGCGGTACGAACAATAGCTTCTTGCGAATAGTGTTGCCTTACTATTGCGCCCGAATGACCCGTCCCCTCGGCTGCAAGAGATCGACCTTCAAGTAGTACGACATCTGCGCAGCCTTTCAGAGCGAGGTGGTACGCGGTTGCCGTACCCATGACACCACCGCCTATGCTCACAACCTCAGCATTCTTTTTCACTCTGTCGGTCCTCCCGTAACGGTACATATGGCGCTATTTAAATCTAAACCACCACAAAATTCTCATCCGCCGCGTCGCTTGGTTGGTTTCGTAATAAAAATGTTGCCGTATTCATCTACTCGTCCAGTGAAACCAGGATGTATTACTGTCGTAGAATCTCGTTCTTCGACAATTGCGGGGCCCACCAATTCGGCCTTCGGAGCCAAGAGATAACGATTGTAAACAGGACAGGTGGTCCAACCATTGGATTCAACGAAGTACACATCTCTCTCGGCCGATATGGCATCCATAGTTTTCCGTTGACTTGAACCAAGCTTTCTTAATGCAGGCTTGGCAATGTTCCCAATTGCGGTCAGCCGCAGATTAACGAACTCCACTGGTTCGTCTCCTGCCGCGAATCCGTATGCCTGCTCGTGAGCTCTATGAAAATCACTCAGGACAGTTTCCAAGGTAACCCCTGTCAGTGGTTTTTCCGGTAGTGACACGGTTAACTCAAAACTCTGGCCATAGTAACGCATATCGGCCGACCGTTCGAAGCTCATATCTTCTGTCGGCATCAACTCGCGAGCCAAGGCAGTGCGTCCTTGCTCAATCATCTGGATAAAAGCTAGATCAACCGCGTCAGAGTCTAGTTCTTCTGCGTGTTGGATCATCGTGACTGAGAAATCGTGCTTGAGATCCGTCACCAATAACCCCATCGCCGAAGCTATCCCGGGACTCATAGGGATTAAAATTGTAGGAACATCCGCTTCATCAGCTATTCGATTCGCGTGTACCGGACCAGCTCCACCAAATCCAACCATCACAAAATCCCTTGGATCGTGGCCACGCCTAACCGACACAAGCCGAAGAGCATTCACCATCGCAGAATTGGCAATTTCGACGATTCCATGGGCCGTTTCTTCTAAGCTGAGCCCGAGGGGAGTTGCACATTTGTCCTGCAAAGCACGCTTGGCAGCCTCAACATCCAGCTGAATTTCACCACCAAGGAAGTAATCTGGATTCAGTCGGCCGAGCACCAAATTAGCGTCCGTGATCGTGGGTTCTTCACCGCCTTTCC
>CAZXXH010000117.1:1559-4649 GCA_964644645.1 uncultured Dehalococcoidales bacterium
GGACCAGGATCAGCTCCTGCTGACTGTGGTCCCACTCGTAGTACGTCTCCCGAGTCGACCCACGCGATCGACCCTCCACCAGCTCCAATCTCCGCCAGGTCAATCACGGGAGTTCTTATGGGATATCCGCCAGCTCCGCCAAAAGCACCTGAGCCTCGACCAGCTTCCGCTCCCACTTGATAGTCCTTGGTAACCTCAGGCGTTCCGTCTTGGATGAGACACGCCTTTGCAGTTGTACCACCCATATCAAACGACAATACGTTGGGGTGTCCTAGGGATACTACAAGGTACGCAGCCGAAACAGCTACGGAGACTGGACCGGATTCAACCATGAACACCGGTTTGACGCTGGCCGTATCAAATGTCAAAACTCCGCCACTGCTTTGCATAACCAGTAGATCCGCTTCCAGACCGTCATCCCTCAAACGTTGCTCGATACTACGCAAATAACGACCTACCACAGGTCTTATAGCTGCGTTGATAACTGTGGTGCTAGCCCGAAAATATTCTCTAAACTCTGGTGCAACATCCGATGAGAGGGAGATAGCGGTCTTATCAAATGTTTCAGCAAGGATTTCACCGACTCGTTTTTCGTGAACTGGATTCGTATATGAGTGAAGCAAACATACTGCTACTGACTCACCCTCTTCCTCCGCCAACGCAATTGCGACACGCCGAACCGCGTCTTCATCCAATTCAAGAAGAACATCGCCGCGTGCGTCCAAGCGTTCCGGCACACCGAACGCTAGATATCGTGGCACTAAAGGCGGAGGTTTTTCGAACTGAAGATCGTAGAGGCTTGGTCTAATTTGACGAGCAATTTCCAACATGTCACGAAAACCATCAGTGGTGATAAATCCCGTACGTGCGATCTTTCCTTCAATTATCGAGTTGGTCGCTATGGTGGTAGCGTGAACCACGTATTCAACTTCTCCTGCAGATACGCTGTTTTCAGATAGCATCCTGTGTACTGCATTAAGGAAGCCGAGAGAGGGGTCTGCTGGGGTAGTTGGAACTTTACCGGTATATATTTCGCCTGATTGTTCGTTGATTAAAACCGCGTCGGTAAATGTGCCTCCAATATCGACACCAAGGCGATAGGAATCACTCATTGCTAATCCAACCTTTTCGCTTTTCTTAACTGGTTTGTTGACGCCAGACTTACCTTGCCATTCCTGACATCCATAGCGACCAATTCTGGATCTCGTTCCGTTGGATCACCGTAACCTCCGCCACCAGGAGTCTGGAAACTTACGGTATCACCAGGCACTAATTCAGTCACTGATTTGGATGTCAGTGACCGGGCTTCCTGATCCGGATTGAGCACATAATGCGCTTTTCTGCCACTCATGCCACCAAACAGTCCATGAGGACCTGCTTTGTCACGATCGGATAAAATGGTGAACGTAGCTGGATCAGCAGGAAAGTGATAGTCCCGACGTAGCCCCAAACCCCCTCTTTGGCGACCAGCGCCTTCCGAATTCTCTATCAACTCCAGACGCGAGATCCGAATGGGGAAATGCGCTTCGATTTCCTCTACAGGAGCGTTTTCGGTGTTTTGCCCATGCCCCTGTACCGCATCAGGGCCATCGAGGTACGCACGCCCACCATAACCCCCTGCTAGTGCTTCGTAATTGCAGTGATATTCTCCTGTTGTTTCATCAATCAAACCGAACCCGGCCTGAGCCATCATTGCCTTGCAGCCCGCAGGTACTTTCTCCGGGATTCCTGACGACAGCGCCTTGAATAGTAAGTCATTCACCCTAATCTGGGTTTCCCATCCGCCGACGACTGCTCCCGGATGCAACACGTTCACCACGGTACCAGGGGGTGCGTTGAGGCGCACAAATTGGTAAAAACCATGATTGATGGGCACATCTTGCGCTACTAGGGTGCGGAGGACATATGCGCAAGCAGAAAACGTCATAGAAAATGTCGAGTTTACTGGGGCACGCCGTTGAATATCACATCCCTCAAAATCGAACAGAACCCCTTCATCATTGACTGTTACGCTAACCCTCAGATCGACTACTTCATCCGTGAACCCATCGAAATCTAAAAATCCCTCAGCCTTAAACTGACCATACGGTAGTGTAGAGAGGTCAGTCGCAGTACGCTTTGCTGTGTAATCGACAAGAGCATCCACATAGTAATCAAACTGCTCAATACCGTAGCGTTCGATCAGAGCCGTTATGCGACCTACCCCAGCTTTATTGGCAGCCACTTGCGCGCGAAAATCTCCCGCAGTCACCCGCTTGGACCTTATCTGAGCAATAATCAACCTAAAAATGTTCGGGTCTATTTGTCCTTGCCGTACTAGCTTAACCGGTGGGATTATTATGCCCTCTTGGTAGATCTCCTGAAACGGCCCGATGCTGGCTGGCGACCCTCCTCCCACATCTACGTGGTGAGCTAATGCGCACACGTATCCAACCAACTTTCCAGCGTGGTGAACAGGAGCGAACAAAGTCACGTCATTTAGATGACTGCCCCCACCGTGGGCATCGTTGACAACGATCATGTCTCCTTCTTCGATATTGTCCGCCCCGTACGTCGCTACCGCTTTGGGTATCAGTTGAACGAAGGAGCCTAAGTGAACTGGCTGGGTAAAAGCTTGAGCTATCGGCCTCAACCGTCTATCAAAGAATGCACACGAAAAGTCCTGACGAGTTTTAACATTAGTCGAATACGCACTACGCCTCAGCGTGACTGCCATTTCCTCCGTCACCTCTACCAAAGCACTCCGTATCACCTCGAACTTAATAGGATCGAATCGCACGGTAGAATCCAAACTGTCTCCTTATACATCAGGGTAGTAGAAATTTGATTCCTCTTTTAAGTATGCGTTACTAAGGTTGTTTTTTCTATTCTTTGATCATTTTTTTTTAGTTTTCCTGGATTTTAGTGGATCGATGTCGTTACGATGGGCAACTCCACTCACGTCATTTTGGGAACATTGAACCGAAGGTGCACCAGCGTACGTGGTATTGCTGTAAATCGATGTAGCCCCCAGTCTACCGTCAGAGAGGATTTATATCCGAATCTATGCCCACATGACAGTTGCTCTGTACACTAGAGGGCCGGATCCGT
>CAZXXH010000118.1:0-4578 GCA_964644645.1 uncultured Dehalococcoidales bacterium
CACCAAGCAAGCGATGGGGGATAGGGATGGTGCTACAAATGATTCCGCACGGTCCATACTGTTGGATCCGGGTTACCCGGACGGATTTTTGGTTCAGGCGCGGCTACGAACGATGTCAGGTGATCTGAAGGGGGCGCTAGCAGATTTCAATAGAGCTGTGGAACTGGCACCAGATCAAGGAGCTGCTTACTGGTGGCGTGGCCGATTCCACAAAGAAACGGGAAACTTCGATGCGGCTCTTGCCGATCTCAACTTCGCGATTGAGCTTGCTCCATCTGAGCCCGCTATTTTTATGGACCGAGCGAGTTTAAGAATTCAAGTAGATACAGATGTTGACCTAGCGGTATTGGATCTCAAAGAGGCGATATCTTTATCAGAGGAACCCCGAAGGCCTGAAATCATCGATGAGGCGGAATACCAACTACGTCAACTTGGTATTGATCCAGTTGTGATCGATTAGGATCTAGGTGATTATCCGGTTTACCCCCTTATGCCAGCCGGCGGAGAGCTTCGTCTGAAGTAATAGCATCGATGATAACTAGCTTGGTTCGCGCCTTAATGCCTTGCGAGATTGTGATGCGAGAGCGTGGGATACCAAGTTTTGCAGCAATAAGACGGATCATTGAGAGATTGGCTTGACCGTCGATTGGGGGAGCCGTTACACGCACTCGTACAGCGCTCGCTCCAATTAATAGCGCCTGACACGCGGTTGAGTTCGTGTCAGGCGCTGTCATCAAAAAGGTCGCTAGCCTACGACCCTAACTGAATCCTATTATACGGTCATTACTGTCCGATAACGGTGAGTGCATCCGCTTGTAACGAATGTGCTTGGTCGGAACTTCCTTAGCTTCCGGTGGACCCAAACCCCGCTGGTGGCTCTGGGCGGGCCTCTAAGTTTCGGTTCTTTGATCCACCAACGTGATTTCATCGCCACGTTCCCGTGGCTGCAATCGCACTTTTATCTTCGCGCTTTCAGGCATGTGCCAGTGCACCACCATCAACAAAGATGGTCTGGCCGGATACGAAAGAAGAGGCTTCGGAAGCTAGGTAAACTGCGAGCGATCCAACATCTGAAGGGATGCCCTTTCGCCGAAGAGGCAGGTATCGAACGAGTTGTTCTTGTAGCTGTTGCTTAGGCGGCTTCACAGTTCCTTGAGACCATCCCGTGCCGATACCGTTAACGCGTATCCCTAGGGGAGCCCATTCAAGCGCTAGCGACCTGGTCATAGACTCCAGAGCGCCTTGAGTGGCCGAAAAAGCCGAAGCGTTGGCCATACATCGTCTGGATAGCCCGGAAATTACGTTGACAATGCGTCCACATCCACGCTGTGACATCAACCTGGCCGCTTCACGACACCAAATAAAAGTTTGATCAACCACTAAAGTTTGGAAGGAAGCCCAATCCGAGGCACTTATTTCTAGTGCTGGTGCAAAGAACTCCGCCTTCGGCGCGTTGATCAAGACGTCTAACCCTGCACGGCTGCTTACGGCTTTTTCTAAAGCAGTGACCATCTCTTTTTCATCTTCGAATTGGCCTTGGAAGGGTAGTCCTTTCTGTCCTTGGCCCTCGATCACTTTCATCGCGGCATCGAGCAAGTCTGAATCCACTGACATCACCGCCACGGTGGCTCCCGCTTGGGCCAATGCCCCAGCTATTGATTCGACCCATCCTGAACCCAACATTGGACCATTTTCAATGGCACCAGCGGTGACCACTGCCATACAGTTATCTAGCCTCCAGGGTTCATATGCTGTCGATTCGATATCACCCATTTTGTGTAAAGTATTTCCTTTGTTGCAGTGTAGAAGGTCTAAACAGCGGAGCGTGTCCGGTTGGGGCAATTCCACCAGCGAGGCCTCCTCCGTCGATTGCTATTACCGCGCCAGTCACATAGTTTGATGCTGCTGACGCTAGCCATACTGCCAACGGCCCCAAGTCTTTCGGGGTACCTGATCGACCCAATGGGACAAATTCGGTACGTGGTAGGCTCATGGAACTTTGCAGGGTCCCTTCAGTGGGCACGTACCCTGCTGTAATGCAATTAGCAGTCACACCGTGGCGTCCAAGAGACACGGCTAAACTGCGGGTCAATTGAATTACAGCTCCCTTTGCACAAGCATACATATAGTTATCTCTAGCACCTCGCATGCCTAAGCCAGATGCGATGTTTACGATTTTCCCACTACCGCGTTCTGCCATTTGGCGTGCAATCGCGCGTGAACAGTAGAACGAAGGGCCCAAAATACCTTCAATCCCGTTTCTCCACTGGTGATCGGTCACGTCCCATATCGCAGTGCCTCCCTGATTGGCAACTAGTCCAGCGTTGTTTATTAGAACGTCGACACCACCCCACGTATCCGTCACCTTTGAGAATAAACGGTCATCTGAGGCAGTGTCTGTAAGATCGACCGCCACGGGAATGGCTTGACGTCCTAGGGAGCGTATCCGGCGTGCTGTTGTTGCTATAGGCTCAGGTCTGCGCCCGGCTATCGCCACATCAGCTCCTGCTGAAGCTAGGGCCAGCGACATTGCCCTACCTAGTCCTGACCCTCCTCCGGTCACAACGACTCTTACTTTATGGAGGCTCAATTCATCAAAACAACGCGGTAAACTTGCCAATCTAAATCGATCCCGGCATATTTTGGCTCTTTAGAGATACGTCGCCTTCGGAAAGGCGGTGCAGGTATCCTCGGCAGTCTCTCACTACCAATCGTCCTTCCATGTCAACTTGTTCAACCAAGCCTGTTACTGTACTCATTTTTCCTGGAGGGCGTCCCAATGCGACCTCAACCTGTGATCCTACGATTGAGAGCTTGGAAAGCCAATAGTTAAATATTGTTGCGTTGTAATCTGGTAAGCAGTAGATATCATCAAGTTGGCGAAGAAGAACACCGAGAACATTAGTTCGATCTAGTACATTATGGGTGCATTCCCGAAGACTTATCCCTCGTGCTCCCAGTTTAGGATTTTGGCTTGGAGTAGAGTTGACGTTAAGTCCTATACCCAAAACGCAAACATTACCGCTATTGGTATGGAAACTTTCAGCCAACACGCCGCAAACTTTGCGATTATTGATGAGAACGTCGTTAGGCCACTTGACCGTCACGTCTGAAGCAATGAACGATTCGACTGTTCTTACTACCGCTACAGCAGCGAGCATCATCGGCATGCTGGAGATCTCTTCTGTTGGTCTGAGAACAATTGACACTAGAAGGTCTTGCCCCGGTTCAGAATACCACTTTCGGCCGTGTCTACCTCTACCCGTAGATTGCCGGTCGGATATAATAACGGTCCCATCAGCGGCTCCAAGCTCAGCTTGAGATCGTGCCACTTCCATAGTCGAGTTAGTACTATCTAAATGCAATATACGCTGCCCAATAATGCGCAGCCCAAATTGCCCTATCAGATCAAAAAATTCCGGTCTAGATTGCATTACTTTGGTACCAACGAGATCCTCGATGTAGAAGATGGTCCTAGGTCCTAGATTGTGACGAGCGATTCGATTCTTGCAATTTTTAGTTGCTGACTTCCGTATTCAATGACATAGCAGATATGTGGTGTAGGTTGATCTAAAGTTCGGAGACTCTGATTTCCAGTCGATCATCGGCTAAGAACTCATCACGCAGGTCAGTTCCAATTCCGTGGCCAGTAGGTGGGTAGATAAATCCGTCTTTAATGTCCGGCAATGTGGTTACGATTTCTCGATACCAAGTTGCCAGAAAAGCTCTCACGACTTCTTGAATCAGGGCGTTTGGAACGTTTAAGCTAAGATGAATCGAGTTCATGAGCGTTACCGGTCCTACGCAGTCGTGAGGAGCGACTGGGATACGATAAGTTTCTGCCATTGTGGCGACGCGCTTAGCTTCCGAAATCCCTCCCACCCACGATATGTCGAACATGCAGATAGTTGCAGCTTGTTTCTCAAACAGTTCTCGAAATCCCCACCTTGTTGCAAGGGTCTCACTGGCACAGGTTGGTATGTGGGTGGACTGCTTGAATGTAGCAAGGCTATCCAAGTTGTCCATAGGTACAGGATCCTCAAACCAATATGGATTGAGTGGCTCGAGTACTTTGGCGATGCGGATCGCTGATGGTAGGTTCCATAGGGAGTGCATCTCCACCATAATCTCCATTTGATCTCCAACTTGTTCTCGGATTTTTCGGAACGGCTCAACACCGGCGTTTAGGTCTTCTTTAGAAATTGATTGGCCGCCAGTTTTGGCTGCGAACTGGTCGAATGGCCATATCTTCATCGCGCTGATGCCAGTGGAAAGCAAGTCCTTGGCTAAAGCACCGGCGTCGGTTAGGAACGCGTGTTGGTCTTCGAATGGTTGATCGGGACGATGGTCTACGTTTTCGGGCTCAGTCGGGCCATGACGATTGACTCCGTACGAGTACCCAGCACAGGTGTTGTACACCTTGATACGTTCTCGAGACAGGCCACCGAGAGCCTGATACAAGGGCATTTTTGTACGGCGTGCGTACAAATCCCAAAGAGCCATGTCTACAGCGGATGGCACACGAATGTCTGTATTTACCGAACCTGCATGGAGCCGCCTGCCGGCTAGTGTGGACCA
>CAZXXH010000119.1:0-4493 GCA_964644645.1 uncultured Dehalococcoidales bacterium
TTGACCCGCCGAGAGAGGTGATAAGTCTGCGGAAGTGGAGGCGTGTCCAAAATTAGTGCATACCATATGTAAGGTTATGACTAGGGTGATAGGTTGGCGTGTAGCAGGGTGGTACTGAGAGCTTCTTTACATGCTTTAACCAGAGAGACTGGACACTGAATTTCAAAAAAGAATGTGTGGTTCTCGACCACGATGAGAGCCAGGTTAACGCTCCACTCGGGTGAGGCAGAGTTCTTAATGGCAAGGTGTCGACCTTCATGCCCTGCCACGTCCACAGTGTATTCTGAGGCAATTACGGACTCTGGATCCAATGACTCGCGAACGGCTTGTATGGCCTCACGTAACGAGTAGCTGTTGGGGTTGCGTAAACGGCGAACCGACAGTGTCGTCCCTGGTATCGATGCGCCTTGGCCAAGGCCTACAAAACCGGGTATTTGAAGCTTCCCAGGAGCGACAAGAACGGTCTGAAAATCGAGTCGTGTAACAAACCAGCCAGGGAGTATATTGACCTCAATTCCTGTTCGTTCGTTTCGAATTGTTAGCGGACTGACGTCTAGTGATTGGCTTGCAGCGATCTCGACAGCTTTGTGTGCTTGAGTGGCGGCTTTAAAGGCTGCCGTGATTGACTGACGTTTGTTCTGCAGGGGAGCTTTGTCCAGATCGCTACCATCACGTAGAGCCAGAGCATATAACCGGGCCCATTTGTCATGAGCTTCAACCAATTCGACTAACGCTCGCCAAGCGTCAAGGCCAGCGGGAGGAACGTTCAATAACGCAACTGCATCACAAATTAGTCGAAAGCGCTCACCAATCTCTCTGATAAGGGCGGCTTTATGGTCTGGCCTGAGTTGTATAACGGGTTGTCGATTCGTGTCATCTATAGTCGAATCTTGCGGCCATCTTCTGTCCAAGCTCGACAGCCAATGTCCTGCGGATTCTAATATCGGACCGGCGAGTTTCGTATATGTATAAAGATTTGCTGCTCCGATGTTTTCGGATAGGTCGCTAGAAATTGGTGCGTGTGTTGGTGTTGGATGCGGGATCGTACCACCGCTAGCACGACTCTCGATGGGACGTGGATTACAGGCTGGGACGAATAGTAGATTGACGTCTAGCACATCTCCGGCCGTACTATTGGGAACAACAGTGGGAGATGATGTAACTGTTTGATATGTGGATCGCTTTGACAGTGTAGTTTGGCTTGTTGGTTCTTGGATGGGGCTAGGGGTAGATAGCTTTTCAACGGTTGTACGGTCTGGTAGACGGGTAATTATTGTCGATTCGGTCTTGGCACAGGCGGATGCAATAAGCAGCGTCAATGCGACAACGGCAATTGTGATCCAATGATTGATTTTGAAGTGTCTAAAGTGCTTGTGAGATAACAAAGGCATATCGTTTTATATTAAGAGCAGATTAGGAGATGCTAGGTTCGAACCCGTAAAAGACCGGGTCTTTTGGTAACGTGCTGTTTGACCAGTAATAATAGGAGGACATGGGAGCAGCAGGCATTGGATTGGTGCAAGCTTAATGATCTTAGCCGGCACGCGCGGCTCAGGAGTTTTCGTGGGCCAGCAGGGGCACAATAAAGTGCATTCGAACGGTTTTGTGCATTCCTAATGTATCCCTACTGTCAGGGTGACCAATCGATGTTTATTAGACCATAGGAGATTATAAGATAGGTTTAGTGAGTGCGTAATCGATCACTCTAGATAGAGTGGGTTGTGAAGTACTGCCTTATGGCGAAGTGTGCGCTGACCTCAGCAGCTGTGCCACTGTGCAGAGTCATATGTGACATCACTTGTTCGGCAATCCTGTGCTCAAAAAGCAGGCCGTGTGAGAGACAGTCGTCAATCTAACCGTATGTACGGAGACTTCTCAACTATTGACTGTATCGCTCTTACCACTACTGCACCTTTGTACTTACCGGGCGATTTTCCGGAGAAGAAATTCCCAAAAAGATCGATAGTTCCGGCATCAGGTTCTACAACCGACCACTCGAAAGCGACGTTGGGAACGTATATGTCGTGATCGTCAAAAGCCTTCGCAGAGAAATGTATGACGTTATCCGTTTCCAGTAGAACTGCTCCGGGCCTTATTTCTACTCGGGAAATCTCACCGGCTATGTGTACGTCGCTTGTGGCCTGTCTGACTAAAATGTGATCACCGACTTGCTGACGAGCGATGACTCGTAGTGCATCACGATACACGCCCGGTTTGCCAGAGGGCACAAATCGGCCTATATCATCTAGGTGTCCTGCTTGGGGAGATACATGCCAGTCGAGCATAATGTTCTCTGCGGGATATTCGTTGAGGCCTAGAGCGGCTGCTCTAATTACTGCTGATGTTCCTTTTGATGAAATGATCGGATTGGGGATTATTTCTAGTTGATCAAGCGGAGATGGTACATATGGTTGTCGTATCTTGATCGACGCGTTGACGATTTTAAGGATGGGGCCATCCGGTCCATCGTGTACAGCTTCGAATGTGACCACGCTGGACAGGCCACCAGCGCCCGATCTCGGTTTGAATAGGCCTTCGTTGTCAATCGTACCCACAGAAGGATCGAGGATTGACCAGCTTGCGTTCTTGGGCCTCATCGGCCGTCCGTCCGGTGTTACTAGGCCGGCCGTAAAGCGGATTTGACCCTCAGGTGCGATTGAGGCGGACTTCGGGAAAACAAAAATCTCAGGTTGTTGATGAGAAGGTGGTTCATCTACAACCGTTAAAGAGATGAAGGTCGTAGCTGTAGATTCATCTGTAGCATATCCTGTTACGAGTACAGCGTCTTTGTAAGTACCTGGGCCTGCGCGAACGGTTAGATAGCCGAGTTGATTGATGGTTCCTATTTCCTCCACAGTGAGTCGCCATTCGAACCGAACGCGATCTACTGGTCTTCCGAATGAATCAAACCCCATCGCCTTTAGGTTTAAGACTTGGCCGGGTGCAGCGACTAGCTCATCCGTAATGGTTTCCACGATTGATAGTGTGCGCTGTGGTGTTGCACGTACGATAGTTACATCAACGTAAGTTGAGCGTACGATTGCACCATCCGGTGTTCGTTGAATTGCCGTCACTTGTATGGCTTCAGGATAATTTCCCGGTTGTCCAGCGGCCTTGAATCGATAATTGGCATCGGTGTGTGAAATCAGGTGACCTGCCGAGGGATTTGCTATGGACCACTCGTATTTGACATCCGGTACCGAATTACCTTGGCTATCCAAGGCCATGGCTCGAAGTGTGAGTTGGCCCCACTCCCGTATATTGATGTTGTGCGGTAGAGCGGCCACGCTAGTTATTTGACCTCTAACGTCGGCACTGCCTCGGTTGATCGAGACATCAACAGCGTTTTCTATGGTCACTTCACGAATTTCTGTGATGAAATTCGGTTGGTCTACGCCAGTTGTCGAGTGTTCAGTACCACAGGATGTAAATACAACACACAGACTGATTAACTTGATGGCTAATATGGGGACTAGGCCGCTGCCCGTACTTTTGTTGTGTGCCGTATTACTAGAGATCATGATGGTTGCATCCTAATCGTCAGGACTGTGTCTTGTTGCAAGGAGATCTTGAACGATGCTGTTCTCCCATCTAGGGTATCTGGCTCAATCGATGAGGATACATACGCGTATCCTGAGGGTAGTTCGATCTCGATAGTGGCCAGACGATTTTTAGTCCCAGGCTGCGCTTGTAAATTCAGGCTGTATGTTGGTTGATGAGTCCAGTCAATGATGGAGTTCGGAAGCTGGAAGGTAAGGCTTACAGTATTTGTACTGCCAGGCTCCACCGTAATTAAACCAGATATACTTGGGCCGGCAGAATCATTTACCAATTTGACAGTATTTTGTCCCTCTGTCCCATGGCCCAATTGCTCGAAGATGCTGCCAGGTGGTAAGGGTACTGGGTCGGTTGATACGAGTTCGGTACCTGGGGCGATGTATACGCGGAATAAATTCCAATAGCATGCATTTTTCAACACTTCGTAAGTTGAGCCTCTATCCATCCATTGATCTCCACATCGTGGCCCAGGGTTAGACTGGTTCGTGTATGTGATGTTGAGTTGGGCGTGCGCTGGCTGTGCCGTATAGAGCTCTACTCGATAGTGAATGGATCGGTCGATATTGCCATCTACCTTGGACCAACCGACATTGGAATCTACGACATAGACACGATCGCCCTGATCCAGTGTGATGCCACCATCCCAACTGCTCGTTACTACAGCATGCTGTAGGGCCGGATCAGTTAGATAAACGAGAATCTGTTTATGATCTAAAGCCCGTTGCAGGGCCCCAAGGATGTGCAGCGAATTTGTTCTTGCATTCGGGTTGTTAAGGGCTTCGATTAAACCCTGGAAGATCGTGTCTAGGTAAGAACGCCCGTGTCTATCTGTCCCTATCTCTAATCGTCGCATAAGACCGTTGGCCTCAATTGGTCCGTCTGGTGTAGGAATTGGCCCTATTTGACGAGCGATGTTAAGTAGTCCCGGTGGGGTG
>CAZXXH010000120.1:0-1136 GCA_964644645.1 uncultured Dehalococcoidales bacterium
AATAGGCGCGAAATGCTTAGGGAGCGGAGTCCTCAAAAAGCAACGGATCTTTTATGGTTTCTAACACGTATTGCCCGAATTCTTCTCCTGTAGCCCCGGACGACCTACCAGTAACTTTTACCCGAGCGTCACTCTGTACACATATTTCGAGTGCACGCGTTAATCTTTGCGACAAGTCCGTGAACCCGATGTGCTGTAGCATCATAGAACTTGCTCGAAGCATTGAGCTAGGATCAGCATACTTATCGCGGCCTTCTGCAACCATGCGTGGTGCACTGCCGTGAATTGCCTCAAACATGGCGTACCGCTTGCCCAAATTTGCACTGCCAGCAGTACCGACACCGCCCTGTATCTCGGCGGCCTCATCGGTCAGAATGTCACCATACAGGTTGGGAAGGGCGAAGACCTCAAAATCACTTCTACGCGCAGGGTCCAAGAGTTTCGCTGTCATGATGTCTATGTACCAGCTATCCCATTCTATGCCGGGATATCTATTCGCTACTGATTCGGCAATGGACAAGAATTTTCCGTCAGTTGTTTTAACGATATTGGCTTTGGTCACGATGGTCACACGCTTTTTGCCATTAGCGCGGGCGAAGTTGAAAGCTGCCTCTATGATACGTTCCGACCCTGGGCTGGTTATGACTTTGAAGTCCACAGCAAGATCAGACGTTACGTCGATGCCTTGGCTGCCAACAGCGTACATATCTTCTGTATTTTCCCTGAAAAATGTCCAATCAATGCCCTCTGAAGGAACCTTCACAGGGCGGACATTAGCAAAAAGATCCAGAGCTTTCCTTAACCCGACATTTGCTGATTCAATGTTGGGCCAAGGCCCGCCTCGTTCAGGGGTAGTGGTCGGGCCCTTCAACGTTACATGGCATTTTTTTATCGATTCGAGAACATCTTCAGGTATAGCTTGTCCTTTTTTTGCGCGGTTCTCGATTGTTAATCCGTCTATCGGCCTGAATTCTACTTTGCCTACCTCAAGTTCTTTGGTTAGGAGTTCTTCAAGCACATTCTGTGCGACCAACGTGATAGCGGGTCCGATTCCATCCCCGCCTATGGTTCCTATTACGATCGGATTGATTTCCGCGTAATCGATCCAAGAGTCCTCAGACTTGATCGCGTTTACG
>CAZXXH010000120.1:1146-2819 GCA_964644645.1 uncultured Dehalococcoidales bacterium
TTGTGGTGTGTTAAACAACGAAATTGCGAGTAACGCTCTGGATTGATATCCGTCCTGCAGCTCAGATGCCGATTAGAGGGGAATGTTGCCGTGTTTTTTTGGTGGGTTTGTGTCCACTTTGCTGCGCAGCATTTCGAGGGCGTTGTTAATCTGAGTTCGAGTTGCGGCCGGTTCAATAATGTCGTCGATGTATCCGCGGCTAGCGGCGACATATGGGTTGGCGAATCGGTCTTGGTAGTCCTTAACCAGGTCAGCGCGTTTTGCATCAGGATCGTCAGATTCCTTAATCTGGCGTCGAGCGATTACATTGACAGCGCCTTCAGGGCCCATAACCGCTATTTCAGCGGATTCCCACGCTAAATTCACGTCACTCCGTAAGTGTTTGCTTCCCATAACGATATAAGCACCGCCATAGGCTTTCCGCGTAATAATACTTATCTTAGGTACTGTTGCCTCCGCGTAAGCGTATATGAGTTTCGCGCCATGCCGAATTATCCCTCCATATTCCTGTTCTGTTCCTGGCATAAAACCTGGGACATCTACGAATGTCACAATAGGGATATTGAAAGCATCACAAAAACGGACGAACCTTGCAGCTTTCACTGAGGCATTGATGTCGAGTACTCCAGCTGCATATGCAGGTTGGTTAGCTACTACGCCTATCGAACGCCCTGCCATACGAGCAAAGCCGACAATAATATTTGGTGCATACCGCTGTTGAACCTGAAGAAGTTCGCTATTATCGACTACATTCTGGATTACGTCGTGCATGTCATAAGTTTGGGAGGAGTCATCAGGCAAGATGGAGTTTAGGCGTTCATTTGGGCCATCACGCTGGTCGTTTACTGCAACCGTAGGAGACTCATCGGTGTTATTCGATGGTAGGAACGAAATAAGCTGTTTTACCTGTCGGAAACATTCTTTTTCACTTTGTTGGATAAAATGAGCTACACCACTACGCGACGCGTGGGCCACCGCTCCGCCCAATTCCTCGTGGCTAACTATCTCTCCGGTGACGCTTTTTACAACGTCCGGACCGGTTATATACATTTGCCCTATTTCCTCGACCATGAACACAAAATCAGTGATCGCCGGTGAATAGACAGCGCCCCCAGCTGCAGGACCGACGATGATAGAAATTTGCGGTACAACCCCAGAAGCCACTGTGTTGCGCCTGAATATCTCACCGTAACCAGCTAACGTATCCACTCCCTCTTGGATCCGAGCGCCGCCAGAATCGTTGATGCCGATAATGGGCGCGCCGGTTCGTATGGCATGGTCCATGAGTTTGCATATTTTTATAGAGGCTGCTTCGGAAAGAGACCCGCCTAACACGGTGAAATCCTGAGCGTACGCAAAAACTCTTCGCCCGTCGACAAGTCCGTACCCGGTTACTACGGAGTCACCATAGTAATGTTGTTTGTCCAACCCGAAATCAGTGGACCGGTGCGTAAGGAAGCCGTCATGTTCAACAAAAGACCCCGAATCGAAAAGTAACCCTAGCCGTTCCCGAGCCGTTAGTTTTCCGCGTTTGTGTTGCGCATCGATACGGGTTTGCCCCCCGCCCAACTGGGCAGCGTTACGCTTCGCCGTGAGATTTTCGGGATCTAATTTGTTCATTCCGTCATCCTTATGTTCGAAGTCAAATGCGCCGGCCCGAGAAACCGGCATCC
>CAZXXH010000120.1:2829-4411 GCA_964644645.1 uncultured Dehalococcoidales bacterium
TAAGCTGTAAAATTTATAATTCTTGCCTAAAACAGATCCGAAACGTTAACCACCAGTAGCTTACACC
Organism: uncultured Dehalococcoidales bacterium; assembly: GCA_964644645.1. Classification (GTDB taxonomy): domain Bacteria; phylum Chloroflexota; class Dehalococcoidia; order Lucifugimonadales; family Lucifugimonadaceae; genus CAZXXH01. Next base: position 2,897 of record CAZXXH010000120.1, read on the forward strand.
TATGGTGTTCCTAAGAGTGTTTAATTCGTGCACAGTGATACCATCGCCGCGGCTACTTTGAACTAACCAGGTGACTCGGTTACGCCACCTCTTCAACGGCTAAGTGTCATGGGAAAATATAGCAAAATAGAACCAAAGCCAAAGTTTGGCAAAGTTCCCACCTTAATTGGTAAAAGGGAATTTGTGTGGGAACGACAGACGTACATTATGGCTATCTTGAATGTGACACCGGATTCTTTTTCTGGTGATGGGATACTTAAAGCAAACCGACCTTCACCTCGGGAGATTCAACTCGCTGTGGATCAAGGTCTCCGATTTGAAGACGAAGGAGCCGACATAATCGATGTAGGAGGAGAGTCAACTCGCCCACCCAATATTTATAGCGGAGCAAAACCGATCAGTACCGAGAACGAAATGGAAAGAGTTATCCCAGTGATACAACAATTAGCGGATCGTACAGACGTTCCAATCAGTATCGATACCCGTCGAGCTTCTGTGTCTCGCGTTGCCGTAGCAAACGGCGCGGCTATGATTAACGATGTATCCATGTTGAAATGGGATAAATGTACTCCGGTTACAGTTGCTGAGTTGAACGTACCACTCGTGATCTCCCATAACCGTCGCAAATCGGAATATGACGACGTTATGGCGGACGTTATATCTGATTTGGATCAGGCCATTGAGCTAGCGATAACAGTTGGTGTCCAAACCAGAAATATTATTGTGGATCCTGGAATTGGTTTCGGGAAAACTATCAAACAAAGTCTGGAGGCTCAACGTCGCTTAAATGAGTTGGATGTGCTAGGTCTGCCCGTGTTGATTGGAACGTCTCGAAAGTCGTCGATTGGAGCCGTTTTGGGGGATGACACTGAGGACCGGATCGAAGGAACAGCAGCTACGGTTGCACTGGCAATCCAGAGAGGTGCCGACCTCGTAAGGGTACACGACGTAGCAAAAATGTTAAAAGTTGCTCGGATGGCTGATGCTCTTGTACGAGGATGGTAACTTGAAAAAGGCACATCCAGGAACAAAGGAACACCCTGATATCACTTCACAAGCGGAAGAAACAATCACATATATAGGTTTGGGCAGCAATTTAGGCAATCGAGTTCGCTTCTTGGAGCAGGGACTGAGGCGGTTGGAATACGCTGGACGCGTTGTTCAAAAATCACCGATTTACGAAACCGAACCAGTCGGTGTTCCGGACGAACAGCCTAAATTTCTAAATCAGGTGTGTTTATTACGCACGTTAATGGACCCGGACGAATTGCTTGGGTTACTCCATAGGATCGAATTAGAAATGGGTCGTAACCGCGACCTAGTACTTCAACCGCGGGAACTGGACTTGGACTTGTTGTTATACGGCGATGCGGTTATACGATCCAATAATCTGGTGGTGCCTCATCCGAACTTAAACACTCGGGCGTTCGTGTTGGTACCGCTGTCCGTAATAGCTCCTACTTTAGTGATCCCTGGTTCAAACCTCACTGTGTCTGACCTAGTCGATACTATCGA
>CAZXXH010000121.1:0-4381 GCA_964644645.1 uncultured Dehalococcoidales bacterium
AGTACTGTTGCATTGGCATGCGAAGATACGAGCCTGGTTGCCACCGGGTGGCCACGTAGAAGCAAATGAAGACCCGGTGCAAACGGTTCTTAGGGAAGTTAAAGAAGAAACGGGGCTTAACGTGTGTCTGGTCGCGACTTATCCGAAATCTACGGTTACAGGTGTGATTCCGTTAGATATCCCGTTTTCGATTCAAATCGAGGATATTCACGATCCCGATGAAGGAGATCACCAACACATAGATTTTATCTACTTCACGGTACCTCTCGGCACAAAAAGGCTTGATCAGCCGCCCATTATTGACCCAACTCAGTGGCGATGGTTTACGAGAGCAGAACTGAGTGACGGACGTGCTGCCGAGACGCCTGATAACAAATTAGTGGCACCACCACCTGATGTTTTGGAGTTGGGTCTCCAAGCGATAACAAAAACAAACGAAGCAAGTGCTTAGCCGGCCAGTTTTGTCTCTAGGTTGAATTTCCGGTTTCTATGTGAACTTACCACGGCCAGAAATTTCTATGACTTCTTCCAGTAGGCCGCCACGGGTACCGTAATATTGATCGTGTTGGGCGATGGTCGTGTCACCATGCACAGGCAATACCTGTAGTCGGTCGCCAATTTTGGGGTCCGACTTGGTATCCCCAGCAAGGTCAACAACTAGGTGTTCTTCTGAAATACGTACTTCCCCTTCCAATCCGATAACTTGTGGGAGGCCACGATCTATGCTTATGGATTTCCGACCACCATCCATGACCACGCGATCCGATACCGGTCTACTAACTACAGTAACGAGCACTGTCAACGCCATTTGGAAATGGTCGAAAAGCCCGAGATAATCCCCATCCATAAATATGTAGCTACCCGGTTGGATGTCCGTAATACGGTCATTGGCGCCCGTAATGTTAAATGTACCGGTTCCCCCTCCACTTACAACTCGGACAGATAGATCGTTTGAATCTAGGTAACTTGCGATGCTTTCCAAACGAGCTGCTGCTATTTTGGCCTTGTATGTCCGCTCCTTCTCATCTCTGACCGACATTAGGTGTCCTTCGTAACCCATTACACCGTCAAATCGAAGTCCGGGCATGTCTGACGCAAGCCTTGATAGTTCCAATGCCTGTAAATCAGTATCAACACCGCATCGATTTTGGCCCACATTGATTTCTATTAAAACACCCAAATCGATTCCTGAGAGCACGGCAGCTTGACTTAACTGTTGTATGTTGCTCGCAGAATCGGCTGCGACTATCAGATTCGATCGTTTGGCTAGCCGGGTCAATCTAGCTATCTTGTGTGGTCCAATTATTTGGCTGGTTATCAGAACGTCGTTGATTCCACCGTCCACCAGAATTTCAGCTTCGCTCACCTTAGATGCGCATAGTCCGATCGCACCGGCACGAATCTGTTTCTGCCCCCAATATGCACTTTTATGCGTTTTTGCGTGCGGTCGGTTGGAAACACCATTCAGGTCACACCAAGATTGGAGCTTCAAAATATTTGCTTCTGCAGCATCAAGATCGATGAGAAGGGAGGGCGTATCCAACTGTTCGATAGGAGTTCCAGGTGCGGGTAATTGCGCGTCAACCACGAAGTTGTTTCTCCTTACCTCAATCTAGTCTGTGAATATTGGATTCCAGAGGGACCATGAACATTAAACTACTATATTGACAAAACGGGCCAATGTTACAACATCAGCACGGTGATATAGAGGCACGTAAATAGCATCATCGACGGGATGAGGAACCTAGATGTAAAGGACAATCAGGGTCAGCAGCTATCCTAACTTCCAAGGCGGCGCGGCGGGCTTCTGACTTTCGTACAGCCTCAAAACGAGAGAGTCTATATTGTTCGTGATCAACGAACTCCATGGACGCGGCTAACGCTTTATGCCCAGCCTTGTCTCTTATTAACCGATGCATATGCTGGCTGACGCGGCGATAATCCGAATGCCCTTGCCTGGAACTACGAAGTTCGAGTAAGTGGAACGCTTGCCGTGCGTTCATTTGAATCACAAAACGTATCTTGTATCCAAACGGGACGGCGTACTGGGCAACGTTCGCTCCTTGAGTTTTATTGAGTAACGAATGCAAATCGGCAGCGCGGCTCATTGCTTCATCCCATTTCTCTGTTTCACCTATCTCAATAATGCCATCTGGGATGTCGTAGCCGAGACTGGAACCGAACCGCTGCCACTCAATTGTTAGCATACGATGACGCTGCAGGTCTCTGAAACTGCCAAAATCTAGTACGATGTCGAACCGGTAGGAAGACCTTTCCATCGCCCTGCCAGGGCGATGCCTACGATTCACACGTTGCCCGACATAGGCCTTGATTATTTGTGATCTCTCTTCCGTAGACATTGATTCGCCGATTGCACGCAACTGCGCGTCTGGTAGATCAGATGATGAATATAACGCTGCTGCAGCGATCTTTAGTTCTGCATCTGGGTCCCAATCAACAAGAGTTACTTCTGGTGTGTTTTGAGGGGACGACTCTAACCGTGCCGCAATCTCTTCGGTGTTAGAAGCGGTCTCGGTCAAATATTGCGACCAAATAACACCACGTTCCGGTTGATCCACGCGTTTCAGGAATGCCGGGATTACTTTACGTAGTTCAGTCAACATCAGACTCGAGTAATCTCGGGCTTCTCCGAGCGGACTGGCACGCATTCGAAGTAGCAGCGATTCATATGCCTGCCCTGTACCAAATATGCCTACGTTGGATTTGGTCGCGGCTGGCAACAGACCTCGCGCTGTGTCACAGGCCATAGCTCTGATTGTGGCACGCCAGACGGCAGGAGCATCGCGTTGTTGTTTGGGGAACGTTTTGGCGTAATGTTCAAATAGCTTGTGCACAAGATCTGAGTACGTATGAAATAAAAAGTCCATAGATGTAACAAACTTTTTTTTCATTTCAGAGCCTTGTAACTCTGGGGGAGTGAAATAACGGAATCGTTTGCCTAATGGCCGATCGTAGTAGATATAACGTGTACTTTGCTCAAGGTATGAGGCCAGCCGGCCCCATTCCAACACTTTGGTCAGAATGTTAGATGCCTGCTCGCAGGCTAAATGTGCTCCGCCGAGTTGAGCCACCGAGTCATCCCCGTAGTCGCTGAACACCCGGTCGTACAACTTTTCAGCACGTTGCAGCTTAATGGACTCATCTTCCGATGGGAATTGAGCCGCAAGGTTTTCTAAGCCGACGTCAGGGTTTGCATAGAATTCATCTAGGAAGAGCCGTCTTAGAGATTTATGACTCCTAGAGTAACGGGCGAAAAGAGCTCCTTTAACAACCTCTGGTAGATTGACAAGAGCAAACACAGGCCCATCGGTATTCGAGAAAAACCGGGCTAAAACAGCCTTTTCAGCTATGTTGAATTGTTCTCTAAAGTATGACTGGTACACCGCCGCCCCATTGTAGTCGTTATCGAAGGGCTACGTAGCGAATTGGCTCATCTTAACCGACTATAACTCACTGACGGGGGCGAGAGCTTAGTTACATAATCTTGGAATATTTTATGGGGTTACGAACGCCCTAGTGATACCGGTGTCCCGATTTTTACCTGCCCAATCTGTCTGTTTGAAAGCGTCACCGATTTCCTCCAGAGGAAATCGGTGTGACATCAATTTTGTGAGAGGGAATCGATCTTTAGTTCTGTTGAGAAAATCTAAGGTGATCGGTAGTACCTGCGGTTGATAGTGGGTTACTGGGACAATCTTAGCTTGATTCCACAAAATTTTGGAAACGTCTACCGTTACATTGCTGTCGGGGAAAATATTGCCTGCTTCAACGTACGTGCCACCATGCCTTACCATTTCAAGACCCTCTGCAAATGCCTGCGGATAGCCAACCATTTCGATCACTACATCTGCTCCTCGGCCATCAGTTAATTGCTTTACTTTTTCAATACGTGAATCGGGCGTTCTGTATTCGTTAATGTCGATTGTGTAGTCCGCACCACACTGCTTTGCGAATTCCAATCGGCCCGGCACACCATCGATAACGGTGACGGTGGCTGCTCCCATGTCTTTTGATGCAGCGGTAGCTACAATGCCCAGCCCTCCGGCTCCCTGTACGACAACGCTGTCTCCAATCTGCATACCCGACTCCATAAGGCTGTACACAGCTTGGGATGCCGCACAATTTGCCGACGCGACGGCTTCGTCGGACAGATCGTCGGGCACTTTAAATACAAAGTGGCCCGGAAATAGGTAGTAATACTCTGCGAATCCTCCGTTGCAATAGGGGAATTCGTTTATTGAATCACGAAATCGGAAACGGTTTGGACAGTGATTCAACTCTCCACGTAAGCAGTTGTAACACCGCATGCATGGAAAGTAATAGGTGAATACTACTCGGTCACCCTCTTTCAACCGTTTGC
>CAZXXH010000122.1:0-4130 GCA_964644645.1 uncultured Dehalococcoidales bacterium
CAATAACAGCAATACCGCTGCGGCTAGCAACGTTGTGCCAACGTCCAATAAGAGTAACGCCTTCCGGGAATTCTTGCGTGGGGTCGCCGCTCGTAAACCTTTTCAGGCCAGCGACCCAGTTGTCAGTGGTAAAGGCGTAAGTGAGCATGAATTTCATATTTAGTTCCTCCGTAAACCTAAATATTCAGATAACTCGGACGATACTACAATCCGCCTGAATCGTAGAATCCAAGATTGTGTGCCAGTTTGATTAGTAATATAGGGATCATCGTCGATCGTTAATGGAGCAGCACCGATTAACTGTCAGTGCCCCAGATGATAGTTCCTCCCTGAATCTGAGGTGCCGATGTCATGTATTGTGCGAAACCTGACAATATTTCTGTTACTTGTGACTGTGCCGCCTCGGCTGATTCCGCGTTCTCGTATTGAGCAATCACCATGCCGGCGTCCTCGTCTGTCCGGACTGAGTGCACAAAGTTAAGTCCAGAGATGGATCGCATCTGAGATTTGACGCTATCAGCGTAAGCCATGAAATCGTCGTATTTGGACGGGTCAAAGTTATATTGAGTAACTCTGTAGTACATTGATTCCTCCGTATTATGGGAAAAGATTCACTGAGTTAAGTAATTAGAAATCGAATGGTCGAATCCAAAAGTTATGGTTAACCGCGGTAGTTATTACTGACTAACGGAACAGCAGGTTTCAGCTCCGTGTACCTTCTTCTACAACTTGAAGGTACATGAACGCGCCGGTAAAGCAGGTAGCGTCTTCACAGTGGCCGCCAACCATCTCGCCCGAGGGTCGCGCAGCGGCGACGTGAATATGAACGCGTATGCCACCTTCTTCTAAAGGTTGAACGTACCCCTCTGCACTCACCAGTTCCAGATTCTCATTGATTGTTTGCCTCGCGAACTCTGGCACACCTTCTTTACGGTCGCAAAGATTACGAAGTTTCAATTGACTTAGACTTCCTATACAAGACGTTACGGCGGCTTCACTAATGCCTTCCGAAAGAGCCAAGGTCTCGAGTCCTTTAATAAGCGATTCGCCCGCTTCAAAGCGACGGTAGATAATGCGGGATGTCTTAGTATCCCAGTTTTTTATAGCCATGCAACCTCCTGGTAATGTGTGAGTCTCGACCGCCAATAAGTCCAAAGCCGTCGACGATGAGCACGGTAACTCTCGTGCCAATTATTTTACATACTTGGGACTTTGGACTGTGATTGCTGGAATGTGAAGAAGCAAATAATAGGGGCTATCGACGTCTAACCCTCTTATGGAGACCTACAAATCCGTATGCAACGCAGTAGTCCTAGCTCGGACGTTATTTTAGATCAGTGCCTTCAGTGGAGAGTCAGCAAGCAGACTCCCACTCATGGGAGTAGGCACCGATTTTCAGCGATTCCACCAAACAAGAAGTTTATAGGTTGAGGCGTACCACAACTTAAACAGTCTTCACACTCCTCTCTTTGCCCCCCAAAGGATCACGTGGAGTCTGGTGGAAAACCGGAAACCGGATTGTTTGCAAAGTTCCACAATCCATCCCGATTTTTGATCGAGTTCACTACGATTCTCAGCCTGGGGCATCAGGATAGTATTAGATTCCGCAATCCCATATCTCGAATTTAGGTCTAGGATTTCCAATAAATCGTCGGGGGCATTAACAACATATTTGAAGTAGGCACTGGGTAATTCCGCAAAGAATCTAAGAGCATGCGATGATTCTCTGCGATTCAACGCATTAGCCGAATTGGCCAGCTTGGGGGAGACATTCCATTGGTCCACCAGTCCGGAAAGCCCATCATCTGGAACAAGAGTGCCATTAGTCTCAACTTCTATGAAATAACCTAGACTTTTAAGGGACTGCGCAAGAGGTACCAGTTGGCGTGCTTGGATTAGCGGTTCTCCGCCAGTAATCACCAAATGTTTACAATCGAACCCGCTTATAACATCCTCGACCTCTGAATCGGACATGTCATGCACTTCTGATTCGTAGTCATAGTTGTCCCAATCCCAAGTGTATTTAGTATCACACCAAGAACACATGAGGTTGCACTGCGCCAATCGTAAAAACACTGTAGGCATTCCGATGTTTACGCCCTCGCCTTGGATAGAGCGAAAAATCTCTGGAGTGCCGTCGGACTGATTACTAACCTTGATCACGAGATTTATTGCCTTGCCGTTGGAGTATCGGGTCCTCTTCACCAGATTCTTGGAATCCCTTCGCTCTCAAAATACAGCTATCGCACTCGCCACAGGGCCACTCGCCAGCGTTGTAGCAACTCCATGTGGTCTCGATAGGCGCTCGTTCAACCAATGCCAACTTAACTATTTCAGCTTTAGTCAACGCGATTATTGGGGTCTCAATTGTGATTGAGACCCCATATTGAGATCCCAACTTACTACCCTGGAAAAGGGCCTTGGTCATCTCCAAATAATATTCGGGCCGACAATCCGGATATCCGCTGTAATCGACAGCGTTTGCCGCTATGAATATAGACGCTTCTAATTCGGCGGGCTCCGCCCCGTGTTGTTCGATGAGAGATAAGGCTTCGCTCTCTAGAAAAGCGGCTGCAATAGTAATAAAAAAGGTGTTGCGCAGAGGCACATAGGTTATCGGGATATCTCCATTCATTTCGCCAGTATTCCTATGAGATGGAGTTTCGAAGAGTTCAGGTTTGGTCAGACTTGAATACCAAGCCAATTGTTTGAAGAAAGAAATATCAACGACTTGATGTCTAAGCTCTAAAGAGTCAACAACCAGTTTGGCAGCATCAATCTCTTTAACATGGGTCTGGCCATAGTTCAGGGTAATTGCGGTTAATCGGTATCCTCGGTTCTTCGCATAGGCAGCAACTGTAGTTGAGTCTAAGCCACCGGATTAAAGAATTACCCCGATTTTCAACTTACCCTCGCTTTGCGACATATTCGGCATATTGGTTGGGAGATTCCCATATGCGTACTTTGGAGACCAATTCTCCATACTGACTTCGCAACACGTTGTACAGATGCCTAGCAATAACCTCGGCGGTCGGATTTTCGTCGTGGAACTCGAATACTTTCGAACGTTTAAGCGACCTCAGGGCGCTCTGGAGTTCTTGGTCGCGGTCGTTGATCAAAAACCCGTGGTCCCAGTGAAGATTAACCCATTTGCCCACAGACGTTTTGAGTTCAGTGAAATCCAACACGAAACCCATGTCATCGAGTGAGTCCGAATGCAGCATAACCTCTGCTTTGTAAGTATGGCCGTGGGGGACGCCACAGTCACCCGGATAGTCCAACAATCTATGTCCCGCATCGAAGAGTATCTCGATCCTGTCTTCGAACACTAGCTTCACCTGTGTAGTCATATCGAACGCGTAATTTAACTATTGAAGAATAATATACTAGACCAATAATTACCGAGTTATAGAGCGCTCACGATAGCAGCCTCAGGACGGGAGGCAGGTGGATGCTGCCGTATGCCTGCCAATACACTCTCACCCGACCGGTCCACCCGTTGCCCCCCTAAGAACACATCTGAGACGTTCCACAACAGGTTAAAATTCTCAGCTGGATTCCCATCGATAATTATCATATCGGCTTCCTAACCTTTTTCCAAAGAGCCAGTATCAGAATCTATACCAAGCGACTTTGCGGCATCGCTGGTAACGGAAACGATCCCTTTCATTGGCGACATACCAGCCTGTACCAAGCACTCAGTCTCGTAGACGGTATTGCCTAATTTGTAATGACCCCAAGAAGAATCAGACCCTGTAATAATCTTCAAACCCATATCTATCAGCCTGGAAAGGTTGGTCCAACGTGTTTCGAGTTCCCACAAACTTTCATCCATTTCAGTCTGTTCTTGGGCACTGAGGCCAAGAGTTTCCATTTTATTTTGGAACGACCAGACCCGAGACCTGATGACGTGCACAGTGGGGTTAACGTAGGTTCCTTGGGCGGCAATCCGTTCGGCAACGTCTTCCCTAAAATTGACCGTACCGTCGCTTTCTTTGAACACACAATGGATTATCATATCGACCCCAGCGTCGAGTGAATCGATTGTTCCTTGAGTAGAACTGCAGTGGGTAGCAGTCAACTTTCCAAACCTATGAGCTTCACTGGTAATCGCCTTTAGTTCGTCCAAC
>CAZXXH010000122.1:4140-4373 GCA_964644645.1 uncultured Dehalococcoidales bacterium
GCTGGTAGCAATGGAAACGAAGTACGGGTGCTTCCACCGGTGGCGCTCATTTTTATATAGTCGGCACCTTCCTTGATCAACTGTCGGACGGCTGCGATAGCTTCCACTCGGCCTGTTACCTCGGTACCGAAGTAACCCATGTGCCCTCCAACTATCGATACCGGCCGGCCGCACAACACCATACGTGGAGCCTGAATTATTCCCTGGTGTACAGCCTCCCGTAGGCGGAACAT
>CAZXXH010000123.1:0-4325 GCA_964644645.1 uncultured Dehalococcoidales bacterium
CCCACAATAACACAGACGTAATCTACTCGATGGAAAAAATAAATTAAGAAAATCTGTGTATTAAATTGCGTTCAAAATGGGGCTGTAGCTCATCCGGGAGAGCGCTTCAAGGCATTGAGGGGGTCAGGGGTTCGAGTCCCGCCAACTCCACCAAACACTTAGATAGTTAGAGCACCATCGGGCTCGCTCGGCATCTACCCTGGTATTAGGATTACAGATCTGCTTTCGCCCTTTGCGATCTCTTTGACCCTCTCTAGATAACGAAGCGGTCTCAGACTGCTGTGGACGTACTCCTTGAGGTCTCTAAGCGGCGGTTCGAATAACAGGCCAGACTCTCCCACATCCTACACGCCTGTCCGGCTTCGCTCGCCCACCGATCAGCACTGGCATTAGATTACACCATCAGATCCCCGCCGCTGATATCGCGGCTTTGCCCCGTAATGTATGCGGCTCGGTCTGACACAAGGAAGGCAACGAGTTCGGCAACCTCTGAAGGCTCTCCAAGCCGGTGAATCGGGAAACCTGCTGTATATCGTTTTAGCCGTTCGTCGTCCACCTCTTGCTGCACCATCTCGGTGTTGATCAGCCCTGGGCAGACTGCGTTCACGGTAATGCCGTTCGCCGCCTCTTCCATCGCCATGTGTCGCGTGAGTCCCAGCACAGCATGTTTAGACGCCGTGTAGTGGGCGCCACCAAGCGTGCTTGTGGTTTTCCCCGCTGTAGAAGAGAGGTTGACGATGCGGCCCCACCCAAACTCGCGCATCGACGGCAGCACGGCTTTAGACGGCAGGAAGGTCCCCTTGAGGTTCACTTTCAGGACCAGGTCCCATTCAGCTTCGTCCATATCGAACACCGCTGTGCGTCGAAGAATACCCGCGGCGTTCACAAGAATATTGATTGGGCCGTATTTGTCCGTCGATCGCCCGATCAGCAATTCTACGAAGGTCACGTCGGTGATGTCACCGCCAACAGCGAACGCTCTTCCTCCCGCCGAGTTCAACTGCTCGGCCACATCCTGAGCAGCCTCAGCCACAAGATCGTTCACCACAACAGAGGCGCCTGTGGCTGCTAGCTGTATGGCCACTGCGCGGCCTATCCCGCGTCCAGCACCCGTCACTATCGCAGTACGGCCGACTAGCCCTTCGGGTACTCTGGCCAGCAGCCGCGGACTAGACTCACTCAAGCCGCTATTATTCCGAGATCACGGCCAACCACCCCGAACGCGTGGATTGCCCGATCAATGTGTTCCGGCTCGTGGGCGGCACCCATTTGCGTGCGGATGCGCGCTTGACCCTGTGGCACGACCGGGTAACTGAATCCGATCACGTACACGCCCTGCTCTAGGAGTGCGTCAGCCATTGTTGTGGCTAATTTAGCATCTCCGAGCATCACCGGTATGATCGGGTGATCACCAGGCACCAGATCGAAACCAAGCGCCGTGATGCCAGCGCGGAAGTGGGCGCTGTTCCGCCGCAACTTTATTCGAAGTTCGTCACTCTCCTCAAGGAGATCCAGTACCCGCAAGCTTGTGGCTGCAATCACAGGAGCGAGGGTGTTACTGAAGAGATATGGGCGACTCCGTTGACGCAGCCACTCGACGATCTCCTTGCGACCCGACGTATAGCCACCTGACGCGCCACCTAGCGCCTTTCCCAATGTGCCAGTGATGATGTCTACTCGACCCATCACGTTACAGTGCTCATGAGTGCCGCGCCCGTGCTGGCCCATAAAGCCGACGGCGTGTGAGTCATCTACCATAATGAGCGCATCGTATTCATCTGTCAGATCGCATATACGCGGCAGGTTTGCCATAGTCCCGTCCATCGAAAAGACCCCGTCGGTCGCCACTATGATCCGTTGGGCACCGGCAGATCGCGCTTCCTTCAGCCTGGACTCCAGGTCCTCCATGTCGCCGTTCGCATAGCGAAACCTCTTCGCCCTGCAGAGCCGGATGCCGTCGATTATCGAGGCGTGATTGAGCGCATCGCTGATGACAGCGTCCTCAGGTCCGAGTAGAGCCTCGAACAAACCACCGTTGGCATCGAAGCACGATGAGTAGAGGATTGTGTCCTCGGTCCCGAGGAATACAGAGAGTCGGCGTTCAAGCTCCGTGTGTACTCTCTGGGTGCCGCAGATGAAGCGGACTGAGCTCATACCAAAGCCATACTCCGTAAGTGCATCGCGCGCCGCCTCTACGATAGCTGGATGGCTGGATAGACCCAGATAGTTATTGGCACATAGGTTCAGTACACCCTCACCGGTAGAGACATGGATCTCAGCGGACTGGCGGGACGTGAGAACGCGCTCGGCCTTGTAGAGCCCCCTGTCCTTGAGATCAGCGATCTCTCGTGTCAAGTGGTTAAGGAACGACTTGTCCATAGAGACCTCCGATCCCAGATATAGCTGAGCAGAACAAAATCATTGACGCGGGGCCAAAACGACTCGTGTGCGGCAATGCAGCACCATACCTTAATAAAGGGCGATACTGGCTTGCGGCTGCCAATTGTCCACTATCATTTTGTTACCTGCTTATAAAGGTCTCCTTTATTGTAGAGTGCTAGGAGCCCAGTCCGTTACTACAAACGTGGGCATTGAGATCAGGCACGCTCAGCCGCCAATGTTCGCAGTGCACCGACAAGCAAATCTACCTCTTCTTCGAGCAGGAAAAACGCTAAGCTGGCTCTAACTGCATGGACTGGCACACCATTACGTTTCCCAACTGTTGACCAAGTAATAGGCACCGATTTGATCTGGATGTTCCAGCGCTGCTTAAGTTGAGCTACAAGATCATCACTATGCCATCCGGTCAAACAAAACGTTACAAGAGCGGCAGACAAGTTTGGAGATTCCGGTGTTATAAGAGTCAACCCCGGAATCGTCAACAGTGCCGTCTTGAGACGTCCCGTTAATGCGACTGTCCTTTCCCAGATAGCTTCTAGGCCTATCTGGGTTAACCAATCAAGCGCAAACGCCCAAGTGTGTACGAGAGGCCATGACCAAGGGCCCGATTGTAGCCTCATCGCAGAGTCCGGAACTTCTAGAACGTCATCCACAGGATCCTTGATTGTGATGCCTCGGTTGGGTGAGGCCGCCTGCTGCAGTTCCCCAAGGCTGCCCTTTCGGACGTACAGAATGCCACACGAATACGGGGCATACGTCCATTTGTAATTCGCAACGCCGGCGAAGTCACATTCAATCTGGTGCAGATCAATCGGATATAGGCCGACAGAGTGAGCCATGTCCAAGAACGTTAAGACTCGGCGCTTACGAGCGATTCGGCAAATCTGAGCCACTGGTAGACGAAAACCTGTCTCAGTAACCACATGGCTAATGGCTATAAGTCGCGTCCGATCGGTTATAAGACCAGTGACTGCACGAACTTGGCCTTCGATATCGTCAACGAGCGGCGCCTTAACCACCTCTACTCCGCGGTTTTGAGCTAGGTGAAGCGATGTGCCCAACAAGGCGGCTGGCTCTTCCTCCGTTATGATAATCCTGTCTCCCTCCCGCCAATCCAAACAGTTCACTACCGTATGGAAACCATCGCTAACTGCTAACTTTAGCGCCACTTCCTCAGTCTTGATACTCAGAAATTCCGCTATGCGCCTTACGCTGGCTACCCTTCGCGGCAATTCGACATCCGGGTGCAAAAGATGCATTGGTCCATGCTCATAAAGCTCCCTCATCAGGCGTGCGTGCTCCGCAGCAATGGGGGTTGGTGTTAGGCTCACAAAACCGTTCTGGAACCATACAAAATTGGACAGCGCCGGCACTTGTGCTCTGATCGCTTCTACGTCCATCAGTTATCTCCCGAAGTTTGGCAACTGTTTGCTGTCAACAAATCAATCGCAGTCTGGTACACATATGCCGTATTTCGGATTCCCACAGCACAGACCATTGCCCAATATCTACTAGATGCCAAAGGGTAGGGGCGCTCCAATCAGCGGTCAACTTGCACTACGGAAGGAATGGCCGTGGCTCAAACGGAAATGGCAGATTAGTCAATTGTGATCGGTACATGATCTAGCGTATTCGCCATTTGCTCATACGAGTATCTCCGGATATCTTGCTCAGACTTGACCCTCATTACACCTACGTATCACCGCCCCCAATGCTCCTGCAACCTAAGTCAAAGGTAAGGATAAAGCATGCCCATCGAACGGATTGAACCGATAACACTACGTATTCCCTGGGGGCCAGGGGACTGGGGCAAGTTTAGAAATTGGACCATTGTCCGTGTTTATACCGACGACGGGCTCGTTGGCACTGGTCGGGGTGGTGATCCTCACTTAATCAACACTGAGTTCAAAGATCTGCTAATTGGG
>CAZXXH010000124.1:0-4138 GCA_964644645.1 uncultured Dehalococcoidales bacterium
CCACAATATTCCGTTATTAATAACGATGCGATTTGTTACCGGTTTATCGTTCTCTTTCTGGGGTGTAGCCCGACACACCTATGTGTCAACTGTGGTACCTGTACGGCATAGAGGACGTGCAATGGCGCTACTCGGCGGTACGGGACGGATTGGGTTATTCATCGGCCCAATCATCGGCGGATTTCTCGGGGCATGGGCTGGGATCGAATGGCCGTTTTTTCTCTTTGCAGCCATTTCAATTATCGCTCTCGGATTTATGACCACAGACAAGGTGGCGCAAGACGTTCGAGATAACAGATATACCGTAGCAAATCCCTTTATTGCGCTGGTAAATGTGTTTAGAAAACACAGGTACGACCTGTCTACCGCCGGACTTGTCAATTTAGTTCTGTCAGCAATCCGCGAGGGACGTCAAATCCTGGTTCCTTTGTGGGCCGAACAAATCGGACTAGGCATCAGTAGCCTTGGGCTACTCTTTGGAATCGCGTCCGCGTTTGACATGACGCTATTCGTCGTATCCGGAATCGTTATGGACCGCTGGGGCCGCAAGTGGGTAATCATCCCCAGTGCGTTGATATTGGCCGCAGGAGTTAGTTTAATCCCAGCAACCCATGGTTTTGCTGACTTACTGGGAGCATGCGTTTTGATTGCGCTAGGAAACGGCATAGGAAGTGGGGCCATGTTTACTCTCGGGGCAGATCTGGCGCCGCGTCACCACGAAGGGGAATTCTTGGGGATTTGGCGCCTGATTGGTGACGGTGGTAGAACCATGAGCCCATTTGCAATCGGCGTGATCGGCCAAACCGCTGCCCTCACAGCTGCGTGTGTGACGACGGCAGGAGCAGGCGTACTGGCAGCATTGCTAACGGCATTTCTCGTCAAAGAGACTCTGCACGGTCAGGACAAATCACATGACGTCAGCAAAAGTCACACCCCTCGTTCACCGAGATAGGCGTGCAGATCCCGTAAACAAACCGCATTCTCTTCAGGGGAAAACCCATCCGCCCAGGGTTTGTTTTCTGCAGACACCCCATCGACGGCTCCTGCATCCACCGTTTTATCAAGCCATGCCATTTCTTCTTCAACCGATGGAAGTAGATTGCGCCCAGACAACTCAGAAAGAGCGGCCACTAACCCGTAACCTCCCCAGTTAGACACTGAGGCGATCACCAATTTCGCGACAGGAGTGACACAGGGACTTTTGGGCAACTTATCATAGTTTGGTATCACATCTTTAAGATTGCCCATACCGATTTCATTGCCGCCGTCCCCGATGCCCACAGTATGTGGATGTTGTTCAAACAGATGATCAATTTTGGCATTGTGATCCGAGATGTTCAGTCCTAGGAAATTCAACATCGAGCCGTCTGCAGTGTAACCACATCTTTCTATTGCTACTAAGGCGGATGGTGCCTCATCTCTGAGTAACTTACTCGCGAATTCGGAAGATTCTCTATGGTCAGCTATTGGAAATTCGATTACACGATGCTCCGCCCGAGTGATCGAACTCATCACCGCAAACGACGCCGAATCAGTCACATAGGCGACTTCGTAATTCAAATCATCGAGAGCGTTACCTATCGCTACTGCTCCGGGCGGACCGTCTGTCTCTGGCGCACCAGCAGTGAGAATATAGAAACCGGTGACGATCAACACTCTACCAGGTTGATCTAGCAGGAGTTGTGCTGCTTCAGTAGCGTACCTCTCAGGCAAGTGGGGACGCAATGCAGTCATGTTACGCCCATCATGTTGGAGAATTATGTCCTCTATAGTTTTTCCACCCATGGATCTCTACATCCTCCAGAACACGTCTAACATTGCTTTGCATCTGCCAGTCATCGGCATAGCATTGGATTCTATATCAAGTTGCGCAGCTGACAATTCAGTTACACCACCGCTTGTTCGTATCCAGAAAAGCGCAAACAGACGATATAGTAGTACTTAACGGTACGTAAACATTAAGTACTGTTAACCTCGACACGCAGTCATCATCCGAATCGCGCCATTACACATCATGAAACGATCTCCTGATGTAATAGTTGTCGGCGGTGGTGTGATGGGTTGTAGCGCACTATACAACCTCACTGAACTTGGTTTTCAGAACAGTCTACTTCTT
This sequence comes from uncultured Dehalococcoidales bacterium, assembly GCA_964644645.1. Taxonomy (GTDB): domain Bacteria; phylum Chloroflexota; class Dehalococcoidia; order Lucifugimonadales; family Lucifugimonadaceae; genus CAZXXH01. The sequence goes on from CAZXXH010000124.1 coordinate 2,117, forward strand.
GAACGGAAAACTCTAGGGTCAGCTGCCACCGGCCGTTCTGTTGCCATATTACGCACTCACTATTCAAATGAAGTATGTGTTCGGATGGCATTGAAGAGTCGAGAGATAATTGTTGATTTCCAAAACGTAACCGGGCATGCTGGCGGATTTGTACGTACTGGATATCTTTTCTTAGTAGGCAAGGGCCAAGAAGAAGGGATGCGAAACAACATCGGAATTGCACAAGCAATTGGTGTGTATACACGGGAAATGTCGATCCAGCAAGCTGGAGACATGATCCCGCACTTCGATTTCTATGGAGTAACAGCAGCGGCCTACGAACCGGATTCAGGATACGCTGATTCATCGGCTGTTACGATCGGTTTCGCCCGCGCCGCCCGCTCCAATGGCGCCCAGATCAAACTTGGAACTAACGTGACAAGTATTGTAGTTGAACATGGACGCGTAGTCGCTGTTCTTACTCAATCTGGTGAACGTATTAATACCGCGAGAGTGATCATCACTGCAGGAGCTTGGGCACGCGAATTGATTACGCAGGTCGGAGCTAATCTGCCAATATCATGGATAAGGCATCAAGTCATTACAGTACGGCGTCCTTTACACTTGTTACCTTCACATCCAACGGTTGGCGATCTGCCCAATGCTCTTTCTCTAAGACCCGATTCTAATGATTTGACTTTGATCGCTCTGCGGGAGGATCCAACGGATTTGGACGACTACAACCCCGGAGTCGATAGCTTCGTAGTCGCCGATGCTATGGATCGAACAGTAAAGCGACTCCCTCGTATGCAAGAGGCTGGCTGGGACGGTGGCTGGTCTGGAATTTTCACCGTAACACCTGACTGGCACCCCGTAATAGATGCGGTTCCTGGCGTTGATGGGCTCTACTGTGCTGTAGGTTTCAGCGGTCATGGGTTCAAGCTCTCACCAGCAGTCGGACGCGCCATCGCGGAAATGTGTGTCAATGGCCGGGCCAACTCGTTCGACATTGATCCCTTGCGATTCACTAGGTTTGATGAAGGGGTACTTCTACGCTCGGCCTACGGGCCTACCGTTTTCGCGTAAACACTTTACAAATCTAGCGGCTTCTCGAGATCATACGTATGGCATTGACCATCCTCTATCGGCTCCGACCGCATTTTCAAACATTAGTTGAGTAGAGAGTGAGTTTTGCTTGATCTGATTTTCCTTCGTTACGTGCCGAATCGACAGTCATTTTGTGGAACAAGATGACTACGCTGAAGTGACTGTTCTGAACGATTCGCATCACGAATGATGCTGTTGTCGGAAGGTGATTTAAGAATTACTGAAAAATCGTTCCACTACAATCTCGGGCTGCGCGAGTAGCAAAAGCATTACGACGCTTTCTTAATTCGGCCAGTTCTGCTCTCATTGCCTCGAGTTTCGCTCGCAACGTCATCATTCCGTCATAGTTTGAGTTTTCCAAAGCGCTTAGTAGATCCACAATCTCATTCTCAGTCAATCGTACTTGGTCTTGGTTATCAGTCATGTCAACTCTCCAAGCATATGGCAGACATATGATAGCCTGCGTTGGATTCAGAACCCTGAGGCGAAATGATACTTGTGCAAACGAACGTCCATCATGCGTCGCTTTAAACATCATCTACAGACAAGTGCCCAGTTTCCTAGCCCATCACAAGATACACCGTTATGGAAGCCACTCATATGATAAAGGTCCAAAATTTACCCCAAACAGGAAAACTTGCACGTGCCCAGATCCGGTCCAATAGATTGCGTCAGCCAACTTCTGGAGTAGCTCCTGGTTTCGTCCAGGCCAACCTTGCAATCCTACCGGAAGAATACGCCTTCGAGTTCCTGCTCTTTTGTCAACGTAACCCTAAGCCATGCCCGGTCATAGAAGTGCTTGAATCAGGCTCACATGAAGCTCGTATTACAGCTCCTGGTTCCGAGGTTCGAACTGACGCTCCGAAATACCGTATCTACCGCAGTGGAACACTAGAGTGTGAAGTCGAAGATTTATTAGATGCTTGGACCGACGAT
>CAZXXH010000125.1:0-3364 GCA_964644645.1 uncultured Dehalococcoidales bacterium
CCCTGATCATAGGCACGGCCCCGAGTAAACCTATCGGTGACGAAACTCTCCAGTATCTCCAACGGAATCTCCACCAACTCGGATACTGCTCCAATCATGACCATGTTGGCCGCGCGTGCGTTGCCAGTGGACTTCGCGAGTTCATTGACTGCAATACCGAATCCGGATTCAATTCCATCGGACTCGAATTCCTCAGAGTTGTAAACACAGACCCCGCCAGAGCGCACATCAGATCTATGCATATCAACCGCTTCGCGATTAAGGGCAACGAGAACGTCCAACTCGTCGCCAGCACTTAGTACTGGTTTGGTAGATATTCGTACCTGGGAAAAGGTAGGCCCACCAAGAATTTGGGAAGGAAAAGTAGAAAACGTTTGAATATGATATCCAACCTTCGCAGCTGCCCTTGCAAGGGCATCGGCAGCAGTTACTTGACCTTGCCCACCCTCACCAACAAACCTCACCACAAAGTCGTTACTCTCCAAAACCCAGCTCCCAAACTAATGCGTATGCCAATTAACGATAATCCCCATGATCCCGACGCTCACGCCTAGTCTTGATTCGTCGTTAACTGACTAAGAAGCGATCGCCCCGTAAAACTGCCTAAAATTATGCGGCTCACTATGTAGGACCGTCAAACGGAATTCGTAAACCGTGGCTGATTGTAGTCTGTAGAAAGCTCGTAACCAATCAATATGGCACAGGGGTAAATCGGTTTCCTTGACCCGTGTTCATCTCACTCCTAGAATCGCTCGTGGCCTCTGGAAACACTAAGATCGGAGATCTCACCCTTTGAAACCACAGTCTAAATCTCATAATGAGAGTAGACCACAGTTGATCGCGGCAGGTGGCGTCGTGATCCGTGTTATGGATGAGACCTCACCGAAAATAGATTCGGTTGAAGTCGTTGTCTGTAAACGCATTTCAGAGTCACTATGTGCTCTTCCAAAAGGCAAACCGATTGATGGAGAAACACTGCAAGAGACTGCACTACGCGAGGTAAGAGAGGAAACTGGCCTTGAAGTTAGAGTTCAGGAGAGCCTAGGGCATATAGACTACCAATTCACTCACACCGGGGATGGGTTGAAATTCGATAAAAGAGTCCATTTCTATCTTATGGCATCCGCCGGTGGCGACATTGACCTGCACGATGATGAGTTTGATCAAGTTGAATGGGTTCGCGTAGAAACTGCCTCCCGTCAACTGACTCACGCCAGTGAGGCAAGAGTGCTTTCTCGCGCGGTTGCCATTGTTACTGGTGGACCAGCAATATAGAAAATCCAGTCGGGCAATTAAGAATAGGAACACTGGGACCGGAGTTTAGGCCTACTTAAGGTGGAAGCGTGGCACAAATTATTCCCGATCGGGAAACGACGATTCCCGCCCAAGAATGTTCCGTGGAATGGTCGACTAGTAACACTTAGGCCTAAGAGTCCTAGTGATGCCCAGAAAGACCACATTTGGCGGAGTGACCCTGTACTCTCAGCGCTAGACGCAACCGAACCTTTGAAGGTGCCTTATGAGACGTACAGGAAATACCAAATCGATGAAATCAAATTCCCGTCCGCCTGGTCCGTTCGATTTGCCATCGACACCGTTGATGGGCAGCACATAGGTAATTGCATGGTATACGACGTTGATTATAGGAAGAGACAAGCCGAAATCGGCATCATGATAGGAAACAAAACCTTTTGGAATCGTGGATACGGAACGGACGCCATTTTGACCTTGGTAAACGGGATTTTTGGAACTACAGATCTTGATTACCTGTACCTACACACCCTCGCAGACAACATACGAGCACAGCAGGCCTTCACAAACTCTGGATTTCGCTCAGTACGGTCCGTAACAAGAGAGGGCAATCACTTCATCTTTATGGAAGCACTGCGTGACGAGTGGCTCCACCATCACAAGTTACCAAAACATAGATCAGAAACCTAGGTCGAAGAGAGTGCTCTTCAGGGATACTAATTAATCCCAAGTGGCCGAGTACCCAAGCCGTTTTCCGGCATCAGAATTAGTGTACAACTGCAATCTTTATTGGTGAGGTTAGGCCTTAATTCCGATGCCATCTGGACCTGTACCCAAATAGCCTAGAGCATTATGAGTATCCCAAGAACCATCGATTACTAGTATCGAGCATACTGCACAGTCAGATGCGGAAAATGTACTCAGTGCAGGCTCAAGATGGCGGTTGGCGCGGAGCAGGGTTTACCAAGTCTATGCCCGTGGTTGTAGAAATCGCCCCAGCCAGTTCTTCTGGTGTCCATCGTCCCTCTTTATATATCGTTCTAATCGGAACTGGGTGACTAACCTCACTGACTATGTTACCCGAGCAATAGAAAATCCTGCCCGTCACTTCGTCCGCGGCGTCAGATGCAAGCCACACTACCATTGGAGCGACGTCTTCTGGGTCATTTAACAACACTCCGTCTGGAGGCGCCGTGGAACTGAGACCACGTAATTTCTTTTGTTGCAACTGACGAGTCGTGTTAGGAACACTCTGGGTCATGCGAGTCGCGGCGCCTGGTGAGATCGCATTCACCGTAACCCCATACCGCTCCATCTCTTTCGCCACAACTCTTGTGAATCCAGCTATGCCATCCTTGGCAGCACCGTAGTTGGATTGACCGGATTGTCCCACAAGGCCTGAAACCGACGAGAAAGTAATTATTCGTCCACTCTGCTGCTCACGAAATATCGACGCTGCAGAACGGACAACGGAGAATGTGCCTTTTAGGTGTACAGCTATAACATCGTCCCATTCCTGCTCCGACATGTTGAAGATCATACGATCGCGCAGTATTCCGGCTGCAGTGACTACGATATCCAGCCGTCCGAATGATTCAATAGCCTTATTTACTATGCTTTCTCCAGCCCCTCTGCTCGTTACGCTTTCATAGCTCGATACGGCGCGCCCTCCTGACTCGGCGATCTCTTCTACGACTTGATCAGCGAATGATCGGTCCCCTCCCGTTCCATCTAGCTCAGCGCCGACGTCATTAACGACAACCGATGCACCCTCGCTCGCCAAAAGCCTAGCGATGCCGCGACCGATCCCACGGCCAGCACCGGTTACGATCGCCACCTTGGAATCCAATCGCTTTAGTCGCTTAGATTTTTCACGATCATGCACAAGCGATGTATTGAGAAGTTGACCTGGAACCAGGTGGTCCAACTGAGATAATTGCCATCGTCCCGGGAGTGTTGAGTTATATATCGTCTTCGCTCTACGTGGCTGCGAAAGTAAACTCACGTGCCCACCATAAACACCCCAGAACTGACCGTTCACATGCGCTCCGTAATCACTAGCCAAGTACGACACCAGCGGAGCTACATCCTCTGGAGAGGCCTCTCTTCCATT
>CAZXXH010000125.1:3439-4094 GCA_964644645.1 uncultured Dehalococcoidales bacterium
ACTCTGTTCACGAAAATGAATCGAAGCAGGCTTAACGACTGAGAACGTGCCCTTTAGATTCACCGTTATCACGTCGTCCCACTCCTCATCAGTCATGTTGAAAATCATGCGGTCACGGAGTATTCCCGCTGCCGTAACAACTATGTTGAGATTACCGAACGTGTCGAATGCTGCCTTGACCAATCGCTCTCCTGTAGCCATATCGGCGACCGAACCGTCTACAGCAATTGCTTCGCCTCCCGCCTCACGAATCTTGGTTACTGTCTCTTGTGCCGGTTCGTTCGAACTACCAAAACCGTGCACATCGCATCCGTAATCGTTTACTACAATGCGGGCTCCACTACGGGCTAAATGTTGCGCTACAGCACGGCCAATCCCTCGCCCAGCCCCGGTCACGATCGCCACTCGACCTTCAAGCAGATTATGCATAGTCATACTCCAGGCACAGTGCCCAAGACTTAATTTGAGTCCGGATACCGAGTTTGTGGCAGGTAGTTAAATCGTGGACATGTGACCAATTCAGGACCCAGCTTGGTACGCATGGTAAGCCCCGGTCGCCTAATCATAGCTAACATGGCAGTTCGAATCATGACCACACAACGTCAACGCGGTGGAAATACGGTCGAACAAGTAATCCACCATTAATCCGATCTAA
>CAZXXH010000126.1:0-4056 GCA_964644645.1 uncultured Dehalococcoidales bacterium
AGACAACTCGAGACGCTGGCGAGCAGGCGCCAACTCAAGACGATGGTGAGCAGGATGCAACTCGGGATGCTGGTGAGCAGGATACAGACACTTCCGTTAGCACGGGGCTGAATCTTAAGGGCGGTGGCAGTGGTGAGATGTCAGTGGGACGTCAAGAGCATACGGCCACTTTGATGGATGATGGGACGGTGGTGATTATTGGTGGTTGCTGTGAATTCACCAAAACAAGGTATGCCGAGGCCTACTATCCCGGTGACGGTACTTGGGATCTCCGTGGCAGCCTCATAGATGTTCGGTGGAATCATAGTGCGACGACGATACAGGGCGGAAACGTGTTGATAACGGGTGGTGACGGAGAAAAACAAGCCTTATCGTCAGCAGAGCTTTATGACCCGTCTACCGGTGAATTTACTGCTACCGAGAATCTAACAGAGCCCCGCGCCGGCCACTCCGCAGTACGTCTACAAGATGGCCGAGTACTTCTGGTAGGCGGCTATGGGAACGAACAAAATGTCTTATCAACTGCTGAGGTTTACGATCCTGAAACTGGTGTGTTTTCCAATACGGGAGAGATGAAGCGCGGCCGGAAAAACCCAACTCTAGCCCTGTTGAAAGATGGACGTGTACTAGTTGCGGGTGGGTGCAGGAACCTGAATTTTCCGTGCAGCAGGCGGATGCGATTTGTCGACATTTGGGATCCATCAACAGGAGAATTTTCTGAAGTATCAAGGATGAACGAGTCACACTGGGGTCATACAGCGACAGCGCTGCAGGACGGTCGAGTCCTGGTTGTCGGTGGATATATTAATAACGTAGCCCGTGGTGCTACTGAGGTTTACGATCCGACCACAGATACATGGGAACTTGTTGGTCATGGCGGCAGCCGATTTTGGCATAGTGAAACCATTCTCCAAAACGGTGATGTGCTTCTTGTAGGCGGAGCCAGAAATGTAGGGGCGTTGATGAACGCGGAGATTTTCCGAACAGGCGATGGAGACCATGAGTTCGTTGAAGACATGAAACGGCCACGCGCCCGACACACCGCTACACTGCTGAAAGACGGTCGAGTACTTGTGGTGGGTGGTGGAGAGAGTCTCTACAATCCTGATGTGTGGCGCAAAAACATAGCGCGAACCGCTGAAATATTCGATCCAGCGACCGGAGGCTTCACTAGTGCCGACAGTGTCGAGATAGAATATTATGAGCCACCAATGCGGCACGATGCGGGTGAGGTGCAACGTAAGCGGTAGGATTCTCCCGGATAGCAAGCCAGCATCGATCGTCTAAAAGGGCCTTAGCATCGGAGAAATAAATGCTTTTCGATGGCCATGCTTACAGTTTTCCCGACGTCCGAGGCGTGATGGGATTTCCTTCTCCCGAGGCGCAGCATGTACACGTTCAAAAGGCTATAGCTAACCACCATATCCAGTGCTGGCGAGAGTCGGATCACAGGCCCGCTAGTACGGGAACCTTAATGGATCAGAGCCGCTGGCCATACGACGACTGCGTTCGTGATGTTAATTTTGGACCCACTACTCACGGTAGGTATGAATGGACCGTTGATGACGAGCGTTATGTCAAACAGTACTTTCCTCCATCTATAGTGGATATGAGTTATCCGCCGGCTAACCTGATAGCTGAAATGGACTATACACAGGTGAGTGGTGCGTTATTACACCGCAACCCGTACGTGGGGATGGGCAATGACTTTATCGCAGATTGCGTGCGCCAGTATCCTGGGCGCCTTTACGGTCTTGCCCACGTGCCTGAATGGTTGATTGAGGAAGACCCGGAAGGTTCTATAGCGGAGGTAGAGTCCGCTATATTGCGAAAAGGCCTGTCTGGACTGCAGTTCATCTCGTCACAACTGTATCTCTATGGCAGGACAAGTGACTGGACCAGCGATGGATTCAAGGTATTTTGGGATGCTGTCGCTTCACTTGATGTGCCCGTGTATTTTTCGCTTAACGTGAACGAACCAAAACGCGAACCACGTCTTGAATCGTATCTTGCCGAGCTGAGCAAGCTGAATAGGTGGATGAAACGTTATCCGAGCGTCAATTGCGTGTTGACACATGGTTTTCCATACTTAATGTTCAGCGATGATTCTGGTATACACCTTCCGGAGGATCTCTGGGCACCTTTCGATAACAACCAGAGATTGCACCTCCAACTCCTATTTGCCATCGGTTTGGGACACAAGTTCGACTATCCGTTGCCTGAATCTCGGCCGATAATCCAGGAGAGTCTTAATCGGGTCGGTGCCGAGCGACTTATATGGGGCACCGATATGCCGGTTGTTATGCGTCACTGGACGTATCAGCAAAACATCGATTTCATCACCAAATACTGTGATTTTCTGAAAGCAGATCAACTTGAGTCGATCATGGGTGGCACTGCAATGCGCCTGCTTGGCATCGTTGATGAAGGTTCTTTAACACCTCAAGCGTGAGTGGCAGAACCGACGAGATCTTTAGGGCGAAGCTGATCGGCCAGTTTTCGTAATTGGCTGAACTGCCATCAACTTTGTGGTATGTGTAATGCCCTGAATGCAGACCTACTTGTACGGGTTCAGGAATGAGATCATAGTTTCATTGCTTTATGCTGTCTTAGTAGGGTAGTGTACGCACCATTATCTTGCTGTCGGCACTCAGACGCCGAATATGGATTTCTAGGGGGTAAATTATGAAGCCAGCATTAAACGTAAAAAGGTTTTTAGGATTTGGTGGTATCGCTGTTCTGTTACTGGGAGCTATGGCGTGTGTGGGTGGAAGCGAGACAGTGAAAATCGGAATGTTGAGCCCCCAGACTGGTCCGATCGCTCAGTTCGCTCACGGATTCGATGCCGCAGGGAAGGTGGCTATAGCGGAGCATAATGAGACTCATAAAGGGAAGTTTGAGTTTGAATTGATTGTTGGCGATTCTGGCTGTGATGGTACGACAGCGGCGACAGCTGCCCAAACACTTGTCGACAGCGGCGTATCTGTAATCGTCGGAGCGGCCTGTTCAGGCGCGTCAACAGCTGCGATTGCGGTTGCTGCTCCTGCGGGAATCCCGATGATTTCATATGCGAGCACATCTCCCGCGCTCACCACTGCTGATGACAATGGGCATTTTTTCCGCGTTGTTCCAAGCGATGCCCAGCAGGCGGTAGCTCTAACCACGGTAGCGTCTGCTGTCGGAGCCAGTAACCCGGCAATCCAGTATATGACAAATGACTACGGCTCAGGACTCGGCGATAACTTCGAAGCAAACTGGTCCGGGACCGTTTGCACAAAAGCCGGATACGATCCGGCTGAAGGTAAATATGATGCTGCAGCTTTAGCTCAGTCTGTCATCGATGGTGGCTGTGATTCGGTTCTCCTGATGTCGTACAGCACAGACGGAGCAGCGATCATAGAGGCGCTAGTGGCCCAGGGTTTCAACGGTAAGATGTTTGGAGCAGATGGTGTTGCCGACGCTAACTTCACCGGCGACTTCACCGATGCATCAGCGGTTGATGGTCTGGTGGCAACGAGGCCTCGCCCGGGCAAAGAATCCAGCGCGAAGGATAAATTCGAGAGCGCATATGCTGCTGCCGGAGGCGATGACGGGGCGATATACACCCATGAAACTTATGATGCGATAAAAATCGCAGAAGCAGCGATTGAATCCGATCCTAAGGGAGACATAAAAGCGGCTGTACAGAAAACCGGCGTGAATTACGATGGAGCCAGTGGAACACACACCTTTGACGCCTATGGTGATGTTCTTGGAACAGGGTACGAGGTTTGTCAGTTTGAGGGCACGGACTTCTCTTGCCCGCGGATCTGGACGCAACTCGGCGGATTAGCCTCTAACTAACTAACGCTCCCAGAAAACTGAAAATTTGGCTTATAGAATTGGCCTGCAGGCGGTAGTTGAACCGCTGTAGGCCGATTCTAGTAACTAGCAGTACCAGTACGTAGACCACAAGGCGGAGGGCCGTGGTTGAACGGACGAGATTGCCTTTGAACGCGATATGGCAACGCTGGATGCTGAGACCATAATTGCTGCGCCAAATGCTATTCGGTTTAT
>CAZXXH010000127.1:0-4010 GCA_964644645.1 uncultured Dehalococcoidales bacterium
AAGATCCACGGGATCACCGCCTCCACCAGGGGTACTGGGCCATACTCCACTCTTGGTATCGGCAAGCCGACGACCAACTGTACTTCCATCGCCCAAGTTGTAAACTCTCGCCCCTGGTAGATCCAATCGACAGTTAGGGTTAAGGAACGGTTCCCCTAAAGCAATATGTTGCCCCCACACACACTCCGTGGGCTCCTCAGCTTCATTGGTCACGGCCTCCTCGACCGTCAGCACAGATGATCCAGAGTCCAACGTTAACGTTTTCTCAATAAAGTATGGGGTACGGGCAGTTCTAACATGAAATTTTGCCGACACTCTTTCTGGATGATCTTCAAGAACACTCACGTCCCACGGCATCAACGCAGATTCATTGTGCTGTCCTATATCTCCACCCTTGTAATTAATCGGATAGCCACCAGTCGGTGCCACAGTTTGCCATCCACCTTCGTACATATCGTGCCAGATACCTACCGGCCAACCAGTGGAAGGTAGGTAGCGACGCGGGTCGCGCACGCCCCAAGGAGTACGCCACATAAAGTTAGTGTCGCTGGATTTATGCACCAATTCAAAGATATCGGCTCCTTTATCCGTCAACACCGACACTCGAAGTTTTTCGTTCTCTAGAACCAATACCTTCAAACCGCGAAATGCCCAAGCTTCCGATACCCGACACCCATATGTACGTTCCGCTTGGTAATGCATTACGCCCTCGGATAAGACTGGTTAATAACAGTTATGAACCGACAGTATAGTCTTTCATTAAGTGATTACTGGAGGGGCTATACAGTGTTTGGAAACCCGAGCCGGGGTGAATATCGCAGGTTTGACTTTAGTGAATTCCAGGTCTATTACCGCTTTCCAGACTGTCAGTTTGTGAACAGGCCGTGGCGTAAAAAGAACAGAGGCGATCTAAAAATAACCAACCATCGGCATAAATGGGCAAAAGACTGTGATTGTGTAATAAATCCGCAATGAATTGGCTATCAACCGTGAGTCACTGACTATAGAGTTGATGTTCGGCATTGTTCTTAGAGGACATAGGGATCATCAATGATCAGATAGTGGAGCAATTGGACAGCATATGACAGGCATTGCCATAGCACTGCTACTATTTTCCGCTATAGCCCACGCGTCCTGGAATTTGCTGACGCGGCGTTCGGGAAATCCAGAACTTTTCACGTGGTGGGTATGTGTTTCGTCTGTTGTACTGCTAGCTCCTTTGGCAGCTTGGCTTTTTGGACAATATCCTCCGAATCGAGCTGCTTGGCCGTACATTGGAGCAACAGGTCTACTGCATACTCTCTACTTTGTATCGCTAGCACGCGCCTATAAATACGGTGAACTCTCTTTCATTTATCCATTAGCCAGAGGTACCGGCCTGCTCTTAATACCTGTCTTGGGGACCATTGTTCTAGGGGAACATGTCTCACCCCAGGCCTTGTTGGGAACAGGCATAATTCTGATCGGCCTAGTGTCGGTCTCAAGAAAACGTGGCACACCGAATTTGACGAATGTCAATTTAAGGATATCTAACCCAGGATTTCGGTACGCGCTTTTGACTGGCATTGCCATCGCCAGTTACTCGATTGTCGATAAGAGCGGAGTAGAACACATGACCCCATTCCTTTACATGTACATGTCCATGTCGATATCGAGTGCAGGGCTATTCTTCTTTATAGTCAGAGAAAATCGGTTTGCCGACTTCAAAACGGAACTATTAATTCACCGAAAAGCCATCGTGATCACGGGCTGCTTACAGTTCGCTTCATACACATTGGTGCTGTCTGCTCTGACTTTAAGTCCCGTGAGCTATGTGGGGCCGTTTAGAGAGATTGGAGTCGTGGTCGGTGTACTACTAGGCTGGGCGATCCTCAAGGAACGTCCTCGCCGCATTCGTGTAATGGGCTCCGTACTGATCGCTCTGGGAGCGATAACTATAGCGGTTGCTCCCTGAAACTGCTATTTCTGGCCTCACTACCCATTTGGCGCAACAGCGGTCTTCACACCCTCTGACCTTGCAGTAGCTGCAAACGCCTCTTCAATCTGATCAATCGGATACCGAGTTGTTATGAACCCATTGAGGTTTAGACTAGGGAAACCTTCGAGAGCCCGTTGAAAAGTACCGGACCCACCGTAACCATAGGCTCCACGAATTATGATCTCACGGAAATGAAAGTCGAACAGGTCGGTGGGCAAAGTGGATCCCTTAGGATTAACTCCAACAAGTTGAAGATTCCCACGCGGACGGAGTAGCTGATAAGCCTGATCCACCAATTCCGGCTTCCCTACCGCTTCCGCTACCACATGAGCACCACGTCCATCGGTTAAATCGTCAACCAGGGCCTTCAGATCATCAACTTTGGGATCAATTACATGATCTGCACCGAGTTGATTAGCCTTTGATCTCCGATCCGCAAGCAACTCCGCCAGAATCGTTATCCGAGCCCCTTTCATACGAGCGAACGCGAGTGTAAACAGCCCAAGAACACCACCACCTATTACTACTACGACAGCGTCATCTGGCATTTCGAACATTTCTAAGCCTGCCAAGGCACAAGCTGCCGGTTCTACCATCGCGGCTTCTGCCAAATCCAAATCGGCAGGTAGTGGATGCACACACTCGCTGGGCAACAACGCCAACTCTGCAAAGCCATAACCACGGTAGTATTCAGCGCATTCACGTACTCTTCGATCAAGACACAAAACGCACTTTCCACAACTGGTTGTCTGTTCACATGCTACCCTGGCACCTACTAGGCTGGGGTCTACATCATCGCCAACCTCAACAACCTCTCCGCTGAACTCATGCCCAAGCATTGACGGCGGATTCCCTGGCACCAGACCCTGAGTCATATGTACCTCAGTGGCGCATACCCCGGCAGTATGCACTCGCACCAAAACTTGGTCCGAGCCTACCGATGGATCTGGCACATCATCTATTGTAATTTGTGATCCGCCACGCCAGATTGCAGCTTTCATATGAAATCCCTCATCAGTCACAGTGGGCTAACCAAACCCATTTGCTAGATAGCTCAACTATGTTCGCGACAAGATACTTCTGACAGATACCTCTCGGAATCGGTTGGGTTGTGTAGGAATTCAACCCAGGATGTTCCAAGTATTAAAATATCGCGAATTGTACACACAGACAATAGCGAGCAATAGCCTCAAAAGTAATCTAAATAAAAGGTGTATTGTGTATCCATGGGCTTACGCGTTCAAACGCGGCCGAAGCTGCTAGCACCGTAGCCTCGTCGCCCCACTTACCCACTATGTGTAATCCGATTGGAAGACCATCAGAGGAAAACCCAGCAGGGACTGTCGCTGCCGGATGACCAATGACATTAACGGGCAAGGTAAAAGCTCCATTCCAATATTGTTCCGGAAATGTGGATGACCCCTTGATTCGGCCAGGAAATTCTTCATTAGGGAACGCAGGGAAGCAAGAAGTCGGGGACAGTAGTAGATCGTACTCATCAAACAAGTCGGTAATAAGAGCCTTCAATATTTCTATTCGTACTAGAGATTCAGCATAGTCTGAAGCCGTAACTCTTGACCCAAATTCCAGGTAAAACTTGGCAAAATCGGTAAGCTGATCCTGATGAGTGTTCAAGTAATGTCCCATAGACGAGTAAGCATGTGCCGCCTGGATAGGACCAAAAACATCGTAAGGCTCTTCCATCGTGAGATTAGCTTCATCGATGTGGCACCCTAGATCTTCGAATTGTCTGGCGGCGCCCAATGTCACGTCGCGAACTTCAGGCCACACATTGGCAAACCCAAAATCTGGGCTCCAAGCCACACGTAATCCAGAGATATCTCTATCAAGTGCTGAGACGAAATCAGGAGAAGATTCCCGAAGTGTTGTTGGATCCCTTGAATCGTATCCCGCCATCACCTGAAGAATCGTTGCGGCATCACGTACAGTTCGTGTAAATGGCCCATTCTGAGAGAACATAATGGGCGATGAAGACCTAGTAGCTCCGGTGTACGCCGACACCCTACACTGC
>CAZXXH010000128.1:0-835 GCA_964644645.1 uncultured Dehalococcoidales bacterium
GATACCTCTCTCTCAAGCTTACGTTCTGGCGCGAGCAGCTCATCTGCCTCTCCATCCCCAATCACTGGAAAGTGCGCACGCTTTGGAGGTGCGTAATCGTGCTTTATTAATTCGATTAATTCGGCTTTCGCGGCAGGCAACAATTTGTCCGGGTTCGGCACGATAACGTCTGAATACCTCAAGAACCCTAATTGCCTGGCCTCTTGTGCACTACCTGAAACCTTCGCTCCTAAAATAGTCTCGAATATCCAGGCCACCGCTGATTTAGGATCCTTGTAGGTTGGAACAGAGTCTAATGTGTCCTCGTATCCGGAAAGGTAACTGTTACTATCAGGCACGCGCTCCAAAGCTCGTAGAAGCATCTCCTTACAACCTCCACCGGCGGGTATCAAGCCGGCACCGACCTCCACCAAGCCAATGTAACTTTCAGCTAAAGCGATGATTTTGTTAGCAGATAACGGGATCTCTGCTCCACCTCCAAGAGCCATTCCGAAAGGCGCCACTGCTATTGGGATAGGAGCGTATTTAAGTGCGGTTAAACCGTCTTGGAAAGATCTAATTATGTCCTCAATCTGTTCCCAGTCCTCGGACTGCGCAGCATTGAGGATAAGTACCAAGTTCGCTCCGACACAAAAATTTGGTAGCGCATGGCTACCAATCATTACACCTCGGAAACCTTTATCGGCGAGGTTGCTGGCGGCGGCAATAGCATCCAACATGTCGCGACCAATCGCCTGCTTAGGTGAATGGAAATCCAGGTACGCTATGCCGTCATCAATGTCAAATATTGTCGCTCCTGGCCATTTGGCTACCGGCATATGGCCAGGAGTCGCTA
>CAZXXH010000128.1:906-3211 GCA_964644645.1 uncultured Dehalococcoidales bacterium
TTTTTCCACCCTACTCGGCATCTTGAGCCCATCATTTTGGATACGTCTCGTCGTGGCTGTAACCCCCAGTCCATCCCAGGCTTCAAACGGGCCAATGTCCCAGGAAAACCCCCAGCGTAGAGCGCGATCAACACTAATTACATCGTCTGCGGCTCTCCCTATCTGCCATGCTGAGTAAGCCAGAGTCGAAGCCAATATCCGCCACGTTAGCTTTCCAGCAATATCGTCAGATTCCACCAACGTGCCTAGCCGGGCCATAGGATCTGACATCTTGCGAACCGCCGACAGTGATTCAGCAATCAAGGATCTACGGGGCCTGTAATCCATTGACTTTAGATCCAAAGCAAATACCTCTTTACTGGTATCGACCTGTTGGAGCTTGAAGAACCCCCTGCCAGACTTCTCACCTAGCCAGTTCCGAAAAATCAAATCTCTAACCCCGGTTGGCACGTCGAATCCTGCATGTGAGGGCACATCGCGTTCATCTAGCATATTGCCACATACATCCAAAAACACATCGAGGCCTATCAGGTCTAACGTCCTAAAACTAGCACTCCGAGATCGACCCATAGCTACCCCAGCAACACTATCTACTTCGTCTGGACCCAGATCGAATTCTTCCATAGCCCTTATTGCCTCTAGCAGACCAAAGCATCCGATTCGATTAGCGATGAAATTAGGTACGTCTCGGGCTATCACTACGCCCTTTCCTAATACATCTTCTGCGAACCGTTTAGCATCACGTTTCACGTTGTCGTCAGTGTCAGACGTCGGAATTATCTCTAGTAATCGGATATAGCGTGGTGGGTTGAAAAAGTGTGTACCCAAAAACCGAGAGCGCAATTCTTTCGGTAAAGCCTTTGCAATGGAAACGATCGGGATCCCTGACGTATTGGAACTCGCGATGACATCAGTCCGCAGGTAGGGTGCTGCACGCGACCAAATCTCTTGCTTTGGTTTAAGCTTTTCGACAACGGCCTCAATCACCCAATCCGCGTCAGCGATTCGTCCAATGTCGTTATCAAATGTACCGGGCCTGATACGGCTCAGGTTGGACGGCAGATATAACGGCGCTGGCCTGGTATTGAGCAAGCGGTCCATAGCCAACACCGCTGGCGGGATGTTGTTCGCATCGGAGTTAGATGAAGTAGGAAGATCTAGTAGATCGACAAAGACTCCGGCATTAGCTAGATGTGCGGCAATCTGGGCGCCCATTGTCCCGGCTCCTAGAACTGCAGCCCTACTCATAGCAACTCCGGAAGACTTGGGTAAATTGTCCCAATACGGAACTTCAAATGGATCGTTTAAAATCAACTGTTCACCCATTCAAATTACCTTAACGATCATCGTTGCACCCTATTTAGTTTCATATCTACTGAGCGCCCTCAGCACGGCTGGCCCGCAAACGCATTTCAGTCCGCAACTGAGTGGTTACGGACGCGTCAACTGAATGACCATTGGCATCGAATGCAACTCCGTATTCACGACGCGCGTAATCGATGGACATCTTTTCTTCTCTAACATCACGAAGTACATCATCCGGTGAGCGATCGAGTGGGTCGCCCCAACCACCACCGCCCGCTAAGGTGTGCACAAATAGATCACCGCGAGAAATTGGGCAGTTGGCAAGAGTCTTCAGCAACTTTTCTCCTCTCCCACTTCGCAAGATGTTTGTCGATGGGGTTCCTGGTCTACCGCCATGCAGGCCATAAGGCGGGTGATACCTCTTATCTGAGCGAACCTGTAGAGTTGCCTGGTCTGCCAAACATCTCACAGATCTGACCTGGGCTAAGGCACCACGAAACTGTCCTGCCCCACCAGAATTTTGTACCATCTCGTACTCTTCAATACGAACGGGCTCTTCCAACTCTGCAATCTCTACAGGGGTGCTAGCGATGTTAGCTCCTGGGTGTGGAACTCCTTCAGGTCCATCACCTGACGGCATTCCACCACGGGCTCCGCAGAATAGGTCGACGTAAGAAAACGGGTTCCCTTCCCCGTCGTATCCCCCAATGCTGATAAGCGAGTTCCCCCCATCTCCGTCCGCCGGCACGCGATCGGGTGCGGCCTGAGCCAGAGCTCCTAAAACCGCGTCCATTGCCCTGAAACCGGTGATACCTCGTGCGCCACAAGGGGCAGGAGACACCGGATTTAACTCTGTTCCCAATGGAGCAAGAACTTCTATCGGACGATGAAATCCGACAGCGTTCGGAATCTCCTGACGGAACAGCAAGCGAACGGCCCCGAAAACCGCTGCCTTGGAAAACGGAAGTGGCGAGTTAATTCCAGCGGGCACTTGTTCAGA
>CAZXXH010000128.1:3221-3888 GCA_964644645.1 uncultured Dehalococcoidales bacterium
GCTAGCAAGACGTTCGCTGTAATCCTGTATCTCGTCTGTGTAGCTATGCATTGCTAAGGCACCATAGCGTTCAACAAGATTAATGTAAGCTCGCTCTCCTATCCCTGCGGCTGC
This sequence comes from uncultured Dehalococcoidales bacterium, assembly GCA_964644645.1. Classification (GTDB taxonomy): domain Bacteria; phylum Chloroflexota; class Dehalococcoidia; order Lucifugimonadales; family Lucifugimonadaceae; genus CAZXXH01. The sequence continues at coordinate 3,336 of CAZXXH010000128.1, forward strand.
CAACTGGGCCCTGAGGTCTCCCAGAACTTCGCCCGGTATCCTGACGTTCTTTTCGATGATCGAAAAAAGAGTGTGATTTGGTTTCCCGCGCTCAAAAAGTTTGAGTGCGGGAATCCGAATGCCTTCTTGATAACTCTCAGTAGAATCGGTCGAAATACTACCCGGCACGATTCCGCCAACGTCCTCGTGATGAGCAACAACTCCGCAGAATCCTTGTAAAGCTCCAACTGCGAAAATGGGCTTGATCACGTAAATATCAGGTAGGTGGATCCCTCCGGAACCATATGGATCGTTGAGGATGAACACATCCCCCTCGGCGATATCACCTTCGTATATATCTCTCACAGCAGCCACGGCGTCCGGAAACGACCCCAGGTGTAACACTATGGTGAGCCCCTGGGATATAACTCTCCCCTCCCGGTCACAAAACGCCGTCGAATAATCCATGGCGTCCTTGACAATTCCGGAGTGTGCAGTGCGCATCACCGTTAACGCCATTTCATCAACCAGGGATTCTAGGCCATTCTGTATGACCTCTAGAGTCACCGGGGCA
>CAZXXH010000129.1:0-3833 GCA_964644645.1 uncultured Dehalococcoidales bacterium
CGGATTACCAGGCCGTATCTAAAGACATGACATACAAGCAGGCTCTTGAAGACTTTCGACGTCACTGTAGCTTTGTGTCAGCAACTGATCGGGAAGCCATTCTTGGCGGAACGCTCCGCCGCTTGCTTGATTGGGCAAGAGAAGTTGGCCCTTCCGCAACGAATACTTAAGGTTTGCTACATAGGTCAACTCGTGAAGCCATTGGGCCACATGGGTTCCTCTAGTTCAGTCTGATTTTGACAATGCGGAATAACCGGCGTCTAGTCCAGGTCAAGCATATTACCGCAATAAATAGTAGGCCACTTAGGTCAAATGCTGCACTGGTGGCGGGAGCCGAGCATCCAGGAGAGTTAGTAGCCGGAGGTACCTGGGTAGCTCGGGTGGCTGGCGGTGATGGGATGTCTATGGCATTCTCACCGGGCACTGGCGGCAGGCTGTAGGGCAGCAGTGCCGCTATAGTTGGGCCTGGTGTAGGAAGAGCAACTTGTTTCTCTGCTGGCAGTGGGGATGCTTCCACTGTTTCTCTCCACTGCACATCAAGTTCACGTACGGAAAACCCGTAAATCCGTTGTATGGCGCGATCAATCGGGATTCCGTTATTTGTTTCAGCGAAAACTTCTGCCAATTTATTAGGTCCGTACTTTTCGACTAGGTACCTCACAACATCCCGGCTTTGACCATAAGAAACGATGACTAGATTTGGGTCACCCGGAAATTGTTCCAGTTGTTCCAACGGAAGTAAGCGATCCGTATCAATCGCCCACTCTAGGAAACGCTTGTATGAGATGCCGGGTTCCAGGTTTCCATATTCGGCTAGGCCCTCGTTGAGCCAGGCCGGTACAGATACCGCAGCTCCGCCGGTCGCTCGGCCTACCAGGATGTGGGTTACCTCGTGAGAGACCGTGCCTATCGCCCGGCGTCCGCTACCTAGTACTAGGAGCGCGTTCTCTGGCGCAAATGCTTGGCCTTCAGTGATCAACTCACGGCTTATGGTGGTACTTCGAGGTACTACAGCAGCGATCATTTCCGCGTAGTTGTTGTACATGGTTATATTGATCGGGGTTGATATTTCGGCTCCCAATATAGGACCCATATTATTGAGGGTTATGTCTGTCGCCTCGGCCATGTTTTCTGCACGGCGTTCAACGGGGCCGTGGTAGTACACAGTGACAGGTCCGGACTGAACGCTTTCCCACTCAAATCTTGCATCCAGTAGAAGCAATCGCTTAGGTTCAGTTTGGAGTACCGAGCCTGATTCGTCCTCGATCTCGAAGAAATATTCCACAATTGTGCCAGGGGGGATGTAACGATCAGGCGTGTTCGTGCGAAAGAAAAGTTCCCCATTTATGGCAAGTTCCCTAGGCTTTGGTAGGTCGATGTAGTCGTATTGGCTTACGCGTCGTCCAACAACGCTAAACCGTACTTGTACATGCTCTATCCCTGCTGAGCTATTGGCGTTGATTGTGAAACGAATACCTTCCGGGAATTCGCTTAAGGCGTGGGCTTCAATCACCTGTATATCGCCACTGTCAGCGAAACTCGGCGATGCCGGGATCAACGCAAGCCAGATTGCTGCTAGGGTGACTAAAAGGGCCATTAAGACCCTGGTGCGATTCTTGATGGTTCTGGTCGGTTTTTTCGTTTGCATCAACTAATTTGTAACCGGTCGCAGGTCAGGTTCGATATACAGAGAAACTCTTCTTTCTACGATTAAAGACAGAAAAGCGAGTAAATCCAGTGCCATATGGGTTTCCACGGTGTTCTAGGTACTCGTCGATTGATGTGTCACCACATTCAATCCTTGTTAGTGGAGCTTTTGCCCGCAAGGATCCAGACCGAAATGAACCGTTCAATTGCGCTTATCGGTGTACCGATCGCTAGAATCCATAGCAAAACTAGAGGTTGATTAACTAGTAGTGCACCAATCGTTATGATCACGCGCTCAGCACGGGTTAGAAAACCGGCCTTCCCTTCAAGTCCGAGACCTTCTGCCCGGGCGCGTATGTAGCTAACAACTAGTGAGCCAATCAGTGCCACGAACGCTAGTATGGACGCTGTTTGGAGGGATGTTTGAGGACTGGTGAAGTGAACCAGCAATCCAAGTAAAAAGACACTTTCTGAGATTCGGTCCGATACCGAATCGATGAGAGCGCCGCGCGGACCTACAGTTCCCAAATGACGGGCGATTGCACCGTCCAACAAGTCAAATACCGCTCCTAGCAGTAGGAGGCACCCGGCTATCTGAAAGTACCCAATGCTCGCGAAATAAGCAGCAACACAGGTGATCGCGAGTCCGGCAACAGTTGCCCTGTTGGCTGTGAAACCTAGTCGTACTAGGACGGCGGCGCTAGGTCGTTCAAACCAGCGATGTAGGATGAGACGCAGGGCATCTCGAATAGCCTGAAAATTGAGCATACTTGGTGCTGATTGTTATATCGCTACTGCAGCCTGGTGCCCCGCGACACGATTGAGCACGGTGTCGTAATATGCCATTACACGGTCTGCTATGCGATTCCAACGATACTGTTCAGCGGCTTTAAGACCTTCATTACCCATATCAACCCGCTGAGCTGGATTTTCAATGAGAGCCCTAAGTGCTTCGGCGAGAGCTGATTCATTTCGTGGTTCGACAAGTAGCCCCTGCTTGCCGTGAGTAACCACGCTTGAGTACCCACCTACGTCAGATGCGACAACAGGCTTTCCGGTAGCCATTGCTTCGATCAGCACCATACCGAAACTTTCTAGACCGGTTGCAGGACTGCAAAATATATGGGCGGAGCTGAAGTATCTTGCTTTGTCCTTTTCCGACACTGACCCCGTGATGATAACGTCTTTCATATTGCGCTCCCCAAACATGCGCGCCGTATCAGAGTCCATTCGGCCAGGTCCCACTACTATTAATCTGAGATCAGGAAACTCCCATTTTAGTGTGCTGTATGCCCCTAGCAGATATCTGAGCCCCTTCCGCTTTTCCATCCGCCCAACAAACAAGATGTTGATGCGACCGTCATCCAACTCTTTAAATGGGGGATCTGACATTTGAAGAGGGGTGACATCTACCCCGTTCGGGATGATTTTGTAATCACCAGGGTAGTGATGGCTTACATAATCACGTGCAGCTGGCGACACCGCAATACGACCATCAAGCCGTTTTGCGATTCGACTCAGTAGTGGTTTCCACACCCAGTACCGACGGGTGTGCTCGTTAAATGCATGGAATGTTCCAATTGTGGGGGCTGGGGAGTGGTATACGGCCGCCAGTGGCACCATCGGCATGAATGGCTCGTGTACGTGGACGATGTCGAACTGCTCGTTCTGAAGTACGGATTTGATCTTTGGATTCAACCAAAGCGACAAAGAAACTCTGGCGACCGATCCGGCGCTAGGTACGGGCACAGGACGCCCACACTTCACCACCTCTATGCCATCTGGCCCGGACGGGTCAGATGAACATGGTGCGAGGACCTTAACCGTGTGCCCTCGAGAATCAAACTCCCTCGCCAAACACGAGACGTGATTTGTAACCCCGCCCGGGTAGGCGAAGTCATAGGGCGAAACTAGAGCGATTATCACCACGCGCCCCCGCGGAACTGTCGACCAGTGGAAGTCAAAACTACCAGCTGAACCTTAGGCGTTGTCCTTAACATCCAGCCTCGACACTGAGGATTGTGAGGTATCACCTGCCTGTCCCCCTGATATGAAATCTTCGACTAGTTGTCGAGCTTCATCGTCTGTGTATTGCACCGGAGGCGATTTCATAAAATAAGCAGACGGACCTACAAGCGTCACCGATACACCGCGATCCAAGGCCAGCTTAGCGCACCTTATGGCGT
>CAZXXH010000130.1:0-3817 GCA_964644645.1 uncultured Dehalococcoidales bacterium
TCTCGGAAGAGTTAGGAATACCGGTCGCCAATAACGGCGGAGCCAATGCTATACAGGTAGCCGAATTCGCTATCACACTGATGCTTGCTACGCTTCGCCATCTGACGGTGCTCGACCGCGAAACGCGGGCCGGGCGATGGATGCCTGACTGGGCGTCTGGTGATAACAGCTATGAACTTTTCGGTAAAACTGTTGGCATTGTTGGGGCAGGCCGTATCGGCGCTACGGTCGCCAAGTTGCTTCGCGGATTCGAATCTGTGCTCCTATACGCTGACCCATTACAATCGCAGATTGCAGAGTCTTACGGAGCCAAACGTGTGGACCTTAATAGTCTGTTGAGCGAATCAGACATTGTTACAGTTCACGTGCCCCTTGCTGCTTCAACCCGTGCCTTAATCGGAACACGGGAATTTGCCTGCATGAAACATTCTAGTGTGCTTATAAATTCTTCCCGCGGGCCAGTTATCGATGAAGCAGCGTTAATCGAGGCACTGCGGCTCGGCAAGATTTGGGGTGCCGGTATAGACGTATTTGAACAGGAACCTGTTGATCCGCAAAATCCGTTGCTCAAAATGGAAAACTGCGTCGTCGCTCCCCACGTCGCTGGCAAAAGCCAAGAAAGCATGCCGCGTCGTGTCCAATTTGCGATCGACAACATGCAACGGGTCTGGAATGGACACCCTCCCGAAAGTATCGTAAAGACCTGCTGAAGCACTTGGTTCTTCCAACTAGATAAAAAAGTCCAAGACATATAAGGAGATGTCGCATATGAGCAAAATCCGCGGCCTTTTCATCGGAGACGCCGACGTGGATATAGAGCGTCAAACACGAGCTTTCAGTCTCATTGGGGGTGAGGTTAGCGCTGTTGATGCTTTAGATAGCCGCACAGTCGTAGAGTCCCTCAAGAACGTCGACGTGGCAATGGCTGATATTACCGGAACATTTGACTCCAGTATTTTCCAACACATGGGCTTTAACGGTAGGTGTAAAGGGCTAGTCAACCTAGGGCATGGGTATGACCAAATAGACCTAGATGCTGCCACGGAAAATGGTGTGATCATAGCTAACACCGCATCATTCGGTACTGAAGAGGTCTCGAACCACGCGATTCTCCTCATACTGGCCTGTGCTCGAAAGCTAGTGCTACACGATAGACTGATGAGGTCCGGCAAATGGACTCGTGAGCACCTAGAGTCCCAATCGGGCCGTTATAACAATTCGCCACCTATCGGACATATCGCCGAACAAACCCTAGGGCTTATCGGCGCTGGGTACATCGGGCGTGCAACCGGTCGAAAAGCCCTCGCTTTGGGGATGCACGTGATTTGCTTTGACCCATATGTTCCTGACTGGGATCTAAAGGAGTATGGCTTCGATCGCGCAGATACTCTGGAACAATTATGCATTAAATCGGACTATATAACCCTTCATCCGGCCCTCACTCCTGAGACCCACCACATAATGTCAGACAAACAGTTCTGTGCCATGAAGCCATCTGCCTATCTCGTCAACTGCGGCCGTGGCAATCTAGTGGATGAAAAAGCGCTCGTACACGCTTTGAGAAACGGTCAGATTGCTGGGGCAGGACTAGATGTGTTCGAACAGGAACCAATCGATTACAACAATCCATTATTGACAATGGACAACGTGACACTAACTAACCACTATGCCAGCACTTCTGAAAAAGCGTGGGATATCGTGTACATACAAATGGGTGAAGAGGCGGTTCGTATAGCGACAGGAACGTGGCCGATGTCGCTAGTCAACCGGGACGTGATGGCTAACTTAAGAGCCCGTCCACAAGCTAAAGCGTGGAATGTTTATGCGCAAGAACTGCAACAACAGAGATCACAAGTAGATTCCTCTTGAGCAATAACCGCGGGCCATTTCCGCCAATCATCGGGAAATCCAAACGAACGACCGCTGACAACCATGGGGTCTAAACGATTACCCAAATCTGTTCACTGTAACCTTCCCATTAACCAAAATACGTGAAACATGACATTTGCTTAGGCTACTGCAGTGTTGACTCTGGCTACTGACACCGCCTAACCTGCCACTCCGCGATATAGCTCTTGAGCCTGCAAGAACAGATCTATTATTTCGTTCCTCTGGGAGTCTGAGTAGAATCGTCCTTTCGATCGCACCCAATCCATTGAAGTTTCTATCTCGTTTACCAAAATTGCCGCTGCCTCCATCCTCACTGCGCTCTTAACCCCACCTACGTCCACATAAACCGGACTAGTGTGCGCCCACACTGGTTGCGCGAAACTATCTCGGAATGTGCTTCCAAGCCGCGCCGCAATCCAGCCGTCCGCATGGACGGATAATTCGTACTCCAAGCTTCCTTCGGTTTCTTCCACTTTGGGTACATAACTCTTCACAACTTTACCGTCATTAATCAGTTCAATCCGTTCAATCGGATAGTGAGATTTCCATCGTATGTTCACCGTAATATCTTCCCCTGGTTTTGCGTGTACCGTAGCTCCAGGCGGCTGACCATCCACCTCGATGAACAGGGCAGGACCATTCGTGATGAAGGTCCTACCCGAACGCATACCTTCCAGCCAAGCACCATAGTCGAAAGCGCCTCCAGTATCTACATAGACACGATTAGCTGAAGAAACGAACCAATCCGAACCGGTCGAAGCTGGCAAACGTGCGCCGGTGTTCAGCATCCTGTACCAGAGATCGTACTCAATGTCCCACCAATATGGATCGAAGAGATTCATAGCGTCGAGTCGTTTAAGAGCTGCGGCTACAGGAGCTTCCATGCCCCTCCCGTTGTGGCACCAAATCACAAGTCCGCCCTGCCGTCTAGCATCATCACACGCGTAAATTAATGGTGGATAGTCTGGGTCAAAGGCATCTACCAGTAATCCTCTGCTGATCGGTTCAACGTAGTTTCGTAAATTGAGCAGCATGACATGGCCATACCCGATTTCATGTGCTCCACCGGCGTTGTGCCGAGTCTCTTCTCCACATTGCACCAGATAATGAGTGTCCGTGAATTCCGTCAGTATTCCGGCCGGGTATTTATTAGTTGCGTACTCCAAATCCCACCGCTTCAGGATACTGACAGCGGTCATACGTAAGTCCTCCACGCGCGGGTCATGTCGCAACCTCTCATCTGGACGAGTCTCGTTTTCATCGTAGTGAATATGAGTATTGCCTGGGTGCCAACCTAACGTCCCTAGATCAGTCCATCGTTCCAGTGAAACATCGACTGTCTCTGTGCGCGCACTAGTCACTTCTACCGTCGTCTGCCATGGACGGTACTCCGTGCCACGTTCGACCAAAACGCGATAATAGCCCCGGGTCGCCTGTACTGAGAATTCACCACTCGAGTAAAAAAAAGGCTCGCCAGGTCCAACTTTCCAGAGCACTCCTTGAGGGCCAATGTTGTGTCCAGTGGGATCCTGAATTTGCACACGAGCTTCGACGAGTTCACCTGTAGTGGAATCAAAGATCCTACCCTCTAATTTAGGCATGCGATATTTCCCTCCTTATGATCCAAACAACCTCTGTGCAATTTCAGCTATGCTCCCCATCGGATTTGACACAACACTCCAACCATTAGTCAAGTCAATAGATGTTTTGCCACCGTTTAGCGTGTAGGGCACCGAGACCCATAAACAGGGTCAAGCACCGGCGGCCCAAGCTGCGATCACTAACACACCAACCATCGAGCAGTAGATCGCAAATGGCCAGAAGCCAACGCGTCTCACTAGAGAAATTAGAGACCTTATAGCCACCAGTGCAGTCACAAAAGATACGGCGGCGGCAAAGGCGAGCATACTAATTCCATCGCCAGTTT
>CAZXXH010000131.1:0-3792 GCA_964644645.1 uncultured Dehalococcoidales bacterium
ACAAACATATGTGACGCGTATTGTTCTTTCTGTGCCTTCTATCGAACTGATGAGTCGGATCCGTCAGCTTATACCAACTCAGTCGAACAAATAATGGAAAAGATTGGTCTGGCCGTGAAAGCAGGGTGCACCACTGTACTACTACAAGGCGGACTTAACTCAAAATTGCCGCTCAAATATTACACCGAACTTGTGAGCGAGACTGTGCGGCTGTACCCACAAATCACCCCTCACTACTTCTCGGCGCCAGAAATCATGAAGATGAGCGAGGTTTCGTGCATGAGTGTGCATGGAGTACTCCAAGCGCTTAAGGATGCCGGCCAACGCTCTTTGCCTGGCGGTGGATCCGAAATCCTGTCCAACCGGGTAAAGGCCGAGATAAGCCGGCTAACTCCTAAAGACACTGTAGATAAGTGGTCTAACGTCCATGTGGAGGCACACAAAATTGGGCTTATGACTACCGCTACCATGATGTTCGGCCACGTAGATACTGATGAAGAGATTATTGATTCCCTAGAACTCATAAGGAATGTCCAAGACCTAGCATCGGACCAGCCAGGAGGTTTTACAGCCTTCATCCCATGGTCTTATAAGCGTCAGAATACGGCGCTCGCCAAGAAGGTGTTGCAGGAATCTGGGCCTAATCCTTATCTGCGTATAATAGCAATCTCACGCCTGTTTCTCGACAACGTACCGCATATTCAAGCATCTTGGTTTTCTGAAGGGCGGAAGACTGGGCAGATGGCTCTTCACTTTGGAGCTGATGACTTCGGAGGCACACTATTCGACGAGAACGTTATGCTGGCAGCAGGCTTCTATAACCGAACGACTACAGATGAAATCAAGACCATCATCTCAGCAGCGGGATTCGTGCCAAGCCAACGGACCACAGAATATGAAATCATCAACGGCACTAAAAGTCCGACTAGCGTAATTCGCAAGCCAAGTACGCTAGTCGCACTCGCGGCTGAACAAAGCAGTTCCGCTTGAGTCCATCACTACCGTCGAATCTAGTTGGTGGCACTATGGCTGAGTCGCGGCCTTTCACTTTCGGCCATAGCCCGGATGCCGATGATGCCTTTATGTTTTACGGTTTTGCTTCCGGTAACGTAACTATTGCTGATCGACCAATTGAGCACATCATGGACGACATAGAGTCTCTAAACAGACGTGCTGTAGCCGGAGATCTTGACGTAACCGCCATCTCAGCTGCTCAATATCCTAACGTTGCACGTCACTACAGAATCATGTCGTGCGGAGCGTCAGCCGGCCGCAATTACGGACCGGTTCTGGTAGCCCGCACACCAAAACGTGTTTCAGACCTCTCAGGCCTCACCGTCGGTGTACCTGGTGAGTTCACAACATCCTGGATGCTCTTCCGTATGTTCGTACAAATTCCTGTCAAGCCCATCTTTCTCCATTTCGAGGAAGTAGAACGGGCTGTGACAGAAGGAAAAGTCGATGCTGGCATTCTTCTCCATGAGGGACAAATTCTGTACAAAAATTTGGGACTCCATTCGGTCCTCGACCTAGGCATGCAGTGGTTCAAAATGACTGGGCTGCCAATCCCCTTGGGGCTTGATGTAGTACATAGGCGGCTTGGCTCAACCGCACAGCTAGTGGCTAACGGGCTGAGACAAAGTGTCGAATTCGCCCGCTCCCACGAAGATGAAGCACTAGATTACGCTCTAAGTTTCGGACGTGGCATCGGGCGGGAAGACGGCAGGCGATTCGTCCGCATGTATGTCAACGAAGATACAGTCGACATGGGACTAGACGGGAAGTCGGCCCTTGAAAAACTCTACTCCATGGCTACAGAACTGAAATTAATCAAGGAGTGCCCACCACTCGACATTTTACAGGCCCACTAATATTGAACTGTTGACCCACACAACTGCATGCCAGGGTGGGAAATGAACATTCCGTGGATTGCCTTCTGTTTTAGTGCGAATATAATACGCAAGTTTCTCGTAACTACTGCATTGTATTGAAAGTAATATATTGATGATATCAATGTTAAGTAAAAGAGTATTATTATTCCCATATCAAACGATGTTATATCGTAATATTAGGCGATTTTACGAAACTATCAGTTAATTAGTAAATATTAATTCCTAAATATAGGGCATCTACATGTTGACGGCATTCAGAAGTGATCCAGCAATTCAACTAAACATCAACGACTGAAACAGTTCACTCCATTACATATATAAGTGGTGTTCTACCAAGATTTTCACGCTCCATAAACAGCACCAAAATGCCGCCTTTCACATGGAATAGAAGCCGTTTTCAGCGCCCGTTTGAAACAACCCCGCTCTACACAAGAGCAGCGCAGCACAGTCTGTCTTCAGTTATGTCATACACGCAATCGAAAAACGTTACGCCCTATTCGCTCCAGCTCAGGCATAGATCTTAAAACTGCTCCTATCATCGTCGATGGCCTCGATACATCTAGTGACGATACTGTATCTGCTCCAAGGGCCGACAATATATCCCCTGCTTTGATTTCATTGTGACTTGAAATAAGCTCCAACGCTTTCGCTCGAACGGCATTTCTGCGGTGCATCGCATCGCTGCTTTCCAGAACCGACTTCTGCCTATTCTTCAGTGCAAACAACACCCTATTTCCATCTGCCGCAATGCTCAACTTACGCCCCGCGACACGCGCGGAGTAAGTCAACCGTGCCCGTATTTTTTGAACCGTTTCTCCCGCTTCAAGTTCAACAGCCTTTGCAGCACCAGGTTGCAAGTCCTCAACAGACTCGATCAACTTATTGGTCATGGCCGACCTGGTTCTACCACTACGGCGAGAACTTGCAAGTTGCTTGATATCTGCATCTACTATTTTCACTGGTAACGCTAACCACCTCTCATGGAGATCAATACAAAATGTATAACGGACGGATTACATGGCTAAAGCCCAGACGGGGTTAGTCATCATAATACTCGTCGATTAGTAGAAAGCAATAGGCATATGACATTATATGTATATGCGCTGGGACATGCAGCAAAATATTATCCATATACAACACGGTTTATTGATCAGCGATTTGTGTAAAGGATTTCCGTATATACATCACAACCCGTGTGATCAAATTGGTAGGAGAATCCGTAGCGACGCTGTATATTTCACCCACTACAAAGCGTAAGGGCTCCGTTGTTTATACTTCCAAGGTTTAACAGATCCAGTAGTCATATAAACCGATCGATAATCAGAATCCTGAGCAACTAGCGCCCCGACATAGTCATGAATGTTGAGTGGACTATATAGCAATAAATGCGATAGGGAGCATTGGTTAATCACATGGGGAACTAAGCCGTGTCAGGCGTTTTGCGCGCAAGTCCCTAGTAAACGTTGGCAATGTAGGTAGTAAGAAGCGATTGTCCATAATACTTGCAGGGTCCTACTTTGGTTAGGCGCAGCGATACCATTCGGCTATCCTCTATAGCCGTAACCCGGGTGACCACAATTGTGTGGTGCAGAAGAATTGATAAAAGTGCTCGATAAAGCGAAATCTGAGACTCTGAGGCTTTAGTTAGAACTTTCCGACCTTCACAGTGAGCATCTCTGAAACTATTTCCAAATGGACCCAATAGAACACTCCAACCCTGCAAAACAAAGAACAGCAGTAGTCACCTGGACCATAGTTGTCGTAACGGTTGTTGCCTGGCTCGCACAAGAGTTAGCAGGTGGATCCAAAGACCCAGAAATATTGATCAGATTCGGAGCGAAGTACGGGCCACTCATAGCAGACGGAGAGTGGTGGCGGCTTATTACGCCTATATTTCTAC
>CAZXXH010000132.1:0-3735 GCA_964644645.1 uncultured Dehalococcoidales bacterium
GTGAGCCAGCAAATTCGAGTCTTCTGCTTCCGGTCCACGATACATGGTTGGCCCCGAGTAATGCCGGATTGGTCCAACGGGAGTGATATCTACTGTCGCCGCACCTGCCTGACCAGTGTTGTTGTTGTTGTTGTTAGTCATATGGTTGCTCCTTGACCAAAGTACCTGAGAGTCCTTTAGTATTCGGCTATCCGGCTGCCGGGATGTTGATTACAGTGTTTACACTTTCATGATAGTGATTTTCGACCTGCCACGCACAAAGTACCTTGCGCACCCGTTGAGAGGAGAGAATACAGGCGTTGATTGTTGATATCCACTCCCACATATGGCCCCACCCTGGACGTGAAGGTTATGGATCCGTTAAGGAACGGATGCAATTCCAGCAGCGCCACACGCTCTTCCACATGCAGGGAGGGCGTCGTTTGTCGGACAATACATTCACCACCGGTAACACCCTCCATGATGGGAATGGTACCGGTATTTCGAATATGTATGATGCCAGCTTTCGCGTAGGAGAGCACGGGCGTCTGATGTGGACCTACCAGGGGGAAGATTTCTACCTTCAATGGATGCCTCCGGCTCTACAAAACTTTGAGGCTACCCCTGAGTTGATGGTTGCCCAGATGGACAACCTAGGCGTGGATGTGGGCGTCATATCGCGTGCTCATATCTATGGCCGGCTCAATGACTACCTTGCCGAAGCAGTAAAAAAATTCCCTGGCCGTTTTGTTGTCAGTGCGGAGATCGATGAGTGGCGAGCTTATGAAGACGACCAGATAGCAGAGCTCAATCGCTGTGTTTCAGAACTGGATATGCGTGCTTTGTATTTCGACGGTACAGAATCTTTCTTCATGGTGGATTACAAGACTCGCTATGATCAGAAGGAATTTCGGCCGTTCTGGAAAGAAGTCGAGAGACTGGATATTCCTGTCCTCTGGCACATACGTTGCAGGAATGAATTGAGCCCGGATGATTTTGCCGAGCAACTGAGACTGTTCAGGAGATTCGCCGAAGAATGGTCTGACATCAAAATAGTTTTCACCCACTGCTTTGAGATGAACCATTTCGAGGACGAAAAACTCAGTGACCTGGCTTTAGAGATCTGCCAGATGCCAAATATCTCTCTCGAGCTGCTTTTTCCAATTATGAACGGAGGCAGGTGGGATTACCCTTACCCTGAAGCTCGGGAAATTATTAAACAACTGTACTATGAAGTGGGTCCTGATAAGTTAATGTGGGCTTCAGATATGCCAGCGGTGGAGCGTGTATGTACCTACCGCCAGTCACTTGACTATCTACGATATTATTGTGACTTTATTACGCCACCGGACATGGATAAGATTCTCGGTGATAATGCGGTGCAATTATTCCGTATTTAGACTGAAATGAGACAGTAAGAGTTGGATAACGCGCTAGGCACTAAGGACTGGTAAACGGGTGGTGAAATGCCTCCTCTGACCGGTGAGCAAGTTGACGATTTTTTATCTAGCCCGGTTATTGCCCGGCTGGCAACCGTGAAACCTGATGGGGCTCCGTACGTGGTCCCTATGTGGCAGCACTGGGATGGAGAATCGATCTACATGGTTCCACGCGCACGCTCCCGATTTGTCGAATATGTGCGACTGGAGCCCCGGGTGGCTGTTTCCTGTGCCGATGATTTAAACCCAGATCACTCCCGCGTATTGATAGAAGGTAACGCAGAGATAGTGGCAGGCCCGATACGCATGTATGGGCGAATGCTCGAGATAGCCCGTGAAATGGCCCACAGATATGGTGGCGAATCAGGCTTGAACTACCTGGAAGGTACTATAGAAAACCCCCGTTATCTTCTGCGCGTGGTGCCGGCCAAAATAACGCCCTGGACCGCGGGATGGAACGAACGATACGCGTAGATCGATGATCAAGACGAGCCATGGGAAAGGCAGTTATTAATAGTTGGTGCGTACTATTGATCCGGAATCTTGAACGGTATTTTTACGTTAATTTCAGCGTCTTTACATGGGTCGTGGTTTTCAGGGTGTGATTCGCTCAACATTTCGCCAAATTCATCACTTGTCACGTGGCACAGAAGATACAGTCCTGATTCTTCAAGAAACTTCATGACATCGTGATGAATATCTCTACCACGAGGGTTCTTGGCTAGATCAAAAATCCCCTGGCTACTGTAATAATTATCGCGAGGTGTTGGGCCACCCGTGAAAGTCTTATTCTTGATGTCTCTGTCTTTCAGTTCTAATACAAGCGCATTCCACTGTTCTTGTTTTATATCTGCTATATCGTACATAAGGGCGTTTCGTATAGGGAACATAATAGCCATCACCCTGTGGAAGGCTTTTTCGTCATCATTCATTCCTGCATGGGAGAACTTTATGAGCTCAACCCCAGGAAAGCCTGGTGTTCCTTTCGGCATAAGTATGTTGCCAGAAGAATCGGCGACAGCTGCATCGTTCACTGAGAAAAGAACGTTCCCGTTGCGATCGACTATGTCCTCGGTGCCTGGATCAAGACCAGTCTCATGAGGTTTCCCAGAAAATATGCAGTAACCCGACGCGTTTATAGAGCAGCTATATCTGTCTTTTGGTCTACCAGACTGTCTGGGAGGGTGGTTTGGGGCGCCCGCTTTTGGAGCGATTATGGTTTCAGATCCACTGGTGGGGCTAGCAGTGTTTTCGACCGACACCGGTTTAATATCTTGAACTTGGTTTACGATGCTGTCTTTCACGATGTCAAGGACGAGGTCGAGTTCCAAGCGGATTTCGTTATCAACACTGAGGATGAAGAAAAGCCTTGGTATCTTCATGCTAAATGTATCGAATGTGAAACTGGTTCTTGCTTTCCCAGCAATTTCTCCTGGCGAAAATAAAATATCGACATCACAGGTCTCCGGTGCGGTTATTCCATGTATGGTCATGTCCCCAACCAGTTGGAATGTTGCGTGACCGTCTGTGGGCGGGGGCCATTCCAGGCCTGTTGTCGCCCTGACCAATATATCGGCAAATGGGAACTTGTCGGACTCTAGAGAATTCTCGCGCAAGTATCGATCACGGCGCGATTTATCACTGCGAAGGGTCTGTAGGTCGACTCTTATACGCGATTCGTCTTCCTGTACGATCCCGTTATGGTCAAACTGGATGTAGCCCTCGATATGGCTAGTGCTGCCGATTGCATCGTTAGGTGCGTCAAGCCGTGCAAGTTGCTCCCTGACAAGATAACGCGCAGTTGAGCCTTCCGCGACAATCACCCTGACTCCTCTGCCGTCTTGGTGCCCAGT
Organism: uncultured Dehalococcoidales bacterium; assembly: GCA_964644645.1. Lineage (GTDB taxonomy): Bacteria > Chloroflexota > Dehalococcoidia > Lucifugimonadales > Lucifugimonadaceae > CAZXXH01. Next base: position 3,272 of record CAZXXH010000132.1, read on the forward strand.
TGATTCAGCCCCAGCTGTCCCGGGGCTTGGCCGAGGCATAGTTTCCTGAGTTGGGGTGGGTTCTATTTCGCCCTCAGGCACCGATGTCGTTAATGGTTTAGGCGCTCCGGCAACTTGACTGTCCCCGCTACATGCCGCTAGTAACAGGACGCAAGCTACCAATACGAGTTTGAAATTGATCTCAATCATTCCGTATGTTCTTGGTCACTGATGCGCCCAAAAATCGAGGCCCATTCTTCGGTTGTTCCCTCTCCGTAACCCGCTCTGTAGACGATTACGCCGTTGCCGTAGATAGCAATATTAGTTGATTGTACCGTTACGTTAAATGCCCTAAGCATGTTGGCATCCGCTTGGGCAACAGGCCAAGGGTATTCTTGCTCCTGGGCAAAACCATGTAGGGCGTCGATACTTGATCCGGATCCAATATCTAGAGCCAGGAAAACCAGTTTTTCCGCGAATCTGGG
>CAZXXH010000133.1:0-2640 GCA_964644645.1 uncultured Dehalococcoidales bacterium
TTACAGCTGACCACCTGGTCGGATAACCACTGACCGGAATTTCACTTAATCCTGCTCGCAGCCTTGGTCCAGCTATATTTTCTTCGGAATGGACGCACCACTGGATCTATTGGGCTGGCCCGATCACGGGAGGGCTTATTGCTGCCCTGATATATGAAAAATTGCTTGTCGGCTCGCCGACTGAAGAATAAACAGTAATTTCACGCAACGTAGACCGCCGGCGTTAAGAAGTCACGATAAGCGCAGGCATTAACTGAGAACACGGACTCCGATGGCACATGCAGCTGCGCCGTAGCGTTCTCGTCGGTGCCCTGCTCACTGTTCGGTTTAACACGTCTCCAGAGTCAAGCAAATGGTGCCGGGTACCGAATCCCACACTCAAACATATTTTGGGCGGAAATTTGACAGCCTCTATTGCCTTAACACTGTGTCCCTTGGACTGACGGATGGTCTATAGACAAAGTCATTGATTTTTGTCGGTTGGTTGGCTCTATTATTCGCCGGCGATTACCGGTGATATCTCGTTTTGATACAGGTTGACTACACCCATGCTTAACGATATCGTGTATCAATATAGATTGCTGGCAACTCAAACAAGGAACCAGATCTTTGGCGTCATCTGTGGTCGTCAGGCCAGATCTTCTTGCTGCGATTGAAGATGGTGGGTACCGTCTGACATCCGCGCGCCGACGCATTTCCAAGACAATTGAGATGTTTGAGGAAGGATTTACTGCTGAGTCGGTCCTAAATGATGTCCCTGGGGTAGGGCGTGCGACAGTTTTCAGGACCATTCGGCTCCTATTGGATGCCGGCCTGCTCTGCAGATTGCCAATGCCAGATGGCTCCACTCGCTACAACCTCACACGCGTTGATCATCACCACCACACTCTGTGTGTGAGCTGCGGCACAGTATCTGAGTTTCGGGACTCGACAATCGAACGGTTGGTCAGGTCAATAGGCCGGGAGATTCAAGGTGAAATCGTCGGTCATCGCATGGAGTTTGAAATTCTGTGTGAGGGGTGTCTACCCGAGACCAAATGACTAACTATGACGTCAGGCCAGGTGGGAATCTACAGTGCAAGTAATGAGACCCGATATCAAAACTTCAAAGAACACCAAGCCATTCCAACCAGATTTGGGGCTCGCTATTGACGGTAGCGAACAGTTGCCTGTGCTCGAATTTCGTCAGGCATGCTTTACATACGATGCAGAGCCAGTACTTGAGGACATAACGTTTTCGGTCCGGCCTGGTGAGTTCACTGCTGTACTTGGTCCCAATGGAAGTGGGAAGACCACTTTGCTCAAACTTGCCCTTGGCTTACTCCGGCCCAATCGCGGAGCGGTTAACCTTTTCGGGGATTCACCAGAACGCTTCAAAAGATGGCAACGGGTAGGTTACGTGCCACAGAGAGTCGAAGGTCTATCTAGTCGTTTTCCCGCAACCGTCGAAGAAGTTGTGGCCCAGGGGTTATACAGCGGGATTAATCCTCTTTCTGCAATGAGAAGCCCTGGCAGACGGGAGGTTGTCGTTGCGCTTGAGGCGGCTGGTATCGATCATCTTCGCCGCCGCCGTATCTCAGATCTCTCATTGGGGCAGCAGCAGAGGATGTTGGTCGCCAGGGCACTCATCAGTTCCCCGGAACTTCTCCTTCTGGACGAGCCCGTTGCCGGAATCGACGCGGCTGGACAGGAGCAGTTTCATGCGATGCTACGCCGGTTGAACCAGGACAACAGGATGGCAATATTGATTGTTTCTCATGATATCGGCGCGGTTATGAGAGAGGCGACTACGTGTGCTTGTATCAATCGGACCATGAGATTTCACGGGCCTGCACATCGCATCACGTCGAGGGAATTATCGGACCTGTACGGGGTGTCGGTAGACGTCCTTATACACGACGCCCTTCACGAGCATCGTTAATTTACTAGACCGATTGCGCGAACAGGATTGGCTCTGTGCGTTGTACATACGGGTATAAATAGGACCGGAACGGCGATACATGCCTGAAATGCTGCAGTACAGTTTTATGGTCAGGGCTCTTCTCGGTGCCGCGATGGTAGGAGCGCTAGCACCCGCGTTTGGCGTGTTCCTTGTACTAAGAAGACTGTCGTTGATTGCCGACACGCTTTCTCATGTGGCGTTAGCCGGTGTTGCTATTGGGTTGTTGACTAAAACCTTCCCCCCATACGTAGCCTTGGTCGCCACCTCTCTCGTTGCAGTCGCCATTGAACAACTTAGGTCCCGCCGCTTACTACCTGGTGACGCTGCCCTTGCAGTTTTCTTGTACGCAGCTCTTGCTGTGGCTGTTGTGATCATAAGTGTTGCAGACGGTTTCATCGCGGACCTTTTCGGATACCTGTTCGGCTCTGTGCTATCGACCACCGCCGATGACCTTTGGCTGCTTTTCGGGCTGCTGATCGTCGTGTTCGCATTTGTAACTGTGTTCTATTCCGAGCTTGCACAGAGTTCATTCGACCCTGACCTTGCCCGTATCGGTGGCGTACGTGTCGGCCTCGTCAACGTGGGGCTCCGTCACCTGTGACCGCTCAACGATCGCAATACATTCAGCGGGCCCGCCCGGGACCTGTGTGCTGTGGTCCGGTACCAGGACCGGTGTGCTGTTAGGATGGCGCGACGGC
>CAZXXH010000133.1:2650-3733 GCA_964644645.1 uncultured Dehalococcoidales bacterium
GGCGTACGTGTCGGCCTCGTCTACGTGGGGCTCGCGGTTCTCACCGCCGCCACGATAACACTTGCGATGCGCATAGTAGGTGTGTTGCTCGTAGGCGCTATGATCGTGGTGCCTGTTCTGATAAGTCTTCGGTTGGTAACGGGTCTCAGAGCGACGATTGTTACTGCCTCTGCAGTCGGATTGTTAGTCGCTCTGGGCGGCGTGACTGTCGCGTTCTATACAGATGTGGCAGCGGGCGGTGCGGTGGTTTTGACAGGGATCATTGTGCTACTGTCGGCCGATATTTGGGCATTTCTAAGAAAGAAGGTCCTGTCACCGAGTGGATTGGGTGCCGGTCCTGAGGATTCAGCCGGATAAATACGGATGAATAGCTGGGTTAAGCACCATGAATGGCCACCAGCGAGAATGCCTTGATACATGATTGTCATCCACCCAAGATTCTTGCTTTGTTACGCTCCAGTTCTACTTCTACCAGCGGGCTACCGGCTATCCAGTGTTCCAGGTTTCGTTCCTCGCCCAACTCGCCAAAAATCGCCAGAAAAACCCTCTTACGTTCTTCAACATCGGTAACGGGTATGCAGTGACCAGGTATGTCGGCTTGGACCGTGTGCTTTAAGTGGAATGTAATCGCAGGATTGGCTAACACGTTAGCGTGCCAACCGCGGGTTCCTGGACTGCCGGTGATGTAGATTTTTTCTTCAATGTTGAAGAACCAGATTTCTATCCTTCTTTCCCGGCCGGAGCGTCTGCCCTTCGTGGTTATATCAATCGTTCGGTCTTGCTCTAGGCCCCGTATTATTCGTTCATCCATTGCTGTAGAAGTCCGTAGATCCCCGTTACGATCCTTCGTATCCTAGTTCCTTGGCCTTTCCGATATCCCGTTCTGCTTCTTCGATTTGGCCTAGTTCTCGGTACGCATAACCCCTCCAGTAGTAGGCTTCACCGATTTCATGTACAGCACCGGCGAAGTGTTCGGCACCCTGCTCGGAGTACATGGCAATGGTTCTATCGAAATCCTCTATTGCCCGTTTGTGTTGGCCTAGTTGGTTGTAGGCCCAACCTCTAGCAAAATAAGTGTCAGGA
>CAZXXH010000134.1:0-3719 GCA_964644645.1 uncultured Dehalococcoidales bacterium
AATTTTGTGGGAATCTTCAAAGTTCATTTTGTTCCGTTCGCGACACTCAACTAGTCCGGTTACATCAACCTCTATAGCTGACCATGCGTGGGGAATCTCCCTGGAACTAACTTCCATATGTGTTGCAATCTGTTTGCGGATTGGGGATGGGTCTATAACTGTACTGTCAGAACCCAATAATTGTGCACTCTGTCCGCTGGCGAGGTCAGACGTACCGCTCTTTACCAAATCCAACACATCCCGCTTGGTAATTCTACCGCCAGCTCCGGTCCCATTAATTGAAGACAAATCCAACCCATGTTCAATCGCAAGACGGGACACGACTGGAGAATATCTAGCACGGTTTGATTGAAACCTAGGCTCTTGAACAGAGCCAGTTGTTGAACCTAACATTCGATTTACATTTTTTTGCTGAACAGTACCGCCTGTCGGCCCCACACTAGCACCGTAATCCATTGACCCGATCCGTTCTTGCATGGGGATCTCAGAGAGTGCCTTATCTGGCCCGGACTCCATAACCTTTGTTGGTTGTTTATCGGATCGAGAATCAATTTCCATATGGCCGATTACGGAGCCCATTGTTACAGTGTCGCCCTCTTGGGCTAAAATCCGGGTTAGTACTCCCGAAACAGGTGCAGGAAATTCCATGGTTACCTTGTCTGTAACAACCTCCACTATAGGGTCAAATTTTTTTACAATGTCGCCTGGCCCCTTGAGCCACGGCCCCAGGACCGCTTCAGTTACAGACTCACCGACATGGGGTAAGCGAAGTTCATATCTCACTATTCTTCTTTATCTCCGATATCGGTTTCTTATGGCCACGAATCTATACCTCTAATGGCTAGCGAGGAACCGAATTGCTTCGGCTATTTTTGCCGGCGACGGAATAAACGTTGCCTCTAGCAATGGAGAAAAAGGCATCGGAGGAATTTCAGGACCAGCAAGTCGCATTACCGGCGCGTCCAAATCAAAAAACGCGTTCGAACTAATCGCAGCTGCAACTTCGCTGCCGACTGAAACTGCTCCTGTATCCTCTTGTACTATCAGTGCCTTACTGGTGCGCTTTACTGAATCAATCACCGTATTGATATCCAGCGGTCTAAGTGTACGTAGATCTACCACCTCAACGTCGATTCCATCCTCCTCAACTTGCCTCGATGCTTCCAAACAATAATGAAGCGTAAGGCCGTATGAAACCACCGTCAGATCTTGGCCTCTCCGTTTAATTTCAGCTTTTCCTATTTCGATCGTATATGGTTCCTGCGGCACTTCTCCTTTTACCATTCTGTAGGTCCGTTTGTGTTCAAGGAAAACCACTGGATCGTCCGATCTGATTGCGGATATCAACAGGCCTTTAGCATCATAGGGCGTAGATGGCGCTAGTACCGTTAATCCAGGAGTGTGTGAAAAAACCACCTCGACACTCTGTGAATGATACAGACCACCTCGCACTCCCCCTCCGTATGGGACACGCACGACCATCGGAGCGTTCTTACCACCATTCGTGCCATAACGAACCTTGGCAGCTTCCCCCACCAATTGATTTATGGTGGGCCATACAAAATCGGCGAACTCGATCTCAGCAACAGGCCTCATACCATTAACTGCCGCCCCCAAAGCAATGCCCGCTATTGAGGACTCAGCTAAAGGGGTGTCAAGCACCCGTTCTTCTCCAAATACTTCTATAAAACCATCTGTCGCTAGGAAAACGCCACCACGCATACCTACGTCTTCGCCCATTACGAATACGCGTTCGTCCCGCTCCAGTTCCTGCCAGAGCCCTTCTCGGACAGCTTCGATTACTGTTTTAACAGACATCACAAAAGATCCTCATCATCTGTTAGCGGTTTCATCAATCAGCCATGAGATGATCAGATATCGTAGATGGATCCGGAAAGCCAGTGGTTTCAGCATCATGGGTAGCGGATTCAACGATAGTTTTGGATTCGCTCTGGATTCTTCCGATCAACAGATCGTCCAAAATTCCCCTTGATTTAAGCATCTGTTCAAAAATTGTTATCGGATCCCGTTCATCCATCGTTTCCAGTTCATTCTTTGGGCGATAGCGTGCGTGGTCGTCATCCGTTGTGTGAGGTAATAAGCGTTCCACCAAAACTTCTATAAGTGCGGGGCCACCGCCCGTTCTCGCTTTCTCTGTGGCGGAATATACTGCTTCGAATACAGCGATCGGGTCCATGCCATCTACCGTAATTCCAGAAAATCCGTACGCACTAGCCCGACCAGATACGTTGGCAGCCCGGGTCTGCTTTTCTAGTGGCACGGATATCGCATACCGATTATTTTCGCAAAAAAATACCACCGGTAAGTTATGCACTCCCGCGAAATTCATTCCCTCATGGCAGTCACCAGTGCTACTGGCCCCATCACCGAAATACACCAGCGTAACGCGCTTTTCACCACGCATCTGATCCGCGAGTGCTACACCAACAGCCTGAGGGATCTGAGTTCCAACAACATTTGAGAACGAAAAAACGTCGGGGCGCTCCAGAGATCCATGTAATGGGAATTGGCGGGAATTACTCATCGGTTCGCCATCCTTTGCCAGAAAGCCCAACATTAAATCCTTGGGCGTTACGCCAAGTGCAAGCATGGCAGTCAATTGACGATAATAAATCAGATAATGGTCATGTTCCGGCTGAGTGGCCCAAATACTCGCTACTTGTGCGGCTTCGTGGCCACGAGCTGAAGCTGCAATAGCTGCTTTGCCCTGGCGGTTCAATTGCCAGATACGCTCGTCAACAGTCTTTGACATCACCATTACCCGGTACATTGATGTCAAATCCTGCTCAGTCAGCTTACCTTCACTGAGCACCTGCTTCGAGCGGTACTCGAGAGCATTAACCAACAACGTCTACCCCAACAATACGCGGCCGTTCGTATCCGCAGTGTATTCCAGGTCTATGTTGCATGTTGCATTCCTTATCGTTGCCCGAGCCGAACTGTTTCGAGCCTATAGAGAAACGCCACCGACGCATTCAGAAGCAAACGGCCTACAACCAATCTACGGAGATACGTACAATTGTCCGGACCACGAGAAATAACTTAATGGACTGAGAGCTGACTCGCTCGATGTTTTGTTTCAACCAAGTAAACTATGGAGTGTGAGAGCATCTTAGTTTGGCAACTAAATTGTTCAATACCTTAAGTTGAGGGAATATAATTGGCTGGCGAACACTCCATATTTGACACCCTCATACTAACGGAGCTAGATGACTGGCATGATCAAAGTGATATTAACTTCAATCACCATTTTGGCTGTTATTTTGGTGTCTGCGTGCGCTAGCCAAAACGAAAATGAGGCGCAGTCTACGGAATGGACGCGAACACCCGTGCCGGCGACGGCTACGCCGATACTCAACACCAAATCTACAACAAAGACTGAAGAGGAATCTATGCTAGGGTCACTCAATCCACCTGACGGCAGCCTGAACACCGCGAAAGATTACGGCGCTATTATTGAAACGAACAAAGGCAACATTGTCCTAGAGTTATTCGTAGACGATGCGCCGTTGACCGTGGAAAACTTCATCAACCTTTCCCGCTCGGGCTTTTATTATGACAATCAGACTACTCGAAAACGTGGAAATCAAATTCAGGTAGTCTTTTTGTGCTTTGGAAACCGTATTCTGCTTGTCGCAATAAACGCCCACGTGTATTTTGATCACACTAAATCGGTATTTTGTAGTGGTAAAAACTAC
>CAZXXH010000135.1:0-3563 GCA_964644645.1 uncultured Dehalococcoidales bacterium
TGTATGCGTAGATGAACTAGTCCATGCGACCACCGTTGCCACAAACGCCATTCTCCAAGACAGAGGTGTAAAGACAGGCCTGATCACAACCCAGGGGTTTCGAGATGTTCTCGAACTGCGGCGGTTGCGTGATCCCGAGCATTAAAACATGAGTTACCGTCCACCTAGGCCGCTTGTCGATCGGAGATTGAGACTAGGGGAAGAAGAGCGAATGGGCGCTGATGGCAAGGTGGTTACTACTCTAGATGAAGATTCCGTGCGACTCGCGATAGACAGATTGGTCGCAGAGGGTGTGGAATCTGTTGCGGTGTGTCTTCTACATTCGTACTTGAACCCAGAACACGAGCGGCGTGTGGGAGAGATGGTTAGAGAATATATGCCGGACACCTTCCTATCTCTTTCTGTGGACATTTTGCCTGAGGTTAGGGAGTACGAGAGAACGAGTACTACGGTTATAAATTCTTACGTAGGCCCGATAATCGAGCGATACTTACGATCCCTTGATAAGCGCCTAACGAACAGTGGAATCAAAGCGCCACTGAGGGTCATGCAGTCGAATGGTGGAGTGATGTCCGCCCGGCGTGCGTGTGTCTTGCCAGCGTACATGGTGGAGTCAGGGCCAGCAGCTGGGGTGAGCGCTGCTCAATGACTTGCCGAGCGACTTGGAATCGGCAATCTGATCACCTTCGATATGGGTGGTACTACCGCGAAAGCCTCTGTTATTGAGGATGGTATGCCTGGGCGCACGACTGAGTACGAAGTGGGCTCTGGCATAACTCTTTCCAGTCGCTTAGTAAAGGGTTGTGGTCATGCGTTGAAGCTTCCAGTGATTGATCTTGCGGAAGTGGGAGCGGGAGGGGGAAGCCTCGTAAGAGTCGATCCGGGTGGTGCTCTGAAAGTTGGCCCTGAAAGTGCTGGGGCAATTCCGGGTCCTGCTTGTTACGGGGTAGGTGGGGATAAGGCTACGGTGACGGACGCCAACGTAGTGCTTGGGTACCTCACTCCTACAGCTCTTGCTGGTGGAGAGGTTATTCTGCACCCAGAATTGGCCCGCGGAGCAGTAAAGCGGCATGTTGCAGATCCTCTCGGTATGAATTTGCTATCTGCTGCTTTTGGTGTTCATGTAGTAGCAAATGTGGCTATGATGAGGGCTATAAAGGCTGTAACAACGTATCGGGGGCGAGATCCAAGAGAGTTTATCCTTCTTGCTTTCGGGGGAAATGGTCCCGTGCATGCTGCTCACATGGCACGAGAACTAGGCATAGGCACGGTTTTGGTGCCACCTGCTCCCGGCGTATTCTCGGCTGTTGGATTGCTTGAGGCAAACCAGGAGCACCACTTTGTACAGACCCATTTTGTCGACACCCGGGATGCAGATCCGAACGTGTTACGTAGCGCGTTCCTTGATCTTCAGCAACGCGGTCTCAAAGACTTCGATATTGATGGCCTCAAATCGGCACAATTCCGATGGGAACGCTCACTTGATATGAAGTATGCGGGCCAGGGATTTGAGCTAACGATTCCGGCAGCGGATGATCCTGCAGATCCGATTGACTTAACGGAGCAGGTAAAGAGGTTCCATTCTGAGCATGATCGTACTTATGGCTATCAGTCTCCACGTGAACCTGTTTCTATCGTGAATATACGGCTCGTAGCCACCATGCTAGATGTACGTGCAGAGGCAATACGTGTGGATCACGATACTGAGTCTACGCAGACGGAACGCGAAGTTTGTTTTTCCACGGAAGGTCGATCATTGTTAAGTCCGGTGATAACTAGGGCTGAGTTGAGTTCGGATGCTATGTCGGGCCCCGTGGTTATTGACGAATATGATTCCACGATTGTAGTCCCTCCAGGATGTTCGGCGACTTTGGACGAGGCGGGGATTGTGACGATCGATATCGGCTCAGAGCGAAAAGACTGAGGATGCCTTGCTGGATTTTGTGATTGCTGGAGGATTGGTGGTTGACGGTACCGGTTCTCCCGGGACTCAGGCAGACGTCGGTGTACGCCATGGACAAATCAAGGTGGTAGGAGATCTTTCTGCTGTTGAAGCTGGACGCCGACTAAACGCGATCGGGCAAGTGGTTGCGCCTGGATTTATAGATATACATTCCCATTCGGACTTTACACTTCTAGTGGATCCCAGGGCGTTTAGTTCGATATCGCAGGGAGTGACGACGGAGGTTATCGGTAATTGCGGTCATGGGTGTGCTCCAATTGATAACCCAGCCAAGTTTACAGGGAACATTTATGGGTATCACTCTGAAACCGAAATCGATTGGCATACTACTGGAGAATATTTGGAGCGGCTATCGCAACGGCAACCGTCCGTCAACGTGGTCCCATTGGTGCCCAATGGGAACCTACGACTTACTGTGATGTCTGATACTAGTAGACCGGCACATCCTGACGAGCTTGCGCGAATGATAACGTTACTTGAGGAAGGTCTCTGCGCGGGAGCATGGGGTTTTTCTAGCGGGTTGGAGTATCCTTCCGAACGGCACGCATCTGAGGCTGAGTTAACCGCCCTTTGTAGTACCGTCGGCAAGGTTGGAGGAGTATATTCTGCTCACACGCGTAACCGGGAGAGGAATGCAGTCGAATCTGTAGAAGAGGCTATCCGTACAGCGTCGAAAGCCTCAGTTCGCCTTCAGGTCTCACATATAGTACCCCGCAGGGGTGGTTCAGCTGATGCACTCGAGAGGTCGATTGAATCTATTGAGAACGCGGTTGACAGAGGCGTAGATGTCACTTTTGACAGTCACACTAGGCTGCATGGCATCACGAACCTGAGCGCAGCGCTTCCGCTTGAGGTCGCCACGCAAGACCCTGCCGCGTTAAGAGCGGAGTTATTACGAAGGAATACTCGGGCTACTATACGGTCACATCCCAGCATAATATCTAGTTTTGCCCTCGGAGGTTGGGAGAATGTTCAGCTTTTCGCCCACCCTGCTCAGCCTGAGCTGGAGGGTAGCAATTTCGAACAAATGATCCCACCTGGAGGTGACGGTTGGGATGTAGTTTGTGATGTGCTGAAAGCCGCAGCAGAAGATCCACACGCGACATTGGTTCTCTGCCACAGCTACGAGGAATCGGAAGTCGTTACTACCATGTGCCATCCGCTGTGTATGCCAGCTTCCGATGCGACTGCACTATCTCCCGGGGGGCCTCTCAGATTGGATCGTTTTCCAGGAGCATACAGTTGGGCCGGTTGGTTTTTTAGCCGGGTCACCAAGAATCCTGGAGGACTTACGATAGAAGACGCGGTGCATCGCATGACAGGAATGCCGGCAGAGCGTATGGGTCTAGTTGGCCGAGGCAAGATAACTGAAGGGAATATGGCGGACTTGGTGGTTTTTGATCCTAAAGGTTTTGCAGAGACGGCCACATTGGAAGATCCCAACCGAATATGCACTGGCGTCCGGCACGTTACAGTGAATGGGGTTGTAGTTTTAGAGGACGGGAAGATGACTGGCCATCAGAGCGGATTAGTCTTACGTAAATCGTGAACGGTAGAGAACATTGATTACACACTCACCATCGGCTCTTACATTTGACCC
>CAZXXH010000136.1:0-3216 GCA_964644645.1 uncultured Dehalococcoidales bacterium
CTGGACCTCAATACACAAACAGCGTATCAATCAGCACTCCGAACATTCCGAGAATCGCAAGATCAGCAGGACCGACATCAGGGAATGACTGATTAACCTTGAACTGACGGGTTCCAGTTGTGCGGCGCAGTAGTGGCTGACCTCAGGCCCACTTCGTGACCCACCAAATCAGGGCCATCAGGCCCGCGACAACGCCGAGCGCGGCGGACGCGATCCGTAACCCAGGGGCCAGACGGAGTTTCTTGAATGCCCTACCACTTTCTTAAGCTGCGGAGGATACGCTACCTCCGGCATATGTACCGAATTTCTGGAACGGATTCATACCTTCCGGAACCGTCGCTTCGGCAGTTAGGTACAACAGAGTTACAGATTGACGACCAAGACGAATATCATCTCCGTGTTGGAGTGGGCTAGGTGATGAACTGACCCGCTCGCCTCTTAGCCAGGTGCCATTTCGGCTATTCAGGTCCCTGATGCCATGTAAGTCGCCAAGGGGGACGATCTCTGCATGCTGTCTCGACACGGATTGATCATCAATGACAATTCCACAATCGGCGTGCCGCCCGAGCGTGGTCGGTTGATCTGTGAGAGCTACGTCTCGGTCCGCATGGCCCGATCGTTGAAGTACTAGTGAAGGCATTTTGCTGTCCCCGCGGCGTGCATTTTATACATCTTTTGCAAATGGTGGCACCCCTATGGTATCGAGAGTATAGAATGCCTCCGGTTCGTCTTCCGATTTAGATTCTCTGATCATATGGCATAAACGGCCTGTCAGTGCACCTCTTCGCTAATGAACGGCACATCGATCTTCACTGGTCTATCCTAGGCTTTGCTGACGTTACAACGTTGCCTTAAGCACATGGTGATTGGCTCAAAATGGAGCGATGAATATGGAGATTGGAGTAGTTTTTCCGCAAACGGAAATTGGCGATAATCCAAAGGCTGTGTGCGAATTCGCCCAGGCAGCTGAAGATATGGGGTTTTCTCACATTATGGCGTTTGACCACGTTGTTGGAGCGAGTCGTGATAGCCGTCCCAACTGGCGGGGTCCGTACGACCTTGACAGCATGTTCCACGAACCGTTTGTGCTATTTGGATACCTTGCTGGAGTGACTTCCAAAATAGAGTTCGCTACTGGGGTGATAATCCTCGCTCAAAGGCAAACGGTTCTTGTGGCAAAACAGGCAGCTGCGGTAGACGTAATTAGTGCAGGACGTTTACGACTCGGTGTTGGTATAGGCTGGAACGCTGTTGAGTATGAGGCATTAAGTGAAAACTTCCACGATCGAGGTATACGATCTGCAGATCAGGTGAAGCTCATGCGGAAGCTATGGACCGATCGGGCCGTTACCTATAAATCTAAATGGCACAGTGTCACTGATGCAGGTATCTATCCTTTGCCCGTACAACGACCAATACCTGTGTGGTTTGGAGGCGGTTCTGAAAAAGTTTTGAAACGGACAGGAATAATGGGTGATGGCTGGATGCCAAACTCAGGTCCAATGAGCGAAACCCGAGATGCGATGAATCGTAATCGCGGTAATGCATGAGAGGCTGGGCGCAATCCTGACAGCATCGGTCTTGATGGTCGGGTGTCATTAAAAGGGGAAGATTCATTGGCATGGGTAGAAGGCGTTGAGCGGTGGAGAGATCTTGGTGCGACTCACCTTAGTGTGGGCACTATGGGCGACGGTTTATATGGACCGAAAGATCATATTAAGCGTATTGAACAGTTCCAGCACATCGTAAAACTCTAACCAAAACGTGCAATGAACGAATCTACCTCATCGTTGTCCCAAGCTCAGCACTACCTCTCTGAAACAGGACTTGAAGGATGGTTGCTATATGACTACCAGGGTAGCAACCCTGTCCTGTGGAGACTGTTGGGCGAAGAGATCAAAAATGTTACTAGGCCTTTGTGGTTGTATGTCCCGGCGGAAGGGCCTGTCGCGTTGCTAGTCCATGAGGTTGATGTGGGCAGGTTCCCGGACGGTCTGGCAGAGGTTTATTCGTTTGCCGGGCGTGATTCAATGATTGACGGTTTGCGGCACAGGATAGGTGCGTCAACGCGCTTAGCAATGGAATACTCACCCTTAGGCACCTTGCCGCGTGTTGGACGAGTGGATGCCGGGACTTTCGAATTGGTATAGTCTCTGGGTATCGATGTGATTTCTTCTGGCTATGCGATCCAATATGCGACAGAACGCTGGATGCCGCAACAATTGGAGTCGCATCTTGATGCTGCCAGTAAGTTACATCAAATAGTTCACGACACTGTGTCATTTGTTAGAGAAAACGTACGTTGGAAACTGACAGAGCATGACATAGCGGAGCATATACGTGGCCAGTATGCGATGTTGGGCCTCGAGACGCGTGATGGACCGGTTGTCGCTTTCGGCTCGCATTCCTCGGATCCTCACTATGAACCAGCACCTGTGGGTTCATCGGTCTTACGTAGACGAGGTTGGCTACTGATTGATCTTTGGGCCCGTAAGCAAGATTCGTTTGGGAACATGGATTCGGTATACGCCGATATCACGTGGAATATTGCGGTTGGCGACAAGTCGACAGAGCGAGAACGAAAAGTTTTCGAAGTGGTGAAGGAGGCACGCGATGCAGCCGTTGAGTTCTTGTCGGATGCAGTGCAAATGGGTAGACGGCCAAAGGGCTGGGAGGTTGATCAGGTAGCTCGCACGGTTGTTAATAAGGCAGGTTACGGCGAATTCTTCGTGCACCGATTGGGTCACAGCCTAGGCCGCGAAGTTCACAGTAATGGTGTCAATTTAGATAACTGGGAGACGCACGACACTCGTTCTGTAATCGACGGTATTGGGATTACGATAGAGCCTGGTGTGTACCTACCTGACTTTGGTGTGCGGTCCGAAATAAATGTGTTTATGGGGCCTGATGGGCCAGAGATAACTTCGCCCCCGCAGACAGAAGTGCTCACGACAGGTGGTTAATTGGTAATGTTGGCACTTCGCATGATTGGGAGCCAGCGAAGATCATAGTGCGGTCTACTATGCATTTTCGCTATTTTGCACAATCTCCTCGACTTGGAGTCCGCGAACGGCGATCTCGGGTGCGTATACGATTTGATCTGAAGCCCAGACCATGGTCTCGCGTTGCTTTGAACTAATACCGATAATGTTTCCTAGTACATTATGTATAGAGTCGTTAATGCGAAGAGTGTTGGCTCGGATCTGCTCGGCGATA
>CAZXXH010000137.1:0-3176 GCA_964644645.1 uncultured Dehalococcoidales bacterium
AGGCATGACCCATAGCCCGGTGGCGTCTATGACTTTGGGATTGCGTATAGGGGTTACTGCACCGACGCTTACTACACGACCGTCCTCAACCAGTAGATTCGTGACCTCATCCCGATTATTTGCCGGATCTAAGACGCGTCCTCCTGATATAAGAGTGGGCTTAATCCGTGATCTGGAACTAAGCGGCATTACCTATGGGCTCCTATTCAGTGATCATCCGCCCGGTTACTTGAGTCATCGTTAAGGGGTCCAGAACTGGTCTTCTTCGAAATAGCGGAGTCTTTATGTCTACCGGTCTGCTGATCGTTTGCTGGTTTCTTAGCCCGTCGCTGTTTAGTACGGGCTTCGCGCAATGCCGCCAGAGCCCAGCCGCTTGCAGTGCCAGCCACGGTAACTATGAACATGATGGGTAAAGGAGTCGAGCGACACACTGTAGTTACTGTCCGAGCTGTGTGGTGGTTGAAATGGAGCACCTTGATTGCGTGGGCTACACCAACTTAGCAGAGAGACCTAGTAATTAGCCAGACATGGTCCCAGGATGAGATCTCTCAGTTGCGAAAATGTATAGCGTTATGTCGTATGTCGAAAACATCGAGTGTGTTTTGGTGTGGTCGGAGTGGTTGTGAGACTCGAAAAAATTTGGTTTAACCTAGTCGGCCTTCCCGGTAAGCTTGAATGTAGTTGGTACAAAACTCGTCATCTCCGAGCAACATCGCAGTAGCTAGTCTGACGGGACCCGATTTCATGTCGAGCCGGATGATTTTGCTGACTGTACTGTTCAATGGGTCGATGATTCCCGAATCACTACCGTGCTCAATGGCTAGGTGTATGAAGACATCGTTGATCAGCAGTCGTTTTGGAAGACCAAATGACACGTTGCTCATTCCACCGGAAATGTGTATGTCGTTACCAAAATGGGTTCGTATCAGTGTTACAGAGTCTAGGTAGTTTCGACCGTATTCCTTTGAGACCGAGATATGAAAAGCTAGGTGGTCTATATAGACACGATCCGGTTCTATACCTCGCTTCATGGTTTCCTCGATCAACCTTCCGGCATTTTCAAGCCGATCTTCAGCGTCTTCAGGCATTCCGTCCGCGCTTGCAGCAGTGAGCATGACATGAGAGTTGTACCGTTCAACTAAGTCCAGGGCGTCCACGCGCTCGAGTGCTACGGAGTTTAAAAGCGGGGATCCAGCTACACCGTCGTATGCTGCAAGGCCTTCCGCGATAATTTCAGAATTCGATGAGTCAATGCTCAAGGGGACGGTCGCTACCTTCTGCACAGTTTTGACAAGCCATTGCATTGCGCGTTTCTGCTCCGCAAGATCGTAGGACACTTCATCGACATTGAGATCCAGGAATCTAGCGCCGGCTTTTTCCTGTCTTTGGGCTTCCTGTACCACGTATTTTGCCCCTTGCTCTTGATCATCAGCGTTGCCGTGCACCCCTTTCCAGATGGCTATCATGAAGTGCTTGATCTGCCCCTGCTCGTACGGTTGGGTCTTTTTGAAGTGTTCGGGCACGTTTAGCAGGTGTGATTCACCTTGAATGTCTTTGAACGGAACACCCTCTGTTCCATCGGCTAGCGTTTCAACACGCTTGCCATCGCGACGGAGAGCACGAGTGGCATGAATGTTCTCGCCGATAGCGATGTAGTTGTTTGCTGTGTTAATGACTCTGGGCATGACGGTTAATGTTTCAGACGTAAGACCAGCATGTTATTTAGCTCAGGATTGTCAGTCGGAAAAAGAGCTCACTAGCCTGTCTGCATAGTTGCACTGACGGCTCACGTAAGTCCGTATCGAAGTACGTCAATAATCGGGTCATGGGTCGCTGGAGACATGAGGTATACCCCGCTGATACCAGCCTTACGAATGTGTCTTATTTGGTCCCCAGCCAACTCCCATGCCGCCTTCGATTGGTCAGCAGGAGTTTCGTAAGAGGCAAGTTTGGAGATCATTTCTTCAGGGACGTTGATCCCAGGAACCTGTCCAATTCTCTGCGCATGTTCGGCACCTGACAAGATCATCACGCCGACTATTACAGGTATGTTCCGTTGAGCTTGGAGCACCACTTCTAAAGGTTTTTCCCTAAACAACGGTTGTGTAAGCACGTAGTCGGTACCGGCATCTATCTTGGCGTCCAGTTTCGCGTTCTCGCGGTCCATATCAAATGTGTCAGGTGCAAAGCTCGCTCCAATGGTGAAATGGGTCCGCGAGTCCGGGATTGGACCTAACCGCTTTCCACCGAAATCTAAACCGGCATTCATGTTGTGATGGGTGTAGCGGATGAGAGCAACCGAGTCGAGATCGAACACAGCTGTCGCGGCCGGGTAGCCGGGCCGTTCGCTAGGTGGGTCACCAGTGAGAATGATGATGTTGTTTATGCGGTTGATGTAATAACCGAGGAGGCGTGCCTGGAGTGCTATGGTGTTGAGATCCCGGCCCGTGAAGTGCGGAATCAACTCAACAAGGTCACCGCCATTGGAGTCCCATTGTAATCGTGACCGGATCGCGTATATAAAATCTGCTGGTGGGGCCAGTGGTAAACCACGCGATCCGTCTGTCAAATCTACCGCATCCGAGAGTCCTGAGTCTGCCAGACTCCGTATGAACTCAATCTTGGAATTTAGTGCTTTTGTCCTCGTGTTACGTGGGGGCACTACCTCCACGGTGACGGCGAATTCGCCGTCGATCACCTTGCGAGAAAAGGCTCCGTTTCCACGTTTTAGCTCGGGACCGATCGGACCGCTGATCTGAGTTTCATCTATATCCTTAGACTGCACTACTTCCCCGTTATTTGCTTTTGATGTTTTACGGCCCGGGAATCATAAACTCTGTGTTGTCAGAGAGCCACTCACCGATATGTGTATGGTTTCAGTGATATTAAGACATAGTACGTGCCCGCACAGTTGGATTGATAAAATAAGAATCATGATTAGTTGAGGTGTGGTCTATGTTGACGCTTAAATTGTAGTGCTGGTACGCCTCAACTAATGTGCGTACACTTTGTGAGTGATCAGGTTGCGGCCGTATACACGGTTGATGAGCAACCTCGGTATATGTGAAAACGAAACGAGTGGAAAGACCCGTGAAAGAAATATTTTCTATTAAACGACTCACTGTGGCAGATCTTCGAGCGGGGAGTGCTGAGCTCATCGGCACGATGCTACTGGT
>CAZXXH010000138.1:0-3135 GCA_964644645.1 uncultured Dehalococcoidales bacterium
AACAACTACCCAGACCATACTCGGCATATTTTGGGATTAATCCGAGGTTGGTCTTTATTGCCTGCATGCAAACACCGGATCAATTCGATACCGCAATGTTACCAGTTTGGGACAAACCAAGATGCCTGATTCTATTGTGCCAAATCAAGCACCACCTGTATCAACGACCTAGTGGGTACGCCGGTTGAGCCTGCCACTGTCCAACCGTCCGTGGTGCCAACCATTGAAGTACCGGCAATGTCCATGTGTACCCATGGCGTATCACCGGCAAATTCTCCTATGAATGCTGCTCCGGTGATCGGCTGTGCTTCCCTACCACCCGAATTCTTAAGATCTGCCAACTTTGATTCGTTCTGTTTCTTCGCCATCTCATCCAGAGGCAACCGCCAAATGCCCTCTCCCCTTCTGCGACCTGCTTCCATCAATGTGTTGACTAATTCATCATTATTGCTAAAAGCAGCGCTATTTCCCCGGCCCAGAGCAACTATTACCCCACCAGTAAGAGTTGCTATATCAATTAACCGGCTAGCTCCTTGCTCAATAGCGTAAGTCAATGCATCAGCAATAACTAATCGGCCTTCCGCGTCCGTGTTGATCACCTCAATTGTCTTTCCATTCATAGAACGAACGATGTCTCCTACGCGCTGCGCGCCCCCACCAGGCATATTCTCGGTGGCAGGAACCAAAGCAGTTACGTTGATATTGGGACAGAGTTTGGCTATTGCACTGATAGCCGCTAATACTGTAGCTCCGCCAGCCATATCCCCCTTCATAGCCTCCATCCCGCTACTAGGCTTCAATGACAGGCCACCTGAATCGAACGTGATTCCCTTGCCAACAAGCCATATGTTCTTCTCTGGCATCTCTGGCGCCCCATTGTAGGTAAGCTCAATCAACTTGGGTGGTTCATGAGATCCCTTAGCGACCCCTAGAAAAGCGCCCATACCCAAACCTGCCAATTCGACCTCATCCATCACCTTTAGTGTGAGTGATGAATGCTCTTTGGCAAGATTTTCAGCAATCTTTGACATCCTAGTCGGGGTCACGATGTTCGGAGGCTCGTTAACCATATCCCTCGCTACCACTGCTGCCTCAGCGAATATTTTACCTCGCTCCGCACCAACCTCCATTTGATCTACATTCAACTTATCGAGTTCGATGATCGACAAGCAGTTGATCCTCCGACGGAAGCCATCGTCGTTACTAACCGTCCGATAGCGGTTGAACTCGTATAGGCCTAAAATCGCTCCTTCGGAAATAGCCTCAGCTGAGAGTCCAGAATCCAGTCCACCAACATCTGCTCCATGCATAGCCGTAGCAGCAGTCTTAACGCCTATGGACCGTAGTCGACGGGCAATTAAAGCGGTTAACGACCTCAAATCATCCAAATGAAACTTGTTCGACTGGCCTATGCCTGCCACAAGTACTCTCTCAGGAGAAAAATCACGGTAGGCATGATCAGGTGTATGTATGACGGTTAACTCATTCTTTTTTCCACGGATTTCGCCCCCTGCGATCAATCGGGTCATCAGACCACCTAATGCAGCATCCACTAAGGCCGCTGATCCAGTCGGCTCGCTTAAACCTTCGCAAACGCTGACTATTACCGCATCTACATTCTGGGTCGCTACTCCACCATCAATGACCTTAATCTCCAATTTCAGTGCCTCCTTATCTCAATAATCGTTTAACAACTACGAACATATGCTGTATCCAGTTCTACAAATTAATCATCAGTGGGGAAACGGCCTGCACTGAGTGCCTCAATCCGTTCCAGATTGTACGAACATAATTGTCAGTTTTGTAGAGATCATCTTCCAAAATAATCCGAGTTTAAACCATGGTAGCGAGATTAAATTGGACTGACATTTAATATTTGTTCGAAACAAATCTAGTAATAACAATAAACAAACTATTGACGGTTTACATATCTCAATGTAGTGTACGCACGAATCTCCACTGTGAATCGGTTCGATGTGGGATCGTTAAATCTAAGTCACATTTTTTCGATTGGCAGTAGGACACAACATTGCTATAGCGGGTGTCCGCCCGTTATTACTTCGGACAAGCCGGCGTATTTATCGGCCGACAAAGCGATGGTAAAAATCATCCAAAAAGGTGAGAGCCGAGGGAAGGATTGTCCGGAAGGGAGGCTGACGTGGCATTCTCAGGAATTCGAGTAAATGTAGTTAGTGATGGCTCATTTCTCAGGGACGGTGGGCCTGTGTTTGGCACAGTTCCGAAGGTGCTCTGGGAACGGAGCGTCAAACCTGATCGAAAAAATCGAGTACGTATGGGGCTTAACTGTCTACTGATTCGCACTCCGGATGCTAATGTACTTGTAGACTGCGGCATCGGTAATAAAGAGCCCGATATCTCCAAAGAAATATATGGTCACAGCTCTAGTAAGCTGTTGCGCAACCTCAGAGCTGAGGGATTGGCTGCACGTGACATCGATTGGGTTGTGTTAACCCACCTACATTTTGACCACTGTGGGGGAGCGACTCGACTCGATAGAGAAGGAAACATCGTACCTACTTTTCCGAAAGCCAAGTACCTTGTACAAAGAAATTCATGGGCCGAGGCTTTCGATCAAAGCGAACGTGTTTTAGCCTCATACGGTGGTGAATGCAGTCACCTTAAAGTGATTGAAGATCGTGGTCAGATCGAATTACTTGATGGTGACACTGAGATCGTACCCGGGGTCAAGACTTCTGTCATGGACGGCCATGCCGACGGTCACCAAATCGTAACGGTTAACGCTGGATCGGAGCGGGTGGCGTTCCTGTCGGATCTTATACCCACTCCAAATCACATCCCACTGCCTTACATCGCAGCATTCGACAAAACGCCTGAAGGCAGCCTCCATCAAAAAAAGGAGATGCTTGAGCGCTGCGAACGAGAAGGGTCACTTATGGTGTTCGCACACGGATATGGTGACCGTGCCGGATACTTACAAAGGGGACGTCAAGGCGTTACGTTGAACCCGGTGGCGATTTAAATTGGATCCAACGTACCTTGTTGTTTCGCCTATATTTCAAACAACAAGGTACGTGTCCCCGATAGCCTAGATTGGTCATTGAATCGGGGGGGTAACCTCACAGTGAGCTACCCGCCATAACAGAAAATTTACAC
>CAZXXH010000139.1:0-3069 GCA_964644645.1 uncultured Dehalococcoidales bacterium
GAGACGGGATATCTGCCCTAAGAGAAGGTGATGGATCACAGCTTTGGCGTCAGAGTTCCTACCTCTCCGGAGCCCGAAGCAATAATGTCACCCTTTCACTTGAACAGTTACCTGGGGCCCTGTACGTTGGTTCGCTGGGTAATGCTCTTGTTAAGTTGAACTTGGACACGGGTAGCGTTATTTGGCAAGTTCCTTTAGGCGCGGACATTTATTCGACACCTGTTATTTATGGGGATAACGTCTACATCACCGCAGGGGACACCTTGTACGCCATCGACCGCGACGACGGGGCTATTGCCTGGGAGTATGACGCCTATACAGGTGTGTTTGGCTCGCCTGCTATTTCCAATGGCGTCATGTACGTAGCTGTTTCGAGCGGCGTCTCGGGGGTGTTGGACGCGGTGAATTTGAGTATCGGATCTCGAATCTGGCGCGGTGGGCTATCAATCATGCCTTATGTTGGCGAGAATCCCAACACTCCCGTTTTTCACGATGGAGGCAGCGCTATATACATCTCAGGCGAAGATGCTAACGGGAACCACGGGACCGAGGCCGTGTACTTGGGCGGGTCGTAGAGAAAACTCGTAATCCGGTATCAAGCTTTACTCGTTACGCGACGCTGCCTCTCCCCTGTAATGCATCTCCCGTTGTATCATCTGGCCATTATGACCTCTGAACAATTCTTTTTTATTCATCTTTCCGACCCGCAGCTTGGCCTGATGGCAGAGAAAGGGTATGTAGACCCTTCGGAAGGCTTCGCTGCTGAAGCCGATTTATTTCAACAAGCTGTGGCTGAGGCGAATCGTCTTAAGCCCGACTTTGTAGTCGTTACCGGGGACATAGGTCAAAACAGCATGGCTCCCCTGGAAATAGCCGAGGTCAAACGAGTGGCTTCGGGCCTTGATCGGTCGATCCCGATCTACTGGACTCCTGGTAACTGTGACACAACATTTAACGGGCACACCGCTAATCTTGAGCTACTTGAATCTTACCGTGCCGAATTTGGTCCTGACTATCATAGTTTTAGTCACAAAGGGGTCGGGTTCATAGTGCTGTCGAGCGCCGTAATTTACGATCCATCTGAAGTGCCAGGAGAGTGGGAATCTCAACTCGAGTTCGTGGAGGCTGCACTGTCGGCTTCTGTCGAACGAGGTGATTCAAAGCGCATAATCTTCATGCATCACCCGTTATTTACTGGCGGCCCGGACGATGAAGATTCCCCGAAGCATATTCCAACGATACGCCGCCGACCGTTGATATCGCTGTGTCGCGAATATGATGTTACTGCAGTCTTTGCCGGTCACCTTCATCGCAATAATTATGCCTGGGATGGTGATATGCCCATGGTAGCTACTTCCGCTGTCGGAATGCAGATGGGGGATGATGAGTCCGGATTTCGCGTTGTTAAGGTTCTTAAAGACACAATCCAACATGACTACTACGCGTTCGGGTCCGGTCCCGAAAATGTGTCATTAGAGTGAGAGGCTGCGGCAACAATTTGTAGCGCCAGAAGCGCTTGGCGAGCAACAAACTTGGACATCTTGTCGGGCGGCTGGCTCGTAACAGCACGGTTAGAGGGAATCGGCACACCGTTCACCATGCTCCAGAGAGAAAAGCGTTGATATCTAAGACCTCCGGCGTAGACCCGGAGCGGGCAGAACACGGTCTTAGGAGGATGATCAGCCACATTGGCAAAACGCTGGCTATTCGTCCTGGCATTGGAAAAGCCCAGCTAGGTTTCGGCTTTTTTGCCAATGTTATTGATGTCGGCAACGGCAAAGGACTTGCCATATCGACCGATGGTGTTGGGACCAAGATACTCGTTGCGCAAATGATGGAACGGTATGACACCGTCGGCATCGACTGTGTGGCGATGAATGTGAATGATGTTCTCTGTGTTGGTGCTGAACCCTTGACCATGGTGGATTGCATAACCGTTGACGAGGTGAACGGTTATCTTCTCGAGGAGCTTGGTAAAGGTCTGTACCTGGGTTGTGCTGATGCAGGGATTAATCTTGTGGGAGGAGAGCTCGCTCAAGTCGATGAGATGATCAAGGGGATTCGTAGTGGTGATTGTTTCGACCTTATCGGGACGTGTGTTGGTCTTGTTGATCTTAACCGCATACTGGACGGGAGCGCTATCAAGGCGGGGGATGTGGTCGTAGGTTTGAGCAGCAGTGGTGTACATAGCAACGGGTTCACCCTGGCACGTAACGCTCTATTTGAAAACGCGAGCTACCGGGTTGATTCCTACGTCCCAGAATTAGGTAGAACGTTGGGAGATGAGCTCCTCCAACCCACACTCGTATACGCGAGCGCTGTGATGGAAATGCTTGGCCGCAATATGGAAATACATGGGATGGCGCATATCACCGGCGGTGGGTTACTAAACATAGCTAGATTGCAGGCTGAAGTTGGGTACAATTTGGACAGTTTGCCGGAGCCTCAACCGATTTTCGATCTTATCCGATCGGCAGGATCCGTGTCGTACCCGGAAATGTTTGAGACTTTCAACATGGGGATTGGTTACTGCCTGGTTGTTAGCAACAGGCATGCGGAGCAGGTCGTGAAATTGGCAGCCGCCAACGGGATAAAGGCCGCTACAATCGGTCAGGTCGTTGAAGATTCTCGGCGCAGGATATTTATTGAGCAGCATAACTTGGTCGGCATCGACGGCAAATTTGAAGAAATTGAGTAAAGGGGACGCCGCACGCCAGTCAACGCTACATCCGTCACGATAGTACAGTGGGTATCATGTGAAATGGTGAAGCATTATCACCGGGCCGAGTTGCTTCCCTGAATTGAATCTAGATTGCAGAGCGACGCCAATAGTTCGTTGGCCGCCCCGAAAGAAAGGATCAGCGCTACAATTCGGTGTAGCCGATAGCAACGTTGTTGCCCGGAATCCAACGCGCCGAGGTGGCGAAACGGTAGACGCGCTACGTTCAGGGCGTAGTGCCCTTAAGGGCGTGTGAGTTCGAATCTCACCCTCGGCACCACCAACGGCAACAGATTGCATTCGAGTGTCTAGGTTCCGTCGCGCGCTTGTAGCTCAATGGATAGAGCGCA
>CAZXXH010000140.1:0-3022 GCA_964644645.1 uncultured Dehalococcoidales bacterium
TACCCGGTTCAAGTGGTACCACAATGCGCCCATCATCTGGCCCAGACCATGAGCTGTCGGGAACAATTATCAGCCGTCGTCCGATCCGAACGGGCTCGAATTCCTGACACTCCCAGACCGACTCATTAAGTTCCCGTTCAACGAGCGGAGGAAGAGCACAAATATGGTGGATAAGTTTTAGACCGGTCTCGATAGCGGCTCTACGGTGCCCAATTGTTTCATCCTCAAGCAGGTAGCCTCTAACAACCACAGTGGCCTCTGATATGGGCTTTTCCCCTTCATCAGGGTTGAACCCACAAGTCTCTTCAATCAACACTCGCCGATCACCGTGGAGGGCAAATAAATAAGATATCGGCTCTGCGTATTCTCTAGGGGTCTCCACACTTAACTCGATCCAAGACATTGTCAGCGAGTCACGCCGCTGTGTTTGTAGGCACGAGTTGTGACTCTGCTACACACTCGATCGAATTTTAAGTTTGGCTCCTCAACCTGACAGGCCATTACTCGCGTAGACCATCGCCTGCAAAGGCGTCCTTAATCCGCTTGAACACACCGAATCGATCGTCTGGATTACCAGTATTGGCACCTTCTCCATCCTGTGTGAACGTCTCACCAAGCTGTTGAAGCAACTGTCTCTGATGAGATGTTAACTTGTCAGGTGTTTTGATATTAATCGTCACTAACTGATCACCACGTTTATTTTCTCGACCCAACAACGGAACTCCGCGGCCTCTGATTCGTACGGTATCGCCAGACTGAGTTCCGGCTTTCACTTGAAGTTGGTATTGTCCATCCAGTGTAGGAACTTCGATAGTCTTCCCAAGCGCAGCATCGGCAATGTTGAGGTTGAGCCCGATACGAATGTCATTGCCTTCCCGTACAAATAATTCGTGTGGCTCCACAGCAACATAAACATAGAGATCACCAGATGGACCTTGTAAAGCTCCCGGTTCACCCTCACCGGTTAGCCGTATGCGTGATCCTGAGTCAATGCCAGCGGGGACACCGACTGAAATCGTCCGCTCGAAATCTATAACCCCACGGCCTGCACAACCTGTGCAATGGGACGGCACAATGTTTCCATCCCCATTGCAAGTTGAGCAGGTTCCAACTTGGGTGAATTGTCCGAAAACCATGCGTTGCGCACGACGTACTTGCCCGGCTCCACGGCACGTTGGACATGTCTCAAGTTCATTTCCTGGCTCAGCACGACGTCCCTCACACCGTTCACAGAATTCAGGCCTCGAAACCACCACCTTCGCCTCTGTGCCAAACGCGGCTGCTTCGAACCCTATAGAAATCTCATATTCGAGGTCACGTCCGCGGCGAGACCGTTGCGTTGTGGATGTGCCACCGAAGAACGCGTCAAAAATATCTCCTAAACCGCCGAATCCTTCAAAACCTTCGAAACCACGCCCTGTCTTTCCATTGATCCCAGCTTTTCCAAACCGATCATATTTAGCTCGTAATTGAGGGTCACTAAGAACCTGATACGCTTCGTTGATTTCCTTGAATTTTTCGGTAGCGTTTTCTTCCTTATTGTGGTCAGGATGGTATTTCAGTGCGAGTCGCCTAAATGCCCGTTTTACATCTTCAGGCGTGCAATCACGCGGAAGTCCAAGAATTTCATAGTATTCGCCCTGAGAGACCATTAGATTTCCAAACCATCGGATTCGAATACAGAATCTACGTGCTCCAAGTACACGTTACATATCATCATCGACCAGCTGACAGATAGACCACAACCTCCAATTATATGGTTCTACGTCGCCTCCGGCCACAAATGAACAGCACTACCTACCGTATCTTTTTGTCGTTTAGTAACACGATTCACCTGTCGTTGATGATGATTCCTAACCGGCAAAGGGTCTCTCCAATCCCATAAGCGTGGCACAAGCCAAAAATACAAACCATTTGTAATAGGTTGCCTCGACGAACGAGTTAGGGGATAAACCTTCAACCGCTTTCTTTAAAAAAGGTTATCGATCTGAACGGTGGCCGGGATTTTGCTAACTTCATAGATTCCACAGCTTCTGTTTCTGGCGACGTACATATCTAAACCTCCGTCAGGTTACAACCGGTCAATGAGTGCATTACCGGCACTAATCGTGGTCAGCATGGATCTAACCCTGTGCGTTTAGGGGTACCAACCGATTGACCCCAACTTATCGCGTTGCTAGAGTGAGTCTCTGTCCCTAAGCTGTGAAGTGGAGTACTAAGGCACCCTGCTTCACAACGTTTCATTGGGTCCATACTCATCAATATCTCAGGATGGCAGGTCTGAATGCAAATACGCTGGGCCGGACTTGGCACGGTTGAACTGAAAACGTCAGCAGGCACCGTAATCTGCAATCCACCAAAAGGCTTATTCGGCAAAACCTCGGAGGTCGATCCGAATACAGTGGTTACCCGAAGCGGTTACGACGACAGCCTTGGATCAGTGCCTGATACAGTGCATGTCATCGACAGCCCTGGTGAATATGAAGTAGGGGGAATAGGAATACGTGGAGTTCCTACACCCGTTAATGATGCAAATGATCAACGATCGGTAAACACTGTCTACGTGATTGATGCAGACGGCCTGACATCTTGCCACTTAGGTACTCCAGCCGAGGAGCTAACCTCACAATACCTTCAGGTCATTGGACGACTTGACTTA
The DNA here is from genome assembly GCA_964644645.1 of uncultured Dehalococcoidales bacterium. Classification (GTDB taxonomy): domain Bacteria; phylum Chloroflexota; class Dehalococcoidia; order Lucifugimonadales; family Lucifugimonadaceae; genus CAZXXH01. The sequence goes on from CAZXXH010000140.1 coordinate 2,660, forward strand.
CTCATTGTGCCAGTGGGAGGTCAATACTTGTCGCCTAATCTGGCAGCCGCCCTAGTAAGGCAGCTAGAACCCAGTTGCGTGATCCCTGTCGGTGCTGAGGCGCAAAATGGGATCGCACCAGCGCATATGCAATTCATCACAGAACTCGGCGCAGAAGCGACTCCCCCAATTAACCGCGCAGCGATCAGCTCCAGTAACATCACCGAGGATTTGAAGATCGTCATGCTGACGCCGCAGCAGATCTAACCTACCCCCACAACCCGACTAATTCGCGTGCCAACAACTAATCCCAAGGTCCAACGCCCCACTGGAACACAAACGATCCTGGGGTTCCATTTCAGTCATCAGTGATGGCAAGTCCGT
>CAZXXH010000141.1:0-229 GCA_964644645.1 uncultured Dehalococcoidales bacterium
CCGTCCCTTTGCATACGGACGATTACTGGTAATAGCGGCATCTCGATATCCGCAAATACATGCTGGACACCGGCGCGATTGATCTCTGGTTTCAAATGTTCCCGTAGTCTCCAGGTCAAGTCGGCGTCTGCGGCAGCATATGGAGCTGCTTTCTCAATTGGTACTTCCGACATCGAAATTTTCTTTATACACGACCCGATCAGATCAGGAATCGGAATCATCTCGATGT
>CAZXXH010000141.1:395-2766 GCA_964644645.1 uncultured Dehalococcoidales bacterium
ATGAAGCATTACTGAAAACGGGTGCCAGGGGTTCTATATCACTAACCAAGGCAACCTGTGTGCCTTCCCTGTGTCCGACTGGAACGTACCATGCCCTTCCAGCCTCGGTACAAAATGAAAGTCCGACAAGGCTAGCCGTCATCGGGTTTAAGCCGGTGGTCTCTGTGTCGAATGCGAATCCTGAGGAGTCGAGTAATGTCTGAACAAGTTCACCAAGTTGTTCTTTGGTAGTGACTGTTTCGTACCGGCTTGTGTCTGGTCCTCTGCTCACCGAGGTATCTGATCGCTGTACATTAGGGTCGAGATTGGCAAGCTTTTCGGATAGCTCTAATTGCTCCGGGACGCTACTTTCCATAATTTCGGGGTCCGGCACGTATGCTACGGTTGTTCGAAATTCAAGGCTAGCCAGGGTGTCGACGACTTCATTCCTACGGTATTTCCAGAATTCTGCGTCACCTATCTTGAAATCGATTGGAACGTCGCGAACGATAGTTGTAAGTTCTCTGCTGTGGAAGGCTGCGTCTTGGTGCTCCTCAAGTAATTTGCGTACGCGCTTTGCCCCTCTCAGGCCTTCGATGTGCTCTATTTGATCTAAATTTGCGTAAACGTCGTCCAATTTCCCCAGGGTGTTCAACACTGCTTGAGCGGCTTTACGGCCAACACCGGGTACTCCAGGTATATTGTCCGAAGGATCACCTTCGAGAGCCTTGAGTTCGGGGACGTAATCTGGACCAAGACCACCGTAACGCTCATGTACCGCGGCTTCGTCATAAACCCTTGTTTCGCCAAATCCGGTGTACATGAGAAGCTTTGTCATTGGTGAGACTAGTTGGAGTTGATCGGCATCGCCAGTGACAATCAACACCTCTATCCCATTGTTTTCTGCAATTCGACAAAACGTTCCAATTAAATCATCGGCTTCAAATCCATCTTTCTCATAGGTTGGTACCCGGAACGCCCGCATGATTTTCTTGACTATCGGTATCTGTGCCAGAAGGTCTTCGGGAGTCGGCGGCCTGTGAGCCTTGTAGTCCGGATACATTGCATCACGGAACGTTGGGGCTCCCGTGTCGAAAGCTATGGCAGCGTGGGTCGGTTTTTGATCACGAAACACCTTCAAAAAGGTAATCGTAAAACCATAAGCGCCACGAGTGTCTATACCACCCGACGAGAGTCGCTCGGGGATGGAAAACCAAGCGCGAAAAACCATGGCGTGGCCGTCAATGACCAATAAAAGCGGTTTCTCTCGATCCGGTAAGTTTGTTCGTACCATGGATGAAGTTAATCGGGATACGTTGATTTTATTGGGTTGTAGCAGTCGATTGGTTCGAATGCAAATTATGTTGTCCAAAATCCGCTATGAGATCAATCACTGTCGGTCTCAGGTCCATAAGGTACGTTGGCAGTACGACAAAGTCGAGACAGGATATGCGGCATTGTTTGGGGTTAATGTGGAGAACTGAGATACACGTTCCCAGGTTGATCTCGTTGAGAGGAGCTTACGAAATCGGCCGCACCAATGTTAGCTGGTTCGTTTAAGCTAAGTGCTTGGGCAACATAGTGAGGTGGTCGGGTGTAGAGAATGGCAGCAATTTGTCCTGAATCGTGCGGTCGACACTTCGCCTACACACCACGATCTTTGATATGGGACTATCCAGCGATTACAAACCGTTAGGGATATTAACTACGGTCTGGTTTTCTGAGACGTTTCACGGCCAATCGCGCCGGGCGGCTAATCTCCAGATAATTCGAATACCTCACTGAATTCAATGTTCTCCACGTTGGGAGTGTTCACCTATGTGTGATCGACTACTTGCCAGTGAACAGTACTTGTCCTGTTCACTGTACTTTCACCCCGTTTATGCCGAGCAGATCGATTCCCTTGCGAACTTGACCTAGGGTATCGGATACGCTTTCCTCAAGCGTGAACAAGACTTCTCTGGCGTAGGCGTCCGCTCCACTTCGGCGCTGCTCCGCCTGATCTTCTGCTTCCTGGATTATGGCGTTGAGCCGTCTGTCCGCGTCTTGGGTATGGGCCTCGCCGTCTCGTTTGGCTTTGTCAACGATTTCCTCAGCCCGTACTTCAGCTGCATTTGCCACCTCGGTCTCTTGATCCATTCATCGGGACTGTTCGCGCGCGGATTCTACGGAGGCTTTGCTTTCTTCTTCGGCGAGTTGCCGGATCGTAGTGGCTTCATCATCGGCATAGGCGCGAATCCGTCTGGCCTCTATTTCCGCTTGGGTGACGATGGCATCCTTTTGTCGGATTATCCGCCCGGCCTCTTCGATCTCCTCGGGCATACCTTTGCGTATCTGCTCAACAACTGGCTTGAACTTTTCCAAGTTCACGAGACAACGTGAGGTACCAGGC
>CAZXXH010000142.1:0-357 GCA_964644645.1 uncultured Dehalococcoidales bacterium
GAGCGTCTAGAGGCAGATCGCAGCGCTGTTCGGTTGTGTCTGCAGACATGGCTGTACCTAGGATCAGGCTAGGGATGATGAACACCCCCAGATTCCCCAGAGGGTCTTCAGTGAAAGGAATCACTTGCGTAGGAGGCGACCAACTCCACCAAATCGCTGGGTAGATGACGACCATAAGCGCCAACCAGAAGTTGGGCGTTGCCATGCCGACAACAGCAAGGGTGCGCCCCGCGTAGTCAGCCGGCGTATCTTGGCGAAACGCTGAGAAGACGCCGACTGGCAGAGCAATTAAGAGCGAGAGGATAACCGACAATAGGCCAAGTTCGATCGATACTGGCACTCATGCGAAAAACTTCT
>CAZXXH010000142.1:367-2542 GCA_964644645.1 uncultured Dehalococcoidales bacterium
ATTGTTCGAGGATAGGCACGTCCAATCCCAACTGCCTCTCGAGTTGTTCTCGGTCGTGGCCAGTGTAGGTTTCATATTTTGCCTCCATAGAGTCTATTGCATCGCCCGGGACGAATCGGACCGATAGGAAGACCATGGTGGCCAATATGAATAAGGTGGGTATTATGAGAAATAACCGCCTGATGGTATAGGCTTTCATATGCTACATGCAGTCTTTCTGCGAACTGTACGCTTGCCCATTACAACCAAAAACCGGGAGGTATTAGTTGTGTCTCCCGGTTCCAGACATTTTCCCTAACCAACAGGTGTTGGAAGTCCCATTAAATGATTCGGATGCCGTACCGTACACTCAAGTGCTCATCTTCAATCACGGCCTCAGTCAGGTTCTTGTTCCTCCATTACAAATGCTTGACAACAAATTAGGATCAGTGCAGTAGGTATCGGAGTAGTTTTAGCGTTGCTGTTAGGTAAAGCGTGGGCTTGGAGACTGGCAGCGTACCGAAATATCAATCCGTTTGACATGCTGTAAGTGAAGAACTTGTAACCGCGATTATAGGCAGCTTTCGGACTGCTCCGGCCAGAAGGCGATGCCAAGCAACCCTGGTCCGATGTGCGCCCCCATAACTGGGGAGAATTCGCTCACATAGTTCTCAACGCAATCGAACTCTCGCTGCACCCGCTCGTACAACTCTTCGGCCGCCTCTCCCGATGCAGCGTGCATCACGCAGGCGTGGACCTTCAGTCCTGCTATCCTGTCCGCCATGAGCTCTACGAGCTTGCTTAACGCCCGTTTTGCAGTGCGAGGGCGAGCGACCGTTACAATTTCTGAATCATACATCTCGAAGGTAGGCTTTATCCTCAGAAGCGAGGCGCCAGCGTGTGCCAATCTTGGTACCCGTCCTCCCTTCCACAGATAGAACAAGGTGTCCACCGATGCAATCAGTCGAATCCTATCCCTAACGTGCTCGGCCGCTTTTGTCACTGATGTTAGCGACTCTCCTGCCTCGGCTCGTCGCAGCGACTCTGTCGCGAGTAGTCCCTGGCCTCCGGCTGCAGACTGGGAATCCAGGACGGTTACTTGATGATTGGGGTGATTTTTCTGAAACTCGCCGATCGCGGCACGGGCTGCGTCGGCAGTCGCGCTAAATTGAGTCGCGACCACGATGCAAAGAATGGATCCCGCTTGTCTTGCTGCAAGCTCGAAGGCCGCTGAGAAAGCCGTAGGCGATGGGGACGACGTTGTTGCTGTGCCGGGAGCGCGTCTGAGCAGCGTGTAAAAATCTGAGGTGGTGAGATCTTTCCCGTCCTCATACGTCGCGTTCGCGATGTTCAGGCGCATAGGTACGATCTCTAGAAGTGGATGGCTGGTCAGGTGGGTCGGCAGAGATGCAGCGCTGTCAATGACAATCGCCGTCCTACGACTAGTTTTAAGAGTAGACACGTCGCATCACGGGTTTCTGATTCGCGCTAACGTTGATTAGTTCTCTGTATCCCGAAGTAGTGTATCCAGTGGACCGGAGGGACTTTACTCTATTCGTTGCTAGGGTTGGCCATCTCCCTGTCAAGCTGATATCCGGACATGAGATCTGCGGTCACAAGAAACGTTTGGATCGTTTCTGTGCTCCTCTTGGTTAACTCTATTTAATCAATATCTAGTGGGAATTCCATCACGTTAAAGCCTCCCGATTATGTTATAAGCTAGATATGACGTCAAGCGGTTATCGGATGGCTGCCCTAATGTCCACGCAGACTGTCGATCAGAACCCATCCAATTTGACTAACCTGTTACACCGATACCACAAATTGCATTCGCGTTACCATGCCATGGATCTTTGAAAGCTAACTCTCATTGATGCTATCCCCTCAACTCATGTAGAATTCAGTCCATCGAAAGGATTCGACGGTGAGCCTGAACCAGGTAAATCTATTGGTCGGCATGCGTGACCAATCCGGCCAAGAATTAGACAGAGGGATAGCTCTGTCTAATTCAGTGAATGCCGTGCTGTCCGCTGCGGGATACTTTGCTCTTGAAACGCCAGTGTTAGAGCAAGTAGAGTTGTTTGTCCGGAAATCCGGTGGTCAAATCAGTGGCAGTCTTTACGCGTTTACCGACCCTGGCGGCCAAAGGGTCAGTCTACGTCCCGAATTCACCCCTTCCGTGATCCGTCACTATAT
>CAZXXH010000143.1:0-2518 GCA_964644645.1 uncultured Dehalococcoidales bacterium
ATGCGCATATAAACCGCAACTAGCTTTTTATGAAGCGTTGGGTGTGTCAGGACTAGAGACTATGGTTAAAACAATCGCTTATATTCGTTCTGTCGCGCCTGGAGTAGTTATCATCGGAGATGCTAAACGCGGAGACGTGCCATCTACGGCTCATGCCTATGCCCGTGCGTTATTTGATGTTTGGGACTTTGATGTCATTACAGTCAACCCGTACCTAGGAAAGGACCCTGATACTGACCCGTACCAGTAATCCAGGCGCCCAAGATTTACAAGATCTTGAACTCTCGAAAGACGGTAATTCGGTACCGTTGTATGAGCATGTCGGGGAACTGGCGTCTTCCTGTAACGAACGTGGGAATGTTGGTTTGATAATGGGGGCTACATACCCGGAGCAATTAGCCAAAACACGTGATAGACATCCTAGAATGCCCATTCTTATACCGGGCATTGGAGCGCAAGGTGGCGGCGTAGTTGACAGTGTACGGTTTGGTGCCGACAAAGACGGCTTGAGGGCTATCATTAGTTCTTCCCGGTCAGTCCTTTACTCTTGCTCAGATCCAGAAAAGTTTCCTGTATACGCTCGGCGAGCCGCGTTATCGATTCGAGACGAAATTAGGCGGGCCGTCCGGTCTCGTGATATGCAAAGTAACTGAGTCGTTCACGGGCGAGAGGGTTACATCGATCGTAATTTATCCACGTCACTGATCAATAGGATACCGAGATCGGTCCGGCATGAAATGGTTATTCAAGCTGGTTAAGGGCTGTGTCAAACAAATTGAGGAGACCATTGTATGTTGTTCAAATTTTTAACCGGCAACTCAGTAGGTAATTTACAAGCAGGGTTAATTCTTTCCCAATTTGGCGGTCTGCTTATGATTTTTATGGCATTCATGGTTGGAGACGAGATGGACAAAGGTGGTGCAAGGTATATTTTATCAGTGTTGGGGTCGTACGTATGGTGATTCCTATTTTGATGGGCAATTTTCTTAGTGGCATGATTTTGAAAATTGCTTTCTGGATAGTTGCTATTCTGAGTGCTCTAAAACTGGCTGAGACTTGCCTCGCAGTATCGGTCGAAGGTTTAGGATTCCTCTGGTATTTCTTCGTGACAGGATTGGTCGAAGTTGCAGTACTAGTACACCTGCTAAGTCCGAAAGGGCGTTCAGAACTAAACGATCAGTGAATATCAGCAAAGGTTGGATCGGGTGCGGGACATGGTGGAACAAGCATTTGCGTCGTGAATAATTATTGATGGTAACCGGCGTCGGACAGTGTAGGGACGACTTATCGCTACCATACTGCGAAAAGTATCAATGGGAATGTCCAATTTCGTTGACACCGAAATTCGCCGAGCATAAGCTACAAAAACCTAATTTGTGCAGCTTCCGCTAGTTTGTTGAATTTCGGAAGGAAGTTCAGTCTTGTTCGAGATGGCGATAGATAGCATTCGGGTTAGTCTGCTTAACTACCAACGCGTGGTCATTCTTAAGCAGAAAGATGGAGATAGGTATCTTCCTATCTGGGTCGGTCCTGCCGAAGCGGACGCTATTGCGGTACGTCTTCAGGATGTAGCGGTACCTCGGCCGCTGACGCACGATTTGCTTCAGTCTGTGCTGTCCGAGTTGGGGGCAGCAATTGACCACATTGTTGTATCAGGGTTAGACCACGAAACTTTCTTTGCCAAAATACTGTTATCCGTTGGCGAACGGAATATTCCTATCGATTCTAGGCCGTCGGACGCCCTTGCTATGGCAGTTCGCGCTAAGGTGCCGATATTCGCAGATGAAACTGTGCTTGATAAAGCAGGGGTTCAGCTCGATAAAGAAGGTGGAGTGATAGTAGGTAGCGAGGAGGCTAAAGCCGGCCTTGAAGCCACTAAACCAGTGAACGATAGTGAATTGAAGACCCTGTCAGCGTTCCAAGATTTCGTTGAGGGTTTAGACATTGATGATATCGGCGATGCAAGTAACAGCGGAGAAGATTTAGACAAGTCATAATCTAGATCGGAACGGGAAGATACAGGTATTTGTGGATTCAGTCGGGTGGGAATGTTTCCGAGCCCATACATGTGTCTCTGGATGTGGCAAAGTCAGGTCAGATAACAGCTAAATCTTCGTCACGAAGGTCAGTGATGAACATGCTTCCTGGAGCATGTGTTATGACCAACGGCGGTTTTGATGCCATAGCAACAGCCTGAGGTGTTACCCCACAGGCCCAGAATACGGGTACATCATCTTGGGATCTAGGAGGCCATGGATCCCCGAAATCTGGTTTCATCACGTCTGCAATGCCTATGGCTGAAGGGTCACCGATGTGTACGGGGGCGCCGTGTGTGTCAGGGAATCGAGAAGTAGTCTGAATCGCGCGCACGACCTGTTTCTGTGGTATCCACCGCATTGAGACAACCATTGGACCGGCAAAGCGTCCGGCAGGGATTGTGTCGATGTTGGTCTCAAACATAGCTACATTTTTGCCACCTTCGAAATGAGGAAGAGGTATGCCATTGCTGAGCAACGCT
>CAZXXH010000144.1:0-2025 GCA_964644645.1 uncultured Dehalococcoidales bacterium
ACGTTTGGATCCCCCAGCGTCTATAGCCGATTTATGCACTAAGGATTCGTACGAGCGAATCACGCACAGTTATGGACACAGCTATCGTGATCGAGTTCGGAAATTCAGTGGTGAGTTTCAGAACCCACCAGATCTTGTGTCGTACCCACGCCTCGAGCAGTATGTTACCGATATTCTGAATTGGTGTGCCGTCGTCTGTAGAGCGGCCATCCCTTTTGGAGGAGCATCTTCGGTGGTAGGCGGGGTCGAGCCGCCGAGCTCAGCCATAGGCTCAGTATCTATCGACATGGCTCGGATCGGGCAGGTGATTGAAGTCGATGCGACATCCCGTGCTGCGAAGATTCAGGGAGGTGCGTTTGGGCCAGCAATCGAAGCTTCGCTGAAACCAGCAGGTTTCACCTTGCGGCATTATCCTCAGAGCTTCGAATTTTCGACTCTCGGTGGCTGGATAGCTACTCGGTCTGCTGGTCATTACGCCACCAATCACACTCATATTGATGATTTCGTGGAGTCTATACGGATGGTGACGCCTGCCGGTGTTTGGGAGTCTCTCCAATTGCCAGGGAGTGGTGCAGGTCCTAGTCCTGACCGAATGGTGTTGGGTAGCGAAGGTATCTTTGGAGTAATTACAGAAGCTTGGATTCGCGTGCAGCCACGTCCTCGATTCAGGCAGTCTGAGGGAGTTCAATTCAGAACGTTTCAAGCTGCTGTTGAGGCGGCTCGTACGATTGTGCAGGCTAAGCTTTGGCCTGCTAATTGCCGCGTTTTGGATCCAGAGGAAGCAGCTACGTCGGCTGGACTCAATGGGAAAACGGCGTTGCTCATGTTGGGTTTCGAATCAGCTGATGTTCCCCAAGATAATTTAATGGCTATCGCCCGCGATATAGCACAAGATGCAGGTGGAATTTTGTCACCGGAAGGTGATCATAATCCTCTGCTTACTTGGAGAGAATCTTTTGTTCAAGCTCCGTACCGCTGGAATCGGCGTGCTGGAATCGGATTGATCGAAGACACCTTTGAGACGGCAGTTACGTGGGAGCGATGGCCAGAATTGGACCGGCTTGTGCGAAAGGCGGTGTGCAATGCGATGCAACGGGTGTGTGGAGGTGGTGTAATCAGCTGTCGTATGACGCACGTCTACCCCGATGGTCCGGCACCTTATTACACGTTTATTGCACCTAGCCGGCCTGGGTCCGAGCTTTCTATGTGGTCTGAAATAAAAGAGGCTGCCTCTAATGCAATCCTTGAAGCGTCGGGGACCATTACACACCATCACGCAGTTGGGCGTGATCACCGATTGTGGTATGACCGCCAAAGGCCGGAGTTATTCGCTTCCGCGCTTCGGGCGGCAAAGAGCGTGTTTGACCCGGCTTGGATCATGAATCCAGGCGTTTTATTAGAAGAGCGGCCTTCACACTAGTTTAGCGTCAAGAGCCCGTATCTGATAGCTTTTGTCGCATGGTTGTACCCCAAAGAAAATTTAAAGAAACACTTGATAGATCTCGGCGCGTAACACTTTTTGTCACATGTTTGGTAGATCAGTTCAAGCCGGAGATTGGGGACAGTGTTGTTCGTGTGCTGACGAGGCATGGGATGCACGTAAATTTTCCATCTGAACAAACGTGTTGTGGTCAGCCAGCGTTCAATTCAGGATTTGTATCGGACGCGCGTAGCGTGGCAAAAAGGTTTCTCGACGTGTTTGAGAGTGAAGGCCGAATCGTGACACCTTCGGGATCATGTGCTGCCATGGTACGTAAATTTTACCCCGAATTATTTCATGGAGACCCAGTATTACTTTCTAGGGCTAATGCTGTAGCAGAGCGATTGTTCGAATTTTCAGAGTTTTTGGTGGATACGTTTGGAAACGAGCTAACAGCCGGGCATTTGAAGGGCGTGGCTACCTATCACAAATGTTGTCATCTTTTGAGAGAGCTTGGTATTCGAGATCAACCTCTGGAGTTGATGGACGCGATCGATGGGCTTGAGCTACGGGATCATGATAAGAGCGAGGTTTGTTGTGGTTTC
>CAZXXH010000144.1:2035-2517 GCA_964644645.1 uncultured Dehalococcoidales bacterium
GATATATCGACGGCAATGCTTGACGAGAAACTGGACAATGCTCTTGCCTGTAGAGCGGATATTTTGGTTGCCGGAGATGCGGGGTGCATTATGCACATGGAAGGTGGCTTACGCCGCCGGGCGCAATCAATGAGGGTCAAACACATAGCCGAACTATTGGACGAGGCAGGATTGAGGTCTGATTAGGTTGAAACCGAGAACGGCCGAGTTCAAAAAGACCGCAAGTAGAACACTCCGAGATCCTCAGATTCAGCGGGGCCTAGAGGCGGTTTATAGTAATTTCCACGTTGGTCGCCAGAGACAGGCTGTTGCCACTCCCAACTGGGAAGATCAGCAGGATCGGGGCCGGGCTATTAAGGCTCACACAATCGCCAACCTAGATCATTATCTGGCAATGTTGGCGGATAACGTCGAATCCAACGGTGGTCATGTTTTTTTTGCAACTGATGGCGAAGAAGCGAACCGTTACTTGGTGGATATGG
>CAZXXH010000145.1:0-2399 GCA_964644645.1 uncultured Dehalococcoidales bacterium
AGCAGCGCTCCGGTGAAGAGGGACATATACGCAAAATATCGAGCGTAACCTCGATCGCCCCTCATGTAGCCCTGAGAATAGATTTGTACCATCAAACTGACGCCGCTAACCACGACCAGCATGATCGCTGTTAAGGGATCTATCAAAAAGCTAAACGATAGGGAAATTCCGGAGAAAGTCAGCCATGTATACCTAGTAACCGCTCCTATATTCCCGTCAGGTGTATCACTGACAGCAGCGATGATAGACAAGGATAGGAAGAAGCAAATCGCGACAGAGCCGATAGTTATCCAACCTGCGGCAAAAGCGTAACGGTTAAAAAACGGTCTTATGACAACGCTAATTACGGCGAAAGAGAGGAACGGCAAGATCATGATAAGCAACGGGCTATTGTCAATCAGCAATGTATGATCTTTCCCAAAATCCGTTGCCGGTCGAATTTACGCGAAGAACCATTGCAGCGCTCGACTGCACGCGACTAGTTGGTAGCATGTTTATGGCTCACGAGTTAAAGCTTCCTAAGAATTTCATCAGCTACATGTTCACGACCTCTGGGAACGAGGATACGAAATGGGATTCGTTCGCTCCAAGCAGTAATATCCGCCTCCGCTGGGATGATTTTGGTCGGCAAACCTTCCCCTTCGAGAAGATTTTTCCACATCTCTGCAATCGCAAGATTCGGTGCATTCCGGTAATCAACCCACATTAGTGCTCTACCCAACCAATACAATCATCATTTCCGATTTCACTGCCCTGTTCCATTCCCGCAATTTCCCGCACTAGTTAATTCCTGAAAGAGTTGGCTGCGGTGATTTCGATTGAATTAGACGAGCGATAGAGAGCGATTACAAGCGCTATCCCCAGCACAACCTCAGCCGCTCCCACGGTTATGATAAAAATCGCAAAAACTTGCCCCGTCAAAGCCATACTTACATTGTCAGCGGTAACTGTCAGTGGCCCTCCGATAAGACCAGCAGGTATTGAAAATCGGGAGAAAGCGAGTGCAGCCAGGATCACCCCATTAAACATCAATTCGATCGACATAAGTACCACAACAGTACTCCGCTTCACCAACGCTCCATAAAGGCCAATTGAGAATATTATTCCCGACACGATCAGTGCGTTTTCAAGGTTCACTAGGTGCTGCCATCCCTACCCCGAACAAGGACCACCGCTCCTATCAATGAGGCGACTAACAGCACTCCAAGCGCCTCAAATGGAAGCACAAATTCGCGAACAAGCAGCCTGCCCAACCACATTGTGCTGTCGGTCAAAACACCCGGCTGGCCGATTATGTCTGTATCGCTTGCACTCAGCACCGTAACGTTCTCATCGTTTATATCAATCGATTCCGTAGCGTAACTTCCTACCAAAGCTGCGACCGCATTCTTGTCGCTAATTTGGTTTATTTGACTCCATTCGACTTGGGATACAACAAAAATCACGGCTATCGCGGTTAGCCCGGCGATTGTAGCCGCTAGAATCGACAATTTAGAGGATTTTGTACTACCGACAACATCCCGCACCAGCATCACAGCAAATGCAAATATAACGGACACAGCGCCAACGTAGACCAAGATTTGTACCAGAGCCACAAACTCCGCACTCAGCATGAAGTACAAACAAGCCATAGCGAAAAACGTGGCAGCCAATACGACAGCTGCCCGGAAAACATCATTAATCACCACCACGGCGGTAGCACTAGCGATCGCCGCGACCGATATAGCCAAAAATACGACGTCGGTAACGGTAGAGGTTTCGGTCAAACCGTTCACCGTTCATCCACCCACTTTGTTTTCAACTCCTCTTGGGAAGGTTGTTCGTGCCGACCAACACTGCGCCACGTGTCCAGCCGACGTTCTTGGGGGTCATAGCCCATCGCCTCTAACTGAGGCCTGAACCAAGTACTGGGACGTTTCGGAGCATCATTCAGTTCTTCCTTCGAAACCACTAAATCCGGTCTATGGTATTTCCCGCGTTCAAATCCACTACCCATGTGGAGAGCATCGTAAGGACATGCCTCCACGCAAAGCCCGCAGTACATGCAGCGCCCAAGGTCGATGTCAAAAACATCTATCGCATAATTTTCACCTTCTTGAACATCTGTTCCACCTGGGTGGGTTTCAATCCTAATTATCCCGAGCGGACAGAATTTAGCGCAACTTGCACACCCAGTACAACGATCCTCGTACCAAGTAAATTCTTGCCCGCGGAACCGTGTTGACTGCCGATTGCGCTCTTCTACACGCGCCATTCCGATAATCGCTCGTATCCCCTCACTGGGCCTTCGCAACAAAAATTTTAGTGGATTCATGCCGGACGCTGACGCCGCGCCCGAAAGCCCCACCCTACGGTCCGGATATTGAACAGTAAACGGGGTTGATAGTAGTTGACGAAAT
>CAZXXH010000146.1:0-2100 GCA_964644645.1 uncultured Dehalococcoidales bacterium
TGAGCTCCAGAACCCCTACAGACAGCACACGAAGCACTCCCACGCCGCCCGCCTCCCCCACACGACTCGCAATCTTCTGCCCCCTGGACCGCAATCATTCGTGTCGTCCCGGAATATGCTTCTTGCAGACTTATTTGCACCTCTATTCGTTGAGCCTGAGCCCTCGGGGCATGATCGCCTCTACGGCCGAAATTGAACATATCGTTAAATGACCCAAAACCGCTGAATTGATCACCCAAATCTTCAAATTTGATACGTCCACCACCACCGGGGCCAAACGAACCCGATCTGCGAGCCTCTCGAATTTGGTCAGCGTGACGCCAATTCTCACCAAACGCGTCGTAATCCTGCCTAGTTTTCTGATCAGAGAGAACCTGATAAGCCTCGTTGACTCGCTTGAAACGCTGTCCTGCATCTTTACTCCCGTGGTTAACGTCGGGATGCAGCTTTCGCGCAAGCCTGCGGTAAGCACTACGGATTTCCTTATCGGAGGATTGGTTACTAAGACCCAGTACGCTGTAATAATTTTCAGCCATGACTATCACCCGCTTCGATCATATCATCAGCTTATTATACTTACAATTTTAATGTGTCATAATTATTATATTTCTTATAACATGCACACTCAACTTATTTGCTTGCACCATAGAAGTCTGACCTATTACCACGTAGTCTTATATCAAACATTAGCGCTGTTGAGCCTCTAGTTAACAAGTTTGCTACGACTCGTTGATTGATCTGAGCGAATACGGTGCTTGGTGAAGTCGTACAGTTATGTGGATTTAGTAGTGGTGAATGCGGATGTAATCAATGTACTGAATAAATGATTAGAGTCCACCACAATAACCAAACACCGGCCTGTCGTTGACACCCCTAAAACAGCACTGCTAGCATCAGCCTTCACTTGACCACGCAACAACCGTTATAGCCTTGAACCCCCCCATCGGCGAGCCACAGTTGACGCGGCAAAACGCTAACTCCCCGATCGGTCTGCCAGATCTCTTCTATAGGTATCAGGCGGATATTTCACAGGCATTGGTAGACCAGTTAGCGCCTCACGCGTTGCCCTTGTATGACACCCTTAGGTATTACATGGGATGGGTCGACACCGACGGAACGCCATCAGTGCTCGCGGAAGGCAAACGACTCCGTCCCACCTTATGCCTTCTGGCTTGCGAAGCAGCAGGTGGGACGCGCAGACGAGCTATGCCTGCGGCCGTAGCTTTGGAGTTTATACATAACTTTTCCCTTATCCACGATGATATCGAGGATGGAGACCGAATTCGCCATCACAGGCCAACACTTTGGGCTGTCTGGGGTGAACCAACAGCAATTGTGTCCGGTAACGTACTAATCACTCTTGCTGACATAACGATACAGTCACTAGTCAAGCATGGTGTAAGCACAATAATCGCATGCGAAGCTGCGGAAACTCTGACCGTGCATTACCTACGCATGATGGAGGGTCAGTATCAGGATATTCAGTTCGAAAGTCGAACTAATGTAACTGTTGACGAATACCTCCAGATGATTGAACGGAAAACTGGAGCTTTGATCGAATGTTCCGTTTATCTGGGAGCGCTTGTCGGACCGAACCGACTCCCAGACCGTGCTCTGGCGCAAAAGCTACGCCACGTAGGGTACGAATTGGGACGTATTTTTCAGATCCGTGATGACATATTGGGAATTTGGGGAGGTGCGGCAACGGGTAAGCCGGTCGGGTCAGATATCCAACGCAAAAAGAAATCGCTGCCTGTTATACACGCGATCAACGAATCACAAGGTCGTACCAGTCGCCTACTAAGCGAAATATTCTCCAAATCTTCTATTAGCCAATCAGACGTAAATTGCGTCCTTGATGTGATGGAAGATCTAGACACCCGAAATTATTGTCAGAATCTAGCTGCCGAGCGATGGGAACAGGGTAAATCCATCATAGAGTCCCTTCCGCTCAACAGCCAATCTGCATCTGACTTCATGGAACTCGGAGATTTCCTCCTAGTGCGAGAAAGTTAACGATATTCCTGAAGCCTGTAGCCTGTAGCCTGTAGACTGTAGCCTGTAGACTGTCGCCAGTAGCCTGTTGACTGAAGACAGTAG
>CAZXXH010000147.1:0-1546 GCA_964644645.1 uncultured Dehalococcoidales bacterium
ACAATGAAGCCTATCACCGGCTTACCGGCGCTAGGCTCTAGGCGGAGGAAACTAGATTGCCCGAATCAAGACGCCGAAGAGGCCGGGCGGCCAATAGGGCTGCACGGGCTGAGAACGTAATCCAGACAGGTCGCAAAAAGACGAACAAATGGTACCTAGGTGCGTCCATAGTTATTGCTGTGCTTGTCATTGCGAGCTTCGCATTCGCCAGTTTCAGCGGTGGTGGTACTGGTTCCAGTTCTGACGGCACCACTGCCGGTTACATTGAGGGTATAGGTGTCCAGCACGCAGTCCCATATGGCTTGGCAGATCACCTTCCCGAAACAGAATCGATCGATTACAGTACCAGCCCGCCGACGTCTGGTGATCATTGGGCCACCCCACAAGGCTGCGGCTTTTACGAAGACGGCCTTCCAGACGAGCGGACTACCCATAACCTGGAACACAGCAATATAGTAGTCAGTTACAATCTGCCCAGAGAAGCGGATGTTCAGGCGCTGAGGAGCGCGGTCGAAAGTATAGGTTTGGCCAACGTTTGGGGGGTCACGCGTTTTTATCCCGATGTAGAGCCCGATACGGTTGCCTTAACAGCTTGGGGTGTCATGGATACCATGAGGGGAGTGGATCGGGACAGGATCGAGACGTTTTTTGAAACCTACTCCGGTAAGCTTGGGCCTGAAATCATTCAGTGTAGCGGAACGAAAGCACCTCATGTCCGCTAGCCGGGCTGTGCATTTACTCTTAACGAGGATCCATGTTTCTGGCCAAGATATACGTCACTCTCAAGCCCACAGTGAATGATCCGCCAGGTCAGACGGTACTGTCTGGCCTGAGGCGCATGGGCTACGATTCGACAGTAGATGTCAGGATGGGCAAATACCTTCAATTGCACATTGAAGGAACCGCCCAGGAGAATGTGGAAACGCAGGTCCATGAGATGTGTCAGAAGCTCCTCTCCAACCCTGTAATCGAAGACTATCGGTTCGAACTCGAAGCACTGCCAGAGAAGTTTTCTTAACCATTCCTATTCGCAGGGAACAACTAAATGTTCCGGGACGCGTGTGTTTCGAGAATCTTGGTGCTTACCCGTTCTCCGAATGGCGCATTTGGAGGTCCGGTATGGCGGAATTAGGAGTAGGTTTCGCGCGAGAGCCGGGGGTGATTCAGAAAGGTCTCGTGTGCTCCCCTTTAGATAAGAAGTGTGGGCCGATACCCTATCAACTCAACGGTCGTTCCGCCCCAGTCAGCGACTGGAAGTAATCAGGATCGGGTACGTCCCGATATTATTTTGCGGCGAGTAGAGTGGTCTTATGTTCACAAGGAGTATCCGAGGCACAACAGAATTATGTTCGTAGTGACATTAAGTAGGTGCTACCGCCACGACCGATGTTTTGATGGCGCTCCGTTTCAGTCGTGTGCCAGTTGCCCTTCATTTGGGCTATGGTTGCTACGCCAATGGTTCTGGGTGAGTGAACATAGCCTAATTATCGAACAATGACCGGGCGCCAACTGCCACCGATCCTGATTCTCTCGCTGCTCTTCGCAG